>NZ_CP108002.1:6051946-6354543 GCF_041435055.1 Streptomyces sp. NBC_00341 | reverse complement strand
CTGGTCCTGCACCGCCGCAAGAGGCTGCCGTACCACGCCAACGGCATGACCGTCTTCGCGTACGACCGCGACGGCGCCCCGCTGCTGGAGAAGACGTACTACTCGGTCGGCGGCGGTTTCGTCGTCGACGAGGACGCGGTGGGCGAGGACCGGATCGTCCTCGACGACACCGTGCTGAAGCACCCCTTCCGCACCGGCGACGAGCTGCTGCGCCTCGCCCAGGACACCGGTCTGTCGATCTCCTCCCTGATGCTGGAGAACGAGCGGGCCTGGCGCACGGAGGACGAGATCCGCGCCGGTCTGCTGGACATCTGGCGCTCCATGCAGGCATGCGTCTCCCGCGGCATGTCCCGCGAGGGCATCCTGCCCGGCGGCCTCAAGGTCCGCCGCCGCGCCGCGAACACCGCCCGCCAGCTGCGCGCGGAGGGCGACCCGCAGACCCACGCGATGGAGTGGATCACCCTCTACGCGATGGCGGTCAACGAGGAGAACGCCGCCGGCGGCCGCGTCGTCACCGCCCCGACGAACGGCGCCGCGGGCATCATCCCGGCGGTGCTGCACTACTACATGAACTTCGCGGCGGGCGGCGCCACAGAGGCGGAGAAGGACGACAGCGTCGTCCGCTTCCTGCTGGCCGCCGGCGCGATCGGCATGCTCTTCAAGGAGAACGCCTCCATCTCCGGCGCCGAGGTCGGCTGCCAGGGCGAGGTGGGCTCCGCCTGCTCCATGGCCGCGGGCGCCCTCGCCGAGGTCCTGGGCGGCACCCCCGAGCAGGTGGAGAACGCCGCCGAGATCGGCATGGAGCACAACCTGGGCCTGACCTGCGACCCGGTCGGCGGCCTCGTCCAGATCCCGTGCATCGAGCGCAACGGCATGGCGGCGGTCAAGGCCGTCACGGCCGCGAAGATGGCCCTGCGCGGCGACGGCAGCCACAAGGTCTCCCTCGACAAGGTCATCAAGACCATGAAGGAGACGGGCGCGGACATGTCCGTCAAGTACAAGGAGACGGCCCGGGGCGGGCTCGCGGTGAACATCATCGAGTGCTGATCGGATGGGTCCTGACCAGCACGTTCGTGTCTTTCGGTGCCGTCAGGACCTTCCCTGCCTACGCGGCGGAAAGTCCCTCAAGACAGACGTGAAAGTCCCTGAAAAGTCCCTGGGATATCCCCTTGGAAGGGGCTTTTGACCTACGGTTTCGCGGCACGTGATCAACGCCGGATGTGCCGCTCACCCACCGGCTGATGTATCAAATCATCCCCCCACTCTCACCCAAGGGGTACCATTCGATACATGAACGCTGCGGAAAACTCGCGCCTGGAGCAGCGGCTGGCCGGCCTCTCCCCCACATTCACGACGGCGCAGGCGCGACAGGCCCTGCTCTCCCCTCGCGATCTGGCGCACTTGGTCACGGCGGGGGAGATAGACGAACTGTCCCGTGGGGTGTACCGGCGGGCAGACGCTCCGGAAACGGCGCACGCGGATTTGCTGGCCGTGTGCGCACGGGCCCATCGCGCCGTCGTGTGCGGTGAATCCGCCCTGGCCCTGCATGAACTGATCGACGACATCCCCGCAGCAGTACACATCGCCGTGCCGCGCGGTTCACGCCGCCCGACGATTTCCTACCCGCCGACCGTGGTGGCGCAGTACGCCGCAAAGACCTTCGACCTCGGTATCGAAGGGTTCGAAGCAGCCCCGGGAGAAACCATCCCCATGTACAACGCAGCTCGCAGCGTCGTCGACGCCATGCGCCACCGCAGCCGCCTCGGCGAAACCCTCGCCCTGTCCGCGCTCGGCCGCTACCTGCGCCGAAGCGGGCGCGGCGGGGTTGGCGAACTCCAGCACATCGCAAGCGAGTTGGACGCCCTCTCCATCGTCCGCCCTGCCGTAGAGGCGGTGCTCGCCTGATGGCCAACCCCACCCGCGACACCACCGCCGGCCGCGTCTACAACGACCTGCGCAACCTGGCGCGCCGCAACAGCCGGTCCACGGACGAGGTCATGGTCGAGTACATCCTCGAACGGTTCCTCTACCGCCTGGCCTCATCGTCCCTGGGCCGGGAGCACTTCGTCCTCAAAGGTGGCCTGCTGCTCGCCCAGTTCGGCGCACGTCGAATGACCCGGGACGTCGACATCCTCGGTCGATCTTTCCCAGGCACAGAAACAGAGATCATCCACAGAATCGCGGCCATCGCCGCCACCGAGAGCGACGACGGCGTCGTATTCGATACCACGACACTCAAGACCGTCCCCATTCGTGAGGAGGACGAGTACCACGGCCTACGCCTGTCCATGGTCGCCTTCATCGCCCGAGCACGACTCAAGCTCCAACTGGATATCAGCTTCGGCGACCCCGTCACCCCAGGCCCCCGGATCATCGACTATCCGCAGCAACTCACGACGGACAGCTTTCAGCTCCTCGGCTACCCACTCGCCACCGTCATCGCCGAAAAACTCTCCACCGCCATCTCACTGGGCGACCTCAACACCCGCGACCGCGACTACGGTGACCTCTACCGCCTACTCACCCTCAACGACCTGGACGGCCAAGAACTCACCACAGCGCTGACCGCCACCGCCACACACCGCGGCATCACTCTGAAACCCCTCAGTACCACCATCACCGACCTCGGCAAGCGCCGGCAGACCTCCTACACCGCCTGGCGCCGCCGGCAAGGCACCGCCGCGACGAGCTACCCCGGACGCTTCACGGACGTCGTCCGGCAGGTCACCGCATTCGCAGACACACTCCTCAACGGCGATGCTGTCAACCTCACTTGGAGTGCTGCGACCCTCACATGGTCATGAACCAGGCCTGACCGACGATCAGGCCTTCGGGGCAACCCGGAACCTAGGCATGACGAATCAGCGCACTGTCTCAGCGCACGCAGCTGCGGAAGGACGGCCCACTGGCTGTCCTGAGCCCGGCCATCGGCTTCGGCCGACTTGCCGACTTGCCGACTTGCCGGTTGGTAGCCTCGGAGCGAATGACGCACGGGGGGAGGTTCGAGTGGTGCCGCGGTTGGTTTTCGTACACGGCATAGGCGGGCTCCGGGAGACCGGGAGTGAACTGGCCATGTGGACATCCTCCTTGGCCAACGGGATGCGAGCAGCCGGGCACACGGCGTTTGCCGAGCGGCTGACTGCCACGGATGCGGGCCTCTGCTCATTGGCCTACTACGCCGACCTCTACTCACCCCCCGAGGCCCAGGGCAGCGGCGAGGCCCGTGCCGACGGGGAGGCGAGCGAGGTCCTCGCCGACCTCCTCGTCGAACTGGTCGCCGGGCACGCGGCCGAGCACTCCGCGATCGAAGGTCCGGACGACCGCGACTGGCAGCACCGGGCGAGGATTCTTGCCCACGCACGCGCCGAGGCCGACACGTCCGGCCAGGCCCAGGGCAGCCTGGCCGTGCTGCGAAGGGCGCTGAACGTGACGACCACTCTCATGGCGCTCAAGCCGTGGGGCGGAGTCACACGACGGGTGGCTCCCAAGCTGATGGTCAAGGGCCTCACCCAGGTGTCGCGCTACCTGGCGCGCGGAGAGAAGGACGCTTCGGGGCTGACCCTAGACAGTCGTGTACGAAACCGTCTGCACGAGGCGCTTGGGGACGTCCCCGCAGTGGTGGTCGCGCACTCTCTCGGAACCGTTGTCGCACTGGAAGCACTGCACGAACACCAGTCGGTCACCCCCCTCCTTGTCACCCTCGGATCGCCGCTTTCGATGCGCACCGTCGTCCGGCCCAGGCTCGTTCCGCAGCCCCCGCGCACACCCGATCGAGTTGAACGATGGCTGAACTTCTGGGACAAGGACGACATCATCGCCGTCCGCCCCCTGCTCGAACGTGATGTGCTGCCCAACGCTTCCGGAGTGATTCCCCACAGCAGCCGCATCGACTCGGACGGAATCTGGGTGCACTCCGCCGGAAAGTACCTGGCCCAGGCTGCCGTCGCGGGCCCGATCGCGGAAGCCCTCATGGCCGCAGAGCGCCGTTCTGCCACATGAGCAAGAGGTCCCGCCACCTACTCGTCGTGGCACCTCAGTGTGAATCGATGCAGCGTCTCACCCGCCTCAGTGAGGCAGCTTCCTCCCTGCACGCTGCGCTCTCCCACCCCGACCTGGGCGACTGTGCTCCGGGCCTCCCCGGCGGACGCTCCTCGTTGGTCGTCGACGAGCGGCTGACGAGTGACGCGATCCGGAAGCTGATCGTCGACGCGATCCGGTACGCCGAGGACCGGCGGGCGTCACTTGTCCTCGCTCTGCTGGGGCACGGATTCGTGCCCGGCAGCACGAACACGCTGTACCTGATGGGAGACGACTCCGCGGAGGACGCGACCGAGCAAGCGGTCAACGTGGGCGAACTCCTCGCGGCCGCCGCGAACAAGTCCTACATCCCCAGCGTTCTCGGCATTGTCGACACCTGCCACGCCGCCGGGGCGGTACCCGCGGGACAGGACCTCACCAGCGGTGCCGGGAACGGGCGCAGCAGGCTCGCCCTGCTCATGGCCTCGTCGGTCAACCAGCCGGCGTTCGACCTCTCGTTCTCCAGGGAGCTCGCCGGCCTGATACGTGAAGGCATTCCGGGAGCGGGCCCACTGCTGGGGGTGGACGACGTGCAGAGGGCGCTGCGCGGTTCCGTCGTCGGACAGGACGTGACGGTCTCCCAGCACGACGGCGATCCGTTCGCGTCAGAACGTTTCTGGGTCGCTCGCAATGTGCGGGGCCAGAACGCTGCGTCCATCGGGCTCGTCGGGCGGCTGGCGCTCGAAGACCTTGTCGAGGCGTTCGGCGTGCTTGCCGCCGCCGCGCCTACCCTGTGCGCGCCGCACGACGTGAAGTCCGCGCTCGACATCCTGGAGGTGCTCAACGGACTCCGCCCGTCCCCAGCGCGTGACCGGGCCAAGGAGGTCGTCTGCTTCATGCTGACCGCAGTGCGAACCGTCGAGTTCCTGCGTGACTGGCTCGGCAGCGAGCTGACGACGGCCCGTCTGCGCCAGGCCCTGCGCGTCCTGCTCGTCTCGGAGCGTCGTGCCCTGCCCTCCTCTCTGACCGAGTTCACCGACGTCGCGATCGTGGACCAACTGGTCTTCGACCACCCGGTGACCCGGAGCAATGGCAAACCGTCGCTCGCCGAGTTCGTGGTGCGCCTCGGCCTGGCCTCCGGCAAGGACCTGGCCTCCTCCGAACTGCGGGCGTGGGCACGGTCCGTGGATGCCCAGCAGGAATTGAACGACGCCGTGACCAAGGCCCTCGACGACCGGGAGGACCGACAGCTGCGACTTGCCGTCAGCCTCGACTCCTCGTTGACAGGCGGCTGGCCGGAAGAGGTGAGCGCATGGCTGCTCCAGGACGGGGAACTGCTGGACCGGCGGGACTTCAGTTGCCCCACGGTGGGCCAAGAAGGAGCGGAGGCGGCGATCGAGGAGGCGGCCGGCTGGGCCGAGGGCCATGCGGATGCGCTGGGGCGGCGTCTGAGATGGCTCGACGTCGCCGTGCCCAGCGGAGTACTGCTGGAGTGGCACCCGGAAGAGGCCGGCAAGGACCTCCGCTTCGGTGTGCAGTACGACGTCGTGCTGCACTGGAGCCGTCGGCTCACCCCCGATCCCCTGCTGCGACGAATCCAGGGTGCGGTGAACGACCGGTGGGAGGAGATCGCTGCCTGCGCCGGAGTGCCTGTTGACTGGCTGGACGCCTCCGACACGGCCGACCGGCCACCGCTGCAGGGCCGGCTGCGAGATGGCCTCTACCGGCGGGGCATCGGCCTGATGCATCACGCCGGACTCGACGACCAGCTGATGGAGATCCTGCTCTCTTACACCCCCGTACTGCTGTGGCCACAGTGCGCGGAAGGGTTCCCCGTGGATCGGCACAGCTGTCTGGAGCCGCAGTGGTTGACCATGCCGGAAGGGCTTGGCCATGCCTACCAGCGGCGATGGCGTGGCGAGCCCGCAGGTCACTTTGCTGACCTCCGCGCGGTCTGGGACGACCGTGAGTGGCTGAGGTTCTGCCGACTCGTGAGGGCCACCGTCCCCTCTATCCAGAACACGATCAAGGAAGCCTTATGACGTGGAGTCCGTACTACCGAGGCGACGGCGTGGTCCGCCAGCAGTCCCGCTTGCCATCCCCTCCACCCTGGAGGACCTTTCCCCGCGTGTCGTCGGCCGGACTGTTCGAGCCGCCCGAAGGGCTCGTTGCCGCTGTCAATGCCGCCCTCGCCCTGCGCCGCCCTCTGCTGATCACGGGCAGTCCGGGCACAGGTAAGTCCACCGTGATCGAGCAGGTCGCGAAGGAGCTCGCGTTGGGCCCCGTACTGCGCTGGCATGTAACCTCACGCAGCACGCTCGGAGACGCGCTCTACCACTACGACGCTCTCGGACGCATCCACGCCCACCAACTCCAGCAGGCGAGGACGCGGACGCGTACCGGCAAGAGGGACCCCAGCACCGACGACATCGCGGCCTTCATGACCCTGGGGCCCCTGGGAACGGCTCTGCTGCCGTCGGACCAGCCCCGTGCACTCCTCATCGACGAGATCGACAAAGCTGATCTGGATCTTCCCGGAGACTTGCTCGACGTACTGGAACGTGGAGAGTTCCGCATCGAGGAACTGCGCCGCGAAGGGCAGGAGGTCGCCTACCTGCGCATGTCCGGCGAGGGCGCGAAGCACCCCGTGTACGACGGTCACGTGCAGTGCACCGAATTCCCCTTCATCGTGATGACAAGCAACGGGGAACAGGAGTTGCCCGCAGCATTCCTGCGACGGTGCCTGCGCTACACGATGCCCCGCCCCACACCGGAGCTCGTCCGCGAAGTCGTACGCAGACACCTACAGCTCGACGTTCCCGAATCGGGTCCGCTCGCCGATCTCGTCGACGATTTCGTGCGCAGGGTGGGCGGCGGCGAACCAGTCGCTGTCGATCAACTGCTGGGCACCCTCCACCTGCTGAACGGGCCGGCGAAGATGGATGAATCGGAGCGCAGCGGACTCATCGGACTGCTGATGAAAAACCTGTCCGGTGCATGACCGGGCTGACCGGCTGGGCGCCGTCGTCGATTCATTGCTCGGCCTGGACCGCGACCTCGACGCGGTATCGATCGCCGAGATCCTCTGGCTCGCGGCTCAAGACGACGCCCCCTCGCCGGGCAACGGAGCGCAGACCGGCGCCGCCAAGCGGCAGGAGGACCGGGCCGCCGGAGCCACACCCGCGAAACAGCCGGTGAAGGCGGATGAAGCAGCACGACGGAACCCGCTGCACACGCCCTGGGACGACGGCACGCCCAGCTCGGGAGCGACCCAGGTGTCGCTGCCCCGGAACAGCACGCTCCCGCGTGGCAGGGAGCTGGCCCGGGCTCTGAAACCGCTGAAACGACCATGGCCGAGAGGCCGCAGACAGCGGCTGGACATTGCGGCGACGGTGGCCGACTACATGCGCGTCGGTGAACTAGCCCCAGTGTTCTCCGACGAACCGGAGCGCTGGTTCGACGCGACCGTGGTCATCGACCGGTCACCCACCATGGCGGTGTGGGCCGGAACGGCTGACGAACTGGTCCGCCTTCTGGCCCGCACCGGCGTGTTCCGCACCCTTCGGGTACGCGAGCTCTACGCGGACCGGTTCATGGAGAACACACCGACCCTGCACGGCCCCATGGGTCAGCGCCTCGAAGAAGGCGGTGGAAGATCCGCCCGGCCTCGACGGCTCATCCTCGTCTTCTCCGACTGGGCGTCGGCCGCATGGCGCGACGGCTCGCAGTGGAACCAGCTCCGCAAGTGGGCGGCCTCCGTGCCCACGGTGCTCCTCAACCCGTTACCGTCGAAGATCTGGCGGCAGACGGGGATGAGCTTTCCCGCCGTCCGCGTCGTCTCGCCCGGGACGCCCGGCGCGACCAACGCACAGTTGCGGTTCGTCAGCACACTCCTTATGAACCATGCCTTTCCCGGTACCCCCGACCGTGAGTGGCTGCCGGTTCCCGTGAACTCGCTGTCACCCCATGCGATCGGCCGCTGGGCTCGCACCCTCATGCTTTCGGATCCCGCAGGCTGCGAAGCCGTACTTCTGCCCGCACAGGGTCTCGTTGACCAGCTGGTGGAACAGGTGGAACAGGACGAGGGGATCCCGCGCGGCGGCCGCTCCCTGACGGACGCCTACCTGCACCGTGCCTCTCCGGGGGCGGTCCGCCTGGCGGTGCTGTGCTCGCTGTACCCACAGGTAAGCATCGACATCCTCCGGGTCGTGCAGCAGAGCCTGGTCCCGGAGGCAACGCCGGCCGACTTGGCCGAGTTCGTTGTCGGAGGGCTGGTCACCGTCACCGAAGCCGCCCAGGCAGGTGGCCATCCTGTGCTGAGGTTCAGGGACGGTACGCGTGAGCAGCTCATGCCCAGGCTCGGCGCCCGGGATGCCCGGCGTCTGCACAGCGCCCTGGACCAGTTCATCGAGAGCAACTCGTCCTCGCTCGCGCGCTACCCGGCCGTCGTAGCGGGATCCCGGTCCAGCACAGGAATTCCGGTGGACCCCGAACCCTTCGGCGAGGTGTCGGCCGATGTCCTGGCGACCTTGGGCCTCCCTGCCGGGAACCCCGCACCGGCTGACCCCGAGGTGAACCCCGCCGCGGGGTTCCCAGTGGATCCGGTACCCGATCCCGGTAGTGCGGCGACCAGGGAGCCGGTGGACTTCGCCTCCACCGCGCCCCTGCCGCGCAGAGCTACACCCGGCCTCCTGAGCGAGCCGCGAGCGGCAGACCATCGGCCGTACTTCTTCTTGAGCTACGCCCACGCACCGGGGCGTGGCGATGGAACGGATCCCGACATGTGGGTCGAACGGCTCTTCCAGGATCTCTGCGGCCACGTGATGGCCATGACCGATCTGCCGGCCGGTGCGCCTGCCGGGTTCATCGACCGTGAGATACGTTCCGGCGAGGGCTGGTCGGAACGGCTCGGTGAGGTGCTCGCCAGCTGCCGGGTCTTCGTCCCGCTGTTCTCGCCGCGCTACTTCGCCAGCGAGATGTGCGGCAAGGAGTGGTACGCCTTCGCCCAGCGCGCCGTCCACTACCGGGCCCGCTCCAACCAGTCGGCGGAGGCGATCGTCCCGGCGCTCTGGGTCCCGGTACCGCCCAGCCAACTGCCCGGGCCGGCCGAGCGGCTGCAGTTCAACCACCGTGATTTCGGGGACCGTTACGTCAGTGACGGGCTGTACGGGCTGATCAAGAGCAACCTCTTCACCGAGGAGTACGAGCGCGCGGTGTACGAGCTCGCCAAGCGCATCGTCAGCGTCGCCGACACGGTACGGATCGGCACCGGCCGGCCCATCGACTACCGGCTCGCCCCCAGCGCCTTCGGCCCGCCGGGCGGCGGAGCCGGCGGCCCCCGCCCGATGCAGGTCACCATTGTCGCCGCCACCCGCCACGACCTGCCCGAGGGGCGCGACGCCGACTACTACGGCGACAACCCGCAGGACTGGAACCCCTACCATCCGGACGCCGCGCGGCCCCTGGCCTATGTCGCCGAGGAGCTCGTGCGGTCCCTCAACTATCAGGCCAGCATCGTCTCCTTCGACGAGGAGGCCGGCCTTCCGGCCGGCGGGCAGGCCCCGCCCATGCCGGAGATCCTCCTCGTCGACCGCTGGGCGCTCCAGGACGAGGACCGGTGCAGACGGCTCGCCGCCTTCGACGCGGAGAACCGCCCCTGGGTGACCGTGGTCGTGCCGTGGAACCGCGACGACCACCAGAGCAGGGCCGCGGAGGCCGAACTGACCGCGAAGCTGGAGCAGACCATGCCGACCAAGATGCGCCAGGGCCGGGCCTACTGCCGCGCCGCGGCCAAGGGCGTACCGAGCATGGAGGCCTTCGGCCAGATCCTGCCGCAGGTGGTCGAGGTGGCCGCCCAGCAGTACCTGAGACACGCGGCCGCCTACCTGCCCGCCACCGGCGGCCGAGGGCACAGCGAACGGACTCGCCTGATGGGGCCCCATGGCGCAGACCAGTACATCCCAGAGACACAGGACGCTGCGACGGATGTGGAGGGCACGGATTACGGCCAGTCGTGACGGGCGACTGGGGGCGCGCGCCGAAAGCGAGCGAGGGCCCGCCCCATGACGGGACGGGCCCTGCGCGGTGCGGGAGGTCAGCCCCGGCTGAGGTACTCGGCGTAGAAGCTGCCGCCCTCGGCCTCCAGCTCCGCCTTGTTCTGCTTGCCGTACGTGATGCCGTACGGGCCACCGACGTTGAGGAACTCCGTGTTCTCACGCGAAGCGTCGACCTCGAAGTAGCTGGCCCCGATCTTGCCGGCCTCCTCGCCGTTCCCGCCGCCGCCGTAGGCGGCGGCCGGGGCGGCGGCCATGAATCCTGCAGCGGCAACGGTGGCCAGCGTGATTGCGATACGGCGAACCATGGGTCACTCCTTTTGCGGTACATCACGGGTAGTGCGGGCGATTCACCATGAAACGGGTGGGGCGGTGACCGGAACAGGCACGCCAAGAGATGCACCGAACGGATGCCCCTGTTCCCCCAACTGCCAGCGTGCGCCCTCAAATACGCCCGGCGCACGCCTGGTCCACGAGCACGCTCGGAGTAATGACGCATCTCTGACGACACAGACGCTATGGTCCCCTTTCTGGCGTTTGATTAAGTCGTGTCCGATTTACGAGGGGCGTCATGGAAGACAGACAGGCGATGCCCCCGGGCCGGAGCGGTTCGACGCTCCGGCGACCGGCGCGGCACCGGCCCTCGCTGCCGGATCTGCTGCGGGACGGACCGCCGGCCGGTCCGACCCGGCGGGGTTTCTGGCGCAGCCCGTTGCGCGGGCCCTGGCTGACGTCCGTGCTCGGCGCGGTCCTGCTGGTGGGCATCACCGTGATGTTCGTGACGGGGCTGCTCTCGTACGCGGCGTACAACCCCGACCTCGGCGCCAACGA
Source organism: Streptomyces sp. NBC_00341 (assembly GCF_041435055.1). Taxonomy (NCBI): domain Bacteria; kingdom Bacillati; phylum Actinomycetota; class Actinomycetes; order Kitasatosporales; family Streptomycetaceae; genus Streptomyces; species Streptomyces sp. NBC_00341. Next base: position 6,343,642 of record NZ_CP108002.1, on the reverse strand, counting down.
CAAGACTCCGGACCGGGGCTGGCTGGGCTTCTACCTGTTCTCCTGGCCCACCCACCCGTACTGGCTCTACCGGCTCACCCAGGGCGTCCACGTCACGCTCGGCATCGTGCTGATCCCGGTGCTGCTCGCGAAGCTGTGGTCGGTGGTCCCCAAGCTGTTCGCGTGGCCGCCGGTCAGGTCGGCCGGCCACGCGCTGGAGCGGCTGTCGCTGCTGCTGCTCGTGGGCGGCGTGCTGTTCGAGTTCGCCACCGGGGTACTCAACATCCAGCTGGACTACATCTTCCCCGGCTCGTTCTACCCGCTGCACTTCTACGGCGCCTGGGTCTTCATCGGCGCCTTCGTCGTCCACGTCGCCTTCCGCATCCCCCTCATGGTCCGGATGCTGCGCAGCGGCGGTCTCCGTGAGGAGCTGCGGAGCCCGGCGAGGGCGGGGCGCAAGGACCCGGCGGACCCCACGGAGCTGGTGACTCCGCGCCCCGCCGCGCCCACCATGTCGCGCCGGGGGGCGCTGGGCATGGTCGGGGCGGGCTCGCTGGTGCTGCTCGTCGTGACGGCGGGGCAGAGCATCGGGGGCGTCCTGCGGTCCACCGCGCTGCTCGCGCCACGCGGACAGGACCCCGGGCCCGGCCCCAACGGATTCCAGATCAACAAGACCGCGGTGAGCGTGGGAATCAGGGCGCGGGATGTGGGCCCCGGCTGGCGGCTCGTCGTGCGGGGGCGCGGGCGGGAGCAGGTCTTCACCCGCGCTCAGGTGCTGGCGATGCCGCAGCACACGGCGGCGCTGCCCATCGCGTGTGTGGAGGGATGGTCCACGGAGGACCAGGAGTGGAGCGGGGTGCGGCTCGCGGATCTGGCGGCACTCGTCGGGTTCACCGACGCGGCACCGGGCGTGTTCGTCCAGTCCGTGCAGCGGACGGGGTCGTTCCGTTCCACCACGCTGCGCGACAACCAGGTCCGAGATCCGCGCTCCCTGCTGGCTCTGCGGGTCAACGGGGCCGATCTGTCCCCCGACCACGGCTACCCGGCGCGGATCATCGTCCCGGCCAACCCGGGCGTGCACAACACCAAGTGGGTCACCCGGCTGACCTTCGGGGAGAACGCGTGAACCGGTTCCGCGCCCTGTACGGGGCCTCGCCGCTGCACCTGCTGCTGGTCCTCTGCTCGTTCGCCCTCACCGGCTACGCCGGAGTACGGCTGCTCAGCGGCGCCGAGCCCTGGAAGGTCGTCATCTGGTTCATCGGCGCCGCGCTCCTGCACGACCTGGTGCTGCTGCCCCTGTACACGGTGACCGACCGCGCCGCCCAGACCGTCCTGGGCGAGCGCCGGGAACCCGCCGCGGCCGATGAGTCCGGCCGGCCGGACCGGCGGTGGATCAACCACGTCCGGGTTCCGGTCTTCCTCTCCGGCCTGCTGCTGCTGACGTACTTCCCGCTGATCCTGGGACGGGTGAGCGAGCGCTACACGCTGTACACCACACTCTCCGCCGATGTGTTCCTCGGGCGCTGGCTGATCATCACGGCCGTCCTGTTCGCTCTGTCCGCCGCCGCCCTGCTGATCCGGATGAGCCGTTCCCGCCGTTCGGGACCGGGGACCGGCACATCGCCGTGACCCTTCACCCGGCGGGGCCGGGAACCAGTCGGCGGGACCTACTCCACGTCCGGGCCGCGCGCACCCCAGCCCGGTGAGTCGAGCCGGATCGCGCGGTCCCCGACCAGGGTCCTGAGCGCCTCCTCAAGTGCCGCGACCGACGCCGCGCCCACCTGGGCCTCCCACTGCTCACGCAACTCGTCGAAGACCGCTTCGCCCTGCCGCATCATCGCGAGTCCGCGCTCGGTGACGCGAAGCCGGGTCCGACGGCGGTCGGCCGGATCGGCCTGGCGCGTCACGAAGTCGCGTTCCTCCAGTGCGGCGATCGTCTTCGCGGCCGCCTGCCTCGTCACCGACATCCGCCGGGCCAGCTCGGAGGCGCTGTCCGCGCCGGACAGGATCGAGTGGAGGGCGAAGTCGTGCACGGACCGGACGTCCTCGTACCCGCGTTCCGCCAGTTCGGCGCCGGCCCGATCCGCCAGCGTGCGGAAGCCTGCGAGCAGCAGCAGCGCGAGGTCGGCGCCTGATCTGGACATGCGGCCAGCATAGGGACCTTTGACAAGGGCAACCTGGTTGCCTATCGTGGTTGACAACCAGGTTGCCTATTTGGGAGCTCCTCGTGACCACGACCACGCCCTACGGCGCAACCCTTCCCGGCGTCACGCATCACCTCGCCGACGTCAACGGAACGCGGCTGCACTACGTCCGCGCCGGCACCGACGGCTCTCCGATCCTGCTGGTGCACGGCTGGCCGGAGACCTGGTGGGCCTTCCGCAAGCTGATCCCGCTGCTCGCGCGGACCCACCGGGTCCTCGCCCTCGACCTACGCGGGTTCGGTGACTCGAGCAACGCCGACACCGAGTACGGCGAGGCGGTCGCGGCCGAGGACCTGCACCACCTCGTCGCGCACCTCGGCGCCGGTCCCGTCCACCTCCTGTGCCAGGACATCAGCGGCGGCACGGGCTTCCGCTTCGCGGCGACGCACCCCGAGGACGTGATCAGCTTCACCGGGGTCGAGACGGCCCTGGCCGGTTTCGGGTTCGAGGCGCTCGCGGACGTGAACAACCACGGTTCCTGGCACGTCGGGTTCCTCGGCGCCCCCGGCATCGCGGGCATGCTCCTGCCGGGCCACGAGCGCGAGCTCCTGGCCGACTGGGCCTTCCCGCTGATGAACGGGACGGAGGGCGCCATCGGCGAGGGCGACATCGACGAGTTCGTGCGGAGCTACGCGCGCCCGAACGCCTGGCGGGGCACGGAGGGGCTCTACCGGGGCGTCTTCTCCGACCGGGGCGCCACCAGGGCGCTGGCCGAGTCGCACCCGATCGCCGTGCCGGTACTCACCGTCGAGGCCGCCGGCCACGGAAGGATCACCGAGACGACCTTCCGCCAGGTGACCGCCGGCGAGGTCACCGCGGTGCACCTCGAAGGGGTCGGCCACCTCATCGCACAGGAGGCCCCCGAAGAACTCGCGGACGCGGTGCTGGAGTTCACCCGACGGGTCGACAACGAGCGGACCTGAACGTCAGCGCCCCCGGGCCGCCGCGCACCCCGGCTACGCGTTTGCCGAAGCGGCAACACGACTCGCGGGCGGCCCGGCCCCCGTCGCATGATCGGGTCCGAAGCCGTCGGGCGGCCGCCGGGCGGTACGGTCCCGGGTGCCCGGCTGTGAACGGTCGGCTCCACGGACCACGCAGAACCAGAGCCGCGGAGGATCCATGTCGCATCAGCCCGCCCCGTCCCCGGAGCTCACGCACCGCACCGTCGCCTCGCCGGCCGGGCGCGTCCACCTGGTCGAGCAGGGCACCGGACCGCTGGTGCTGCTGCTGCACGGGTTCCCGGAGTCCTGGTACTCCTGGCGCCACCAGCTGCCCGCGCTGGCCGCCGCCGGGTACCGGGCGGTCGCCATCGACGTCCGTGGCTACGGGCGGTCCTCCCGGCCAAAGGACGTCGCCGCGTACCGGATGGCCGCCCTCGTCGAGGACAACGCCGCCGTGGTGCACGCGCTCGGGGAGCGGAGCGCGGTGCTGGTCGGCCACGACTGGGGCGCCACGATCGCGGCGAACTCCGCGCTGATCAGGCCCGACGTCTTCCGCGCGGTGGGGCTGCTGAGCGTCCCGTACGCCCCGCGCGGCGGTCCGCGCCCCAGCGAGATCTTCGCGGGGATGGGCGGGGACCAGGAGTTCTACGTCTCCCGGTTCCAGGAGCCCGGCCGGGCGGAGAGCGAGATCGAGCCGGACGTCCGGGGCTGGCTCGCGGGCTTCTACGCGGCGTTCTCCGCCGACACCATGCCCGCGCCCGACGCCCCGGACCCGCACTTCGCCGGACCCGGCGGGACGCTGCGCGAACGCTTCCCGGACCGGCGGCCCGGCTGGCTCGGTGACGCCGACCTCGACTTCTACGCAGGCGAGTTCGAGCGGACCGGGATGAGCGGGGCGCTCAACCGCTACCGGAACATGGACCGGGACTGGGAGGACCTCGCGGAGTTCGACGCCGCACCCGTCACCCAGCCGTCCCTCTTCGTCGGCGGCTCCCTGGACGCCTCCACCACCTGGCTGGCCGATGCCATCGCGGCGTATCCCACGACGCTGCCCGGACTCGTCTCCTCGCACCTCCTGGACGGCTGCGGCCACTGGATCCAGCAGGAGCGCCCCGACGAGATCAACCGGATCCTGACGGGCTGGCTCGCCTCGCTGCCCGCCTGAACCGGCTCTACGGTGGGAGGGGCCCGGCGAGCCGGACCGGGCCTCGAACCGGCCAGACGCCCGCCCACCGCCCATCACCCCGCCCCGCCCGGAAGTGCCCCAACTGCTCATAACTGAGCAGGCGTTCATGACGAGCACACATTTTCAGTCACAAGCGGCTTCCCTCCCCCGCATACTGGGAGTTCACTGGTCGTGACGAGTGGTGATGCAATCGCCGTGCACGTCAGGCGGTCTGCTGCCATGAACCCACAGGGCCCGGCTCCGATGCCCATGCCCCGGCGGAGGAAAGAGGACAGCGATGACAGCCGCCCCTCCCGCGACGCACCCCCGACGCGATCCGGCCGTCCGGCCCGGTCGCGCCGTTTCACGAAGTGCTTCGCGGCATCCTCGCACCGACCAACCGTCCGGCCGCTGATCCGCGACCGCGGCGGTCCGTCGCGGTCGGTTCCACGGCCGCACCGCCCCTACCCCGGCCCGGTGCGGACGCTGTCCCCGATGGCACGGCCCCGGCGAAGCGCCGATCGGCGGGGCCGCGTCCACCGCTCGCCGCTCCGACCGTGCATGCGCGGTTCCTTCCGCGTTTCTCCCTTCCATGTCCGTATCGTTTCGACGAGGTGCACAATGAGCAAGATCGCGCTTCCAGAATTTCACATGCCGTTCGAGAGTGCGGGATGCAACCCAGGAGCTGAGAAAACCAAGCAGGCCGCCTGGGAATGGGCCGAGTCCAGCAATCTCGTCCTGTCGCCGGTAGCTCACAAGAAAATGCTCCGGACCCGCCCCGAACTCTGGATCTCCCTGATTTTCCCCCAGGCCTCACAGAAACACCTCGACCTGTTCTGCCAGTGGCTCTTCTGGGCCTTCCTCGTCGACGACGAGTTCGACGACGGTCCGGCCGGCCGCGACCCCGGGCTGTGCGAATCGGCGATCACCCATCTGGTGGACGTGCTCGACGGCGCCCGTACGCCGGTCGGTCCCATGGAGAACGCCCTCGGCGAGCTGTTAGTCCGGACCTGCACGGACCGGCCGGCGCACTGGGTACGGCAGTTCCGCAGGGACACCGCCGCGTGGCTGTGGACGTACTACGCCGAGGCGGTCGACCGGGCTGCGGGCCATGTGCCGAGCACCGCCGATTTCGTGAAGCACCGCCGCGATTCGGTGGCCATGCAGCCGTTCCTCGACCTGCACGAGATCGCTGCCGGAATCGATCTCCCGGAATCCGCCCGGAGCCTCCCCGCCTATATCGCGCTGCGCAATGCGGTGACCGATCACTCGGGTCTCTGCAACGACATCTGCTCGTTCGAGAAGGAGGCACTTCTCGGTTATGAGCACAACACGGTCCGACTGATCCAGCGGGACCGCGGAGGCACGCTCCAGGAAGCCGCGGACGAAGCCGGAATCCTGCTGGCCCGTATTGCGGACCGCGTCCAGCGGGCCGAGAAGGAACTCGAGGAGGAGATGGAGGCGGCCGGAATCGAGGGCCTCCCACGAGCCGCCCTGGAGCGCTGCGTCCAGGACTACCGGGGGCTGGTACGGGGAGACTTCGACTACCACGCGCGGGCGGAGCGCTACACCCGCCCCGACCTGCTGGAGATCGACGAACAGGACTCGCTGTCCCGGAACTTCGCCGCCTGACGGGGCGCCCGGCAGGGCCCGATACCCCTGCCGGGCCCTGTCCCGACGGCTCCCGGCCCCGGAAAGCGGGAACACGGCAGCGATTTCCGGACATTCATCGCCCCGATACGTCTTCCGGCCCCGGCCGGCCCGCTCGTGACCGGAAACGCGCGTCGGTGAAAGCGGCCACTGTCCGGCGCCGCCGCCCACGAATGGCCGACCGCCCTCTGCCGTGATGTGCTGGTACGTACGCCCGATGCCAGGCGGCGGTTCCGATGACCCGAACTCGCCGGCCGTACCGCAGAAGGGCTGGAGGCATCCATGACTGCCGCACCTCCTCCGATATCCGGATCCGCGTCCGAGCCCGGCGCCGCCGACCGGACCGCCCCGCACGCGGACACGGCCCAGGGCACCGTCCGGGGCACGTACGAACAGGGCGTCGCCGTCTTCCGGGGCATCCCGTACGCCGCGGCGCCGGTGGGCGCGCACCGGTTCCGGGCGCCGGCGCCGCCGGAACCCTGGGAGGGGGTGCGCGAGGCGGTGGCCTTCGGCCCGACGGCGCCCAAGCGCCCCTACGCCCCGCCTCTTGACCGGCTGCTGCCCGACCCCCAGGTGGACGGCGACGGCTGCCTCAACCTCAACGTGTGGACGCCGTCTCCCGGTCGCACCGCGCTGCCCGTCCTCGTCTGGATCCACGGCGGCTCGCTGCTGCACGGCTCGTCCGCGGTACCGCTGTACGACGGGGCCGCCTTCGCCCGCGACGGCGTGGTCCTCGTGTCGCTCAACTACCGGCTCGGCATCGAGGGGTTCGGGGTGTTCCCGGACGCGCCCGCCAACGTGGGGCTGCTCGACCAGCTCGCGGCGCTCGGCTGGGTGCGGGACAACATCGCGGCGTTCGGCGGCGATCCGGGCCTGGTGACGGTGTGCGGCGAGTCGGCGGGGGCCATCAGCATCGCCGCGCTGCTCGCCGCGCCACGGTCCCGGGGGCTGTTCCGGCGGGCGGTGCTGCAGAGCGGGGCCCCGTCCGCGCTCCCCGTGGACAAGGCCCGCCGCACCACCGAGCTGATCGCGAAACGGCTCGGGGTGGACGCGACGGCACAGGCGCTGGCCGCCGTGGCCCCCGCCGCACTGCTGGCGGCGCAGACGGACGTGACGAGCGGCGGCTCCCCGCTGACCGGCGGGAACTCCTTCCAGATCGTGGTGGACGGCGAGCTGCTGCCCCGCGATCCGGCCGAGGCCCTGTGGGACGGCGCCGCGTCCGGCGTCGATCTGCTGATGGGCTCCAACACCGAGGAGTACCGCCTCTGGTTCGTCCCCAGCGGGCTCACCGAGCGGCTCTCGCGCACGAAACTCCGGCTGGCCCTGCTGAAGTTCCGGGTGCCGGGCGCCACGGCCCGTACCTACCGGGCGAACCGGCCCGACGCCACCCCCGGCGAACTGCTCGGCGCCCTCGCCACCGACCTGCTGCTGCGCGTACCGCTGAACCGGCTGGCCGACGCCCGCATGGGTGCCGCCGGTTCGACCCACCTCTACGAGTTCGGCTGGCCGTCCCCCGTACAACGGCTCGGCGCCTGCCACGGGCTGGAGATCGGCTTCGTCTTCGACAACCTGGACCAGCCGGACGCGGTGCTGCTCGCGGGCCGGGACGCGCCCCGGGAGCTGGCCGACGCGATGCACGCGGCGTGGGTGCGGTTCGCGGTCTCCGGCGATCCGGGCTGGCCCGGCTGGGACGCCTCGCGGCCGGTGATGCTCTTCGGCCCCGGCGCCCCCGGGACGGTGCTCGCGCCGCGCGACGACGAGCTGCGCGGCTGGGCGCCGTACCGCGACGGGCGCTGAACACGGCGGTCAGCGGGTGCTGAGCCAGTGCGGGTCGGGTACGACGGTCAGCACCGCGGACACGAGCACGACGGCCGCCGGCGCCACCAGTTCACGGCGTGCCCGGCGGTGGGCGGCCGCCGGGTCCGCGTCCGACACCAGCCTCCGGCGCGCGCCCAGCGCCAGCGCGCTCGCCACGGCCATCAGCACCAGTTTGGCCAGCAGGGTGCGCCCGTAGGCCGAGGTGAGGACGACATCGGGCGGCAGCCGGCGCAGGGCGCTGCAGGTACCGGTCACCGTGAGGGCCGCGTACAGCAGGCCGGCGAGCCGGGCGTAGCGGCCGAGCAGCGCGCGGGCGGCGACGGGCGCGGTCCGGCGCCACAGCCGCATGGTGCGCAGCACGTGGAGCAGCCCGCCGCACCAGAGCGAGGCGGCGGTCAGATGGACGGCGGTGAGCGCGGCGCCCACCGCCGGGCTGTACGCCTCGGGGTGGGCGCGCAGCGCCTCAGCGCCGACGACGAGGGCGAGCGGGGCGGCGGCCAGTGCCGGGCGGCGGCTGACCGCGCAGCAGGCGGCGAGGGCGAAGCCGTTGGCGGTGAGCAGCAGGAGCCCGCCCTCGCGGGTGCCGTAGGTCTCGACGAGGCCGAGGTCGCTGATCCGGGCGAGCCGGACGATCTGTCCCGCGGCTGCCAGCGCCCCGGCGACCGAGGCCGCCGCCGTCCAGCCGCGCGGTGCGGATTCCGGCCGGCCGGGCAGGGTGCGGGACAGTGCGGTGGCGGCGAGTGCACCGAGGTGAACGGCGAGCGCGCCGAAGAGGACCGTACGCAGCAGGGTGGCCGTTCCGGCACTAGGTATGCCCAGTTCACCGGTGCCGTGGGCGGCGGCGGTGGCGCCCAGCAGGGCGGCTGCCACGGCCAGGAGGCAGGTTCCCACCGTGCCGAGTACGGCGGCCGACGGCCTGCGGCGGGTGGGTGCGGGCACGCGGGAGGGGAGCACCGCCCACCCCCTTCCTGACCGACAACCACACAAACAGGCCTGCGGCGTCCACGACACCATCGAACATTCACCCGGAAGGACGCATTACGGCAGGCGCGAACGTTTCTGCATCCCCGTCCGGCACGAGCCTCGGGTTAGGTTCACCGACTGTCACCTCACTGACAGTCACCCAGGCCCGGGTGCCTCCGCGGATTCGGCGCTGCGAGGAGAGGCAACATGACCGAGAGGCTGTCCCCCACGGCATCCCCCACCCTGGTCCCCCTGCCCGAGCCGTGCGGCCACGTGTACCGCAGGAACGGCCGGACGGTGGTGGCGCTGCGCGACGAGATCGACATCGCGACCGCGGCGCTCATCGCACCGGCCCTGGACGGCGCCACCTCCGCGGGGTCACCGCATGTGGTGGTCGACCTGACCGAGGTGAGTTTCCTCGACTGCTCGGGGCTGACGCTGCTGTGCCGGGCCCGGCGGCGGGCGCTGGACCGGGACGGGCGGTTCTGGCTCGTCTGCGACTGCCCGCGGATCCTGCGGCTGCTGCGGGCGGGCCGGCTGCACGACCTGTTCCGCCCGGTGGCGACGCCGGACGACGCCTTCGGCGGGCAGGAGGCGCCGGGACCGCAGGACGGTGGGACCGGCGCGTCCGGGCCGTGAGCGGGGCCGATCCCGCGGCGCCCGGCCCCCGGCCCGCCGGCCGGGGGTCCTGGGCCGGCTGCCGTCAGCCCTTGTTCTGCGCGGCCCAGAACTCGTCGAAGGTGAGCAGCCCGTCACCGTTCGCGTCGTGGGAGTTGATCACGGCCTGCGCGACCGGCTCGGTGACGTAGGGGTCCCCCAGCTGGGCCATGACGCTCTTGTACTCGGCAGCCGAAATCAGCCCGTCGCCGTTCAGGTCGTACCGCTCGAACGCCTTGCGCGCCGACTCGATGTCCGCCACTGTTCCGCCCCTTCGTAATGCCTATATGACGGAGGTCAGATTAACGGGCGGGCCGGATGGCGATCGCGGCGGCCGGTCGTCGATCATGGGTGGGACCGTCCGCCGCCCGGCGGGCGGCGGCCCGGGACGGGGAGAGCACGGCGCGATGACCGACGCATTGGCGGGGATTCTGGCAGCGGCGGCACAGGGGCGGTTCCCGCCGCCGGACGGGTCCACGACGGTGGTGCGGCAGCCGAACGCACGGGACGCCGGGGTGCTGGCGTTCACCGCGCACTCGGTGGTGTTCACGGACGAGGACCCGCGCTGGGTGCGGGCGGCCCTGGCCGGCACCCCCGGTGACGCGCTCGCCGCGACGATGAACCCGCACTTCCTGAGCGCGCTGACGGCCAGGACCGGCCGACACATGAACACGATCGACCTGCTCACGGTCGCACCCGCGCTGCCGGGCACTCCGGAGCTGGAGCTGCGGGAGATCCGGGACCCCGGACACCCCCGGGTGGCACGGGCGATGGGCTTCCGCGACGAGGTACGGGTCTGGCGGACGGAGGGCGGGGTGCTGATCCTCGGGCGCGGGGTCGCGGGGCGCTGGGAGGCGGCGATCGAGGTGGCGGAGGAGGCGCGCGGGCAGCGGCTCGGCGAGCGGCTGGCGCGGGCGGCCCGGCAGCTGGTGCCGGGTCCGGTGGTGTGGGCGCAGCAGTCGCCGGGGAACGCCCGCAGTGTGCGGACGTTCCAGGCGGCGGGCTACCGGCCGGTGGGGTCGGAGGCGCTGCTGATCAAGGAATGAGCCGCCCGAGCCAACCGGGCGACCCGAGCCACCCCAGCCACCCGGGCGACCCGGGCGACCCGCCTCAGCGGAAGACGCCGGTGTGGCCGAGCGAGTAGCGGCCGGGCTGCGGGTAGACGGCGAGGCCGTGCGGTCCGCTGCCGACCGGGATCCGGGCGAGCTGCTTGCCGCTGGTGGTGTCGATCGCGTACACCTCCGAGTTGTAGCGCCCGGTCAGCCAGAGGACCTTGCCGTCGGCGGAGACGCCGCCCATGTCGGGGCTGCCGCCGCCCGGCAGGTGCCACTTCTTCGCCAGCTTCTTCTGTGCGAAGTCGAAGACGGAGACGGAGCCCTCGCCCCGGTTGGAGATGTACATCTCCTTGGCGTCGCGACTGACGTAGAGCCCGTGGCAGCCCTTGCCTGTGGGCAGCAGCTTCGGGGTGGTGAACTTCTTCCCGTCCAGCACCCACATGCCGTTCGCCATCATGTCCGCGATGTAGAACGTGCTTCCGTCGGGCGACAGCTTCACGTCCTGCGGCATGGCGCCCTTGAACGGCAGCTTCTGCCGGCCCACCACCTTCATCCCGGCCGTGTCGACCTTGAGGAGTTCGCCGGAGAACTCGCAGGAGACGATGAAGTACCGGCCGTCCGCCGAGAAGTCCGCGTGGTTCACCCCCGCGCAGCTGACCGGGACTGCCTTGGCCGTCTTCATGGTGTGCGCGTCGCGGAAGACCAGCTGCCGGTCCATCGAGGCCATCACGATGGCGTACTTGCCGTTCGGCGTGAAGTAGAGGTTGTACGGGTCGGAGACGTCGACGGTCTTCCCCGCCTCGCCGGTCGCCGGGTCGATCGCGGTGAGGCTGTCGCCGACGTCGTTGTTGACCCAGAGGGTCTTCAGGTCCCAGGACGGGACGACGTGCTGCGGCTGCCGGCCGACCGGGATGGTCTTGATGACCTTGTACGTGGCGGGGTCGATCACCGTCACCGTGTTGGAGTTGGTGTTGGGGACGTACACCCGGGACGGGAAGCCCTTGACGACCGGCGACATCTTTCCGGCGGCGTCGGCCGCGTACACGTTCGCGGGGTCGAGCACCGGGGGCATCCCGGCCAGTCCGGGCGGTGCGGGCGGGGTGACGTGCTTGGCTCTGGCGGGTGGCGCGGCGGCCTCGGTCGCGGTGTCGGACGCCGGCTTGGCGGCGGGGGTGCCGCAGCCGGTGAGGGCGGCGAGCAGGACGCCCCCGAGCAGGGCCGCGGTGCGCGTGGTGGAGGGATGCATCAGGTCAACAGCTCCGTGGTCGTCACCGCACGCAGTTGGCGGCGGTCGAGTTCGGTGAGAAGGAGGGGCAGCGCGGCGACCGTGTCCGCGTAGCCGAAGTGCATGCTCACCACCGATCCGTTGCGGATCTCACCGGCCACCTTGCGGGTGACGGCCGCGGCGCCGGGTGAGGTGAAGTCGAGGGAGTCCACGTCGTAGGAGAGGACGTGCGGGTAGCCCGCGCGGACGGCGAGCCGCTGGACGAGCGGGGTGGCGTACTGGGTGCGCGAGGGCCGGAACCAGGTGCCGATGGAGCCGGTGAGCCGTCGCAGCCGCTGGGCGCAGCCGGTGATCTCCGCGTACGCCTGCGCCTCGTCCATCGAGGAGATGTCGATGTGGCGCTGGGTGTGGTTGCCGAGGTCGTGGCCGCCGTCGAGGATCCGGCGGGCCATCTCGGGGTGTTCGTCGAGCCAGCCGCCGACGGCGAGGACGGTGACCCGCGCTCCGGCCCGTTCGGCCTCCGCCAGCACGGTCCTGGCGATGGCGGGGTCGCCCTGCCCGTGGAAGGTGAGGGCGACGCGGGCGCGGTCGCGGGGGCCGTGACCGATCTGCACCGGCTGCCCGGGGAAGCGGCGCGGGGCGGGTGCGGGGGCGTGCGCTCCGGCGGAGGCGGCCGGCTTCTTCGGTGCCGGGTGGGTGAGGGTCTTCGCCCCGGTATCCGCTGTTTCCCGGTCCCCGCAACCGGCGGCGAGGCCTGCGGCGAGGGCGGCCCCGGCTCCTGCGCGCAGGGCGCTGCGGCGGTGCACCGGTGTGTCGGAGACGTTCATGCGCAGAACATTAAGTGCGGACTGTCAGGAAAATAACAATTGACGCTTTTCGCGGCTTTCGCCGGTCACGCGGATGCGCGCGATCAACACCTGCCGCGATCAATGAATCACCCGCGAAGTCCGGCAGCGCTCATCGATTTCCAGGCAAGTGACCCAGCACACCTAAGATTCATCGCAAGAATCGCCAGAACTATACAACTATGGGCGATTTGCGGCTTTGGCGATGTAGTCGCCCGTCTGCCATAGTCGGTGACACGACCCGCACTGACCCGGGCCGGGTCGTCATAAGCGGCCGTGAACACACCCCCCATTTCACGGCCCCCACACAGCAGCCCCCGCAGCGCCGCACCACGGCCGAACCGGGGGCTTCTGTGCGTCCGGAGCCCACGGAGCCTGCCGCGCGGGGGCCGTCAGCGGTCGGAGATCCGCATCTCGAACCAGGTGATCTTGCCGCGCGGCAGCAGATCCACGCCCCACCGGTCGGAGAGCTTGTCGACGAGGAAGAGGCCCCGCCCGCTGACATCCATCGCCTGTACGGGCATGAGGCACGGCAGTCCGCGCGAGGGGTCGCGCACCTCGATCCTGATCCAGCCGCGGCGGCGCAGCATCCGCAGACCGAAGACCCTGGCGCCGGTGTGCCGCACCGCGTTGCCGACGAGTTCGGAGACGAGCAGCACGGCGTACTCGCCGGTCTGCGGGGAGAGCCCCCACTGACGCAGCACCACGCAGGAGGTGAGCCGACGGGCGGTGGCCGCGGATTCCGGGCGGGAGGGCAGCCGGACCTCGTCCTCCGTCGGGTTCCCGAACAACTCCAGCGCCTTGAACGCCTGTTCGTCCTCGACGGCCGGCATCCTCCGTGCCGCTGTCGCGCTGCTGCGCTGTCGCGGCTGCTCCACACCCTCCAGGCCCGCCATGGACACCATCATGGCCGCAAGGTGGACACTCCGGGGCCGTTCCCAGGGAATCCCCACCCCGGAATCAGCGATTCCGCAGTGGCCTGCTGGCATATGCCACTGGCAGAATGCCCCCGCGCACAACCCCGCCGACCTGCGTGAACGCCGCGCACGAGCGGGATCACCGGCACCGACGGAGCACTGAGCCTTAAGGTTGCCTTAAGGCTCAGCTAATCCGCCCGCACGGATGAACGCGCCGTGATCTGTTCCCAACTGGCGTTCGGTCAGAGGAATTTGGCCTTGCCCGGTCCTTCGTCCACAAAGCTGCGCATACCGCGCTCCCGGTCCTCCGTGGCGAAGAGTCCGGCGAACCAGGTGCGTTCGATCGTGAGGCCCGTGTCGATGTCCGTCTCCAGTCCGGCGTCCACCGCCTCCTTGGCGGCGCGCAGCGCGAGGGCGGGGCCCTTCGCCAGCTTCGCGGCCCAGGCGTGCGCGTGCTCGTACACCTCGGCGGCGGGCACGACCCGGTCCACCAGACCCATGGCGAGCGCCTCCTCCGCCTTCACATGGCGGCCGGTGAAGATCAGGTCCTTGGCCTTGGCGGGGCCCACCAGACGGGCGAGCCGCTGGGTGCCGCCGGCGCCCGGGATCAGTCCGAGCATGATCTCCGGCTGCCCGAGCTTGGCGTTGTCCCCGGCGATCCGGAAGTCGGCGCAGAGGGCCAGCTCGCAGCCACCGCCGAGCGCGTAGCCGGTGACGGCCGCGACGACGGGCTTGGGGATCCTGGCCACCGCGGTGAAGGACTCCTGCAGCGCCTTGGACCGGACCACCATCGCCGGGTGGTCCATCGCCTGCATCTCCTTGATGTCCGCGCCCGCCGCGAACACCTTCTCGCCGCCGTAGAGCACCACGGCGCGCACGTCGTCGCGCCCGGAGGCCTCCTCCGCCAGCTCGCGCAGCCGGTCCTGGGTGGCGACGTCCAGGGCGTTCATCGGCGGACGGTCCAGCCGGATCGTGCCGACGCCGCCGCTTACTTCGAGGGTTACGGTCATGGGAGGCAGGTTAACCGGCGCTAACGCGGCGCCGGACAGGCCCGGGGCCGGTGCCGTTCGTCACAGGCCCCGGGCGGTCTCCGGGCGGCTCTCAGCCCTCGACCCAGCCGTGCTGCTTGGCGAACTGCAGCAGCCCCTGGCGTGCCTGGAGGATGTGCGCGGCGGTGAGACCGGGCGCCGCCTCCAGGAGCACCTCCGTCACCTCCCGGACGTACTCCTGCGAGTTGAGCACGTCGCACAGCACGTCGTCGCCGTCCGCGACCTGCCTGGCCGGGGACTCGGAGCGCCCCTGGAACCCGGAACCCGGGGCCGCGTTGCCGCTGCCGGGGGCGAGCTGCACCGCGGAAGCCTTCAGCCCCCGGTCGCCCTGCTCGATCTCGAACCCGACCATCAGACCGGGCCTGAGGGAGGCCTCGGGGATGCGCAGGTCGTTCACATGCAGGAAGACGTCCTCGCCCCCGTGATCGGGAGCGATGAACCCGTAACCCTTGACGCCGTCGAACCGCACCACACGACCGGTGACCATCAGAACCAACCTCTCAACGAAACCCCGGACCCGTGCCCGGGGTACCCCTGCCGCAGCAGCCGGGCCCGGACCTCGTACACCACTCCGGACCCGCCCTGCGACTTCCTGCGCACCACTGTGCCAGGAGTCGTGGCCCGGCAGCCAGCGCTCCCGACGGTTCACGGGCGTCACCGCCGAACGCCGTACCCGCGCGGACCCCCCGGTATACGATTCCGGGATTCCGGTCTCCACAATGAAGCCGCACATCACGTCAGCACGGACGGGAAGGAGTGGCCTCGGTGTCCCACGGAAAGCTGCTCGCGCTCAGCGACCAGCACATCGCCCATCCGGAGAACCGGCGCATCACCGAATCGCTCCGGCCGGAGTCCGACGACGACTGGCTGCTCGTCGCAGGTGACGTCGGCGAGAAGTTCGAGGACATCGCCTGGGCGCTGGAACTGCTCGCGAATCGTTTCAGCAAGGTCATCTGGACCCCCGGGAACCACGAGTTGTGGACCCACCCCTCCGACCCCGTCACCCTGCGCGGCGTCGCCCGCTACCAGGCCCTGGTCGATGTGTGCCGGAGCCTCGGGGTGCTGACCCCGGAGGACCCGTACCCGGTCTGGCACGGCGGCGAGGAACCCGTCACGGTCGCCCCGCTGTTCGTCCTGTACGACTACTCCTTCTTCGCGCCCGGGACCAGTACCAAGGACGAATCCCTGCGGGTGGCCCACGATTCGGGGGTGGTGTGCACCGACGAGTTCCTGCTCCATCCCGACCCGTACCCGTCGCGTGACGCCTGGTGCCGGGCCCGGGTCGCCCTCACCGAGGAGCGGCTCGCGGCCGTCGACCCCCGGTACGGCACGGTGCTGGTCAACCACTATCCGCTGGTGCGGGACCCCACGCTGGTGCTGCGCCACCCCGAGTTCGCCCAGTGGTGCGGCACGGCGCTGACCGCCGACTGGCACCTTCGCTTCCGGGCGGTCGCCGCCGTGTACGGCCACCTCCACATCCCCCGGGTGACCTGGCACGACGGGGTCCGCTTCGAGGAGGTGTCGATCGGCTACCCGCGGGAGTGGCGTCCCCGGCCGGCCCGCACCCCGCTGCGCCAGATCCTGCCCCAGCCCGCGTCGCCGCGGGCGGAGTGACCCGGGCAGCCGCACGTATGACGCCGGCCTCCGGACCACAGTGTGGTCCGGAGGCCGGCGTCATACGGGTCCGTAGTCAGTGCCGCGGAGCTACTTGGTCCACTGCGCCCAGTCCATGTTCCAGCCGTTGAGGCCGTTGTCCGGGGCGATCGTCTTGTCGTGGGACTTCGTCACGACCACGACGTCACCGATGAGCGAGTGGTCGAAGAACCACGCCGCCGGGGTGCCCGAGTCGCCGCCGCCGCGCGCGTCCAGCATGCCGACGCAGCCGTGGCTGGTGTTGGAGTTGCCGAAGACCCCGGAACCACCCCAGTAGTTGCCGTGGATGAAGGTGCCCGAGGTGGACAGGCGCATCGCGTGCGGCACGTCCTTGATGTCGTACTCGCCGCCGAAGCCGACGGTGTCGCCGTTCATCCGGGTCACCCGGAGCTTCTCGCTGATGACCATCTTGCCGTTGTAGGTGGTGGTGGCCGGGGCGCCGGCGGAGATCGCGATGTCCTTGATCTGCTTGCCGTCGCGGACGACCTTCATCCGGTGGGTGTTCGCGTCCACGGTGCTGACCTGCCGGCGGCCGACGGTGAACGACACCGTCTTGACCTGCTTGCCGTAGACCCCCGGGCGCCCCTCGACGCCGTCGAGGTTGAGCTTCACGCTCACCTTGGTACCGGCCGCCCAGTAGTCCTGCGGCCGGAAGTCCAGACGGTCGTTGCCGAACCAGTGGCCCGCGATCTCGACGGCCGGATCCGCCGTCACCTTGATGGCCTTCTCGACGGCCTCCGGGTCGGTGATGCCGCGGGTGAAGTGGATCGAGACCGGCATGCCGACACCGACCGTGGAACCGTTCTCCGGGGTGTACTGCCCGATGAAGGTGTTCTTCGGGACCAGCGTGGTGAAGGCGGTGTCCTTGGCGGACTCACGGCCCTTCTCGTCCTTGGCCACGGCGTGGACCTTGTACTTCGTCGCCGAGGCCAGGTGCTGGTCCGGCTCCCAGCTCGTGCCGTCCGCCGCGATCTTCCCCTCGACCTCGGCCCCCTTGGGGTCGGAGACCCTGACCGTGGAGAGCTTCCCCTGCTCGGCCGAGATCTTCAGCGCCCCGCTGGTGGCGACGGAGTCGGCACCATCCTGCGGGGCGACCTTCACCACGGCCTGGGAGGCGGTGGTGTCACCGCCCTTCGCCCCGCCCTTGCCGGCGCCGCCCTTGCTCGCGTCCCCGCCGTCCTCGCCGCCGCATGCCGTCACCAGCAGCAGCAACGCGCCCAGCACCAGGGCCAGCAGTCCGGTGGACCCACGTCCGCGCCGCCCGCTGTCCGCCCCGACCGATGTCCCCGATATCGGCTGCCCGTTCAATGTGGTCGTCTCCCCTCGCACGGCCTGGCCCCGCCAAGGCCGGCCCTGGGAGCTCGCAGGCTCCCGCCCCCGCGCGCTGCATATGCGCGCTCAGCGAAAGATAATCACACCGGCTGCGGACAGATCTCCCCCGGAATGTCACCGTTCCGTCCCAACTGATTCAGGACTTGCCCTGGTCGGGGGCGCCGCCCGCGCGAGGGGCTGTACAAAGCGGCGGCCCGGCCCGTCCCGGAGGGCTCCGGGACGGGCCGGTGAGCCTCAGTGAACGGCGGAACCAGCCTTCCACTGGGTCCAGTTGAGATTCCAGCCGCTCAGCCCGTTGTCCGGGGCCACCCGCTTGTCCTTGGAGTTGACGACCTCGACGACATCGCCGATGAGGGTCCGGTCGAAGAACCAGCCGGCCGGGGTGGACCCGCTGCCGCCCTGCTCGTCACGGAGCCCGATGCAGCCGTGGCTGACGTTGGTCGAGCCGAAGATGTCGTCGTCGGACCAGTAGTTGCCGTGCAGGAAGGTGCCGGACTCGGTGAGCCGGATCGCGTGCGGTACGTCCTTGATGTCGTACTCGCCGCCGAAGCCGACGGTCCGCCCGTCCATCCGGGTCACCTCGTGCATCTCGCTGACCACCATCTTGCCGTTGTACGTGGTCGTCGTCGGGGAGCCCGCCGTGATCGGGACCGTGGAGACGAGCTGCCCGTCCCGGCGCACCTGCATGGTGTGCGCGGCCGAGTCCACCCGGGACATCTGCTCCCGGCCCACGGTGAAGCGGACGGTCTTGCGCTGGCTGCCGTACACCCGCGGCGCCCCCTCCACATCGCGCAGCCCCACCTCGACGGTGACCTCGGTGCCCGGCTCCCAGTACGCGGCCGGGCGGAAGTCCAGCCGGTCGGCGCCGAACCAGTGCCCGGCCACCTCGACCGGCGGATCGCTGGTCACCCGGATGGCCCGCTGCACCGCCGCCTTGCGGGTGATCGCGCGGTTGAACTCGAAGGAGACGATCATGCCGGTGCCGACCGTGGACCGGTTCTCCGGCTTGAAGTAGCCGATGAAGCGGTGCTCGGGCACCACCGTGGTGAAGGTGGTGTGGCGGGCCGAGCGGTGCCCCGCGCCGTCCACGGCCACCGCGTCGACGCTGTACTTGGCGGCGAGCCCGAGCCGGCCCGCCGCGCCCTGCGGCGTCTGCGGCGTCCACGAAAGGCCGTCCTTCGCGATCAGGCCCCTCACCTCCTGCTGCTGGGCGTCCTCGATCCGGGTCACCTTGACGCTCTCCAGCCGCCCGTCCGGGACCTTCACCTCGACCTCGGCGTCCGCCTTCACGTCCTCGGCCCGGTCCTGCGGGGTGATCCGGATGGCCTCCTGCGGCGACCGGGACTTCCCGCCGATGATCGAACCGGCGCCCGAACAGCCGGTCAGAACAACCAGTACGGCCAGTACGACGAGCAGCCCCGACCGTCTCAGTACGGTGGGCCGGCTCGCGCCTGCCTTCTTCGCTACGTGGTTCACGTCCCCCCAACGACGGGGCCGCCGGTGGGAAACGTGAGTGCGGGGCCACTCGTGGGCAGAACAGAGGGGACGACCACACTCGGGGAGCCGCGGCCGGGACGCCGCGCGCTCCCTTTCGGTGCCGGTCCCCCAAGAGCCGCGGGAGGCGAACAGGTGTCGAGCGCAGCCGAGCAGGAGGCAGTACCGAAGACGTGGCCGAGGCCGGCGGGCCGGGCGGTGGAGCGGCCCGCCGCCGGCCCCGGACAGCGGGCTCCCGCCGTGTGGCCCGGTACGCCGATGCCGCTCGGAGCCCGCTTCCGGGTGGGGCCCGACGGGGTGGCGGGCACCAACTTCGCGCTCTGGGCGGGCGGGGCGGAGGCCGTGGAGCTGTGCCTCTTCGAGGAGGACGGCACCGAGACCCGGCTGCCGCTGACCGAGCTGACCCACGAGATCTGGCACGGCTTCGTACCCGGTGTGCGGGCCGGTCAGCGCTACGGCTACCGGGTGCACGGCCGCTGGGACCCGTGGACGGGCGCCCGCTGGAACGCGGCCAAGCTGCTCCTCGATCCGTACGCACGTGCCGTGGACGGCGATTTCACCCTTCCGGCCGAGGTGTACGGCCATGTGAGGGACTGGCCCGAGCAGCAGGTCGCGGACACCGTGCGCGACGAACGGGACTCCGCCCCGTACGTCCCCAAGGGGGTGGTCGTCCACGATGACGACGACTGGGCCGAGGACCGTCGGCCCAAGACGCCCTGGGCCGACTCCGTCATCTACGAACTCCACGTGCGCGGCTTCACCCAGCGCCACCCCGGCATCCCCCAGGAGCTGCGCGGCACCTACGCCGGACTCGCGCACCCCGCGGCGATCGGCCATCTGAAGCACCTCGGGGTGACGGCCGTGGAGCTGCTGCCGGTACATCAGTTCGCCCATGAGGACCATCTGCTGCGGCGCGGGCTGCACAACTACTGGGGTTACAACTCGGTCGGCTACTTCGCCCCGCACGCCGGCTACTCCGCGAGCGGCACCGCCGGGCAGCAGGTCGGCGAGTTCAAGCGGATGGTGCGCGCCCTGCACGACGCCGGGATCGAGGTGATCCTCGACGTGGTCTACAACCACACGGCGGAGGCGGGCGAGCTGGGCCCGACGCTGTCGCTGCGCGGCATCGACAACCGCGGCTACTACCGGCTCCAGTCCGACGCCCGCAGATACGCGGACTACACCGGCTGCGGCAACACCCTGCACGTGGTGCAGCCGAACGTGCTGCGGCTGATCACCGACTCGCTGCGGTACTGGGTCACCGAGATGGGCGTGGACGGATTCCGCTTCGACCTGGCGGCCGCGCTCGCCCGCTCGATGCACGACGTCGACATGCTCTCCCCGTTCCTCGCGGTGATCGCCCAGGACCCGGTGCTGCGCCGGGTGAAACTGATCGCGGAGCCGTGGGACGTGGGCAACGGCGGCTACCAGGTCGGCGCCTTCCCGCCGCTGTGGACCGAGTGGAACGACCGCTACCGCGACGCCGTACGGGACTTCTGGCGCGGCGCGCTGCCCGACGTACGCGATCTCGGCTACCGGCTGACCGGGTCGAGCGACCTGTACGCGTGGGGCGGGCGCCGCCCGTACGCCTCGGTCAACTTCGTCACCGCGCACGACGGCTTCACCCTGCGCGACCTGGTGAGCTACGAGCAGAAGCACAACGAGGCCAACGGCGAGGGCAACCGCGACGGCACCTGCGACAACCGGTCCTGGAACTGCGGCGCGGAGGGCGAGAGTGACGACCCCCAGGTCAACGCGTTGCGCCTGCGCCAGTTGCGCAACCTCCTCACCACCCTGCTGCTGTCGACCGGGGTGCCGATGCTGGTCGCGGGCGACGAGATGGGCCGCACCCAGGGCGGCAACAACAACGCCTACTGCCAGGACAACGAGGTCAGCTGGGTCGACTGGTCGCTGCTGGAGCAGCCGCGGTGGCGCGCGCTGACCGAGCTGACGGCCCGGGTGCTGGCGCTGCGCCACACCCATCCGGTGCTGCGCCGCCGCGCCTTCTTCTCCGGCCGGCCGCAGGCCCCGGACGGGCTGCGGGACCTGGCGTGGTTCACCCGGCAGGGGGCCGAGATGACGGAGCAGGACTGGTACGCACCGGCCGCGACGGTCGGGCTCTACCTCTCCGGCCGCGACATCCCGGGCCGGGACGCCCGGGGCGAGCAGGTGAGCGACGACAGCTTCCTCGCGGTGCTGCACGCCGGTGACCGCCCGGTGGACTTCCGGCTGCCGGGCCCGCCGTGGGCGCGGGACTACGAACTGGTCCTGGACACCGCGCGCGAGGACCAGTCCACCGCACCGGGCACCGTCCACCGGGGCGACTCGGCCCTCACGGTGCCCGCGAGATCGCTCCTGCTGCTGCGGGTACGGGAGTGAGCCCGGCGCTCAGCCCAGGATTCCCCGGTCGTACGCGACGGCGACGGCCGCCGCGCGGTCCTTGGCGCCCAGCTTGGCGAAGACATGGGTGAGATGGGTCTTCACCGTGGCCTCGCTGATGAACAGCACGGCGGCGATCTCCCGGTTCGACGTCCCCCTCGCGACGAGTTCGAGCACTTCGCGCTCCCGCGCGGAGAGCGTCTCGCCGCCGGACGCGGCGGGCGAGCGCACCCGTGAGATGAGCCGGGAGGCGATGGCGGGCGACAGGACGGTACGGCCGTCGGCGGCGGCGCGCACCGCGGTGAACAGCTCCTCGCGCGGGGCGTCCTTGAGCAGGTATCCGGTCGCACCGGCCTCGATCGCGGGCAGGGTGTCGGAGTCGGTGTCGTACGTGGTGAGGACCAGGACCCTGGAGCGGGCGCCGCGCCGGGTCAGTTCGGTGATCGCCGCGACCCCGCCGCCGCCGGGCATCCGGAGGTCCATCAGGACGACGTCGGGGTCGAGCCGGACGGCCATCTCGACGCCCTCGACGCCGTCGGCCGCCTCACCGAGCACCTCGAACTCCGGCGCGGACGCGAACATGCCGCGCAGCCCGTCCCGTACGACGGGGTGGTCGTCGACGACGATCAGCGTGATGACGCGCGCGGGTTCCTCAGCCATAGCGGCCCACCGTACTGTGCCCGCGGGCGGTGCGGTGGCTCAGTCGTCGCGGACCAGCGGGACCCGGGCGCAGACCGCGGTGCCGAGGCCGGGGCCCGTCTCCACCTCGACCGTGCCCGCGATGCGTTCGGCGCGGGCCCGCATGCCGCCGAGCCCGAATCCGCCGGCGCCCCGGTACGGCTCCAGCGCGCCCGGGTCGAAGCCTCGGCCGTCGTCCCGCACGTCGAGGGTTATCTCGTCGCCCATGTAGGACAGGGTGACGCCGGTCCGGGAGGCGGCGGCGTGGCGGCCCGCGTTGGCGAGGGCCTCCTCCGCGATCCGGAGCAGGGTGGCGCCGACCTCGTCGTGCAGCGGCTCCGCCGTGCCGGTGACGGTGAACTCGGCCCGCACGCCCGTCCGTTCGGACCACGTGGTGACCGTCTTCTTGAGGGCGCCGGGCAGATCGTCGTGCTCCAGCGCGGCGGGAAGCAGATTGTGCACGGAGCGGCGTGCCTCGCCCAGGCTGTGCCTGGCCAGCGCGGTGGCCCGCAGGAGGTGTTCCCCGGCCAGCTCCGGATCGGTGACCGCCGCCGACGTCACGGCCTGGAGCTGGGCGATGATTCCGGTCAGCCCCTGGGCGATGGTGTCGTGGATCTCGGCGGCGATCCGGCTCCGCTCGTCGGCCACGCCCGCCTCACGCGCCTGGACCAGGAGCTGGGCGTGCAGTCCGGCGTTCTCCGCCATGGCCTGTTCGAGCCGGGCGTTGGCCAGCTCCAGGGCGGCGATGGTCTCGTCCTGGGTACGGGACTGCTCCGCCTCCCGGCTGCCGATCTGGGCGAAGACCATGGTGAGGGTCCCGTGCAGGGCGAAGAGGATGACGAAGGCGACCCAGTTCATCAGACTGACGGGCGGCAGGCCGCTGCCGGACTGCGAGCCCGCCATGATGGCGGCGGTGGCCAGCAGCCCGGCCCTGACGCCCCTGCGCGGAAGCAGCCGGGCGGCGTCGAAGTAGCCGAGCGTCGTGAAGATGGCGAAGAACGGGTTGCACCAGGTCAGCCAGAAGGCCAGCAGCGTGCGGACGACGAAGTAGGACCGCGCCGCCCGCGACCCCGCCGCCGCCCACGTCCGTCCCCACCAGAGCTGGAGGACGAGGGCCAGCGGGACGAGGACCGAGACGGCGTACACGTCCTGGCGGGACATGATGAGGTCACCGGTGACGGCCGAGACCGCGGTGGCCAGGGCGAGCAGCCCGTACGGTCCGTAGCGGAAGAACCGCTCCCACCACTGCTCGGCCGTCGGCGCCCCGGTCACGGCTTCGCTCTCATCCGCGTACATGGCCGAAGTCTCCCCGATCCCCTACTCCCAGCGGAACGTGCGGGCCGCGACCGCCGCCGCCAGTGCGGCCCACAGGGCCATCGCACCCAGGTAGCCCCAGCTGGGCCAGTCACCGGACGCGGCCCGGTCCAGGGCCTGGGAGGCCGCACCGAACGGGGTGACCTGGACGATCCGGCGGAGCGTGTCGGGCATGGTCTGCACGGGCACCCAGACGCCCGCGGTGAACATCATCATGAAGAAGACGACCGAACCGATCGCGGCCGAGATCTTGACGGTCCGGGAGACCGCGCAGACCAGCGCGCCCAGGGCCAGCACGCAGGCGACGGCCAGCAGCAGCGCCAGCAGGTAGCCGAAGGGCTGTCCGGGCAGGGACACGTCGAAGGCGATCCGGCCGACCACTATGACCAGCAGGGCGGAGCCGAGCGCCGCGGCCCCGTGCAGGGCCATCTGCGCGCCCAGCAGGGCGGAGGGGCGCACCGGCGTGGTGGACATCCGGCGCAGGATGCCGCGCTCGCGGTAGCCGGTCAGTACGGGCGGCATCGCCTGGAGCCCGGCCATGATCATGGCGAGCAGCACCGCCACGGGGACGTACAGATCGATGACGCGGCGGCCGCCGAGCGCGGCGTCGGGGTCCCGGAAGGAAGGGATCAGTCCCAGGATCACCATCAGCACGGTCGGGAAGACGAGGATCCAGAAGAGGCTGCCGGGTTCGCGCAGGAAGAGCCGGGTCTCGGACCTGAGGACCGCGAACGAGGCGCCGGCGGGGGTGGGGCGGGGGGTGTGTGCGGGGGCGGTGTGCGAAGTAGCCATCTCAGACTCCCCGTTCCGTGAGTTCGTGGCCGGCGGCCGGGCCGGAGTGCTCGGTGAGGTCGAGGAACGCGTCGTCCAGGGTGGCTTCGGAGACGCGCAGTTGGTGCGCGGTGATACGGAGCCGGGCCAGCAGCGAGATCACCGCGTTGACGGTCTCGTCGGTGCCGTTGATGACGATCCGGCCGTTGCGGCTCTCGTACGAGGCAGCGCCGGGCAGCCGGGTCAGTTCGTCGTCGTCGAGCGGCTGCGAGGGCGTGAAGGAGATGACCGTGGAGCTGCCGGCCTTGGCGATCAGCCCGGAGGGGGTGTCGAGGGCGGCGAGCCGGCCCTTGTCGATCACGGCGATCCGGTCGCAGAGCCGCTGGGCCTCCTCCATGAAGTGGGTGACGAGCAGCACCGTGACGCCGCTGTCGCATACCTCCTCGATCAGCTCCCAGGTGTCGCGCCGGGCGCGCGGGTCGAGGCCGGTGGTCAGCTCGTCGAGGACCACGACCCGGGGACTGCCGACGAGTGCGAGCGCGATGGACAGCCGCTGCTTCTGGCCGCCGGAGAGCCGGCCGAACCGGGTGGTGAGCTTGGTGTGCAGGCCGAGGCGTTCGGCCAGTGCCCGCCAGTCCGCGGGGTCCGGGTAGAACGCGCTGTAGAGCTCGAGCGCCTCGCCCACCGTGATCTTGGGCTGGAGTTCGCTCTCCTGGAGCTGGGCCCCGAGCAGCAGCGTCACCCGGTCGTGGTCGGCGACGGGGTCGAGCCCTGCGACGCGGACCGTACCGGAGTCGGGGACCCGCAGTCCCTCGACGCATTCGACGGTGGTGGTCTTGCCGGCGCCGTTGGGGCCGAGGATCCCGAAGATCTCGCCCTCCTCGACGGTGAAGCTCACCCCGTCCACCGCGGGGCGTCCGGCGTAGGCCTTGCGCACCCCGTCCACTTCGATGATTGCCATGCCACGAGCATCCCCGCCCCCGCCCGCGCGCTCCATCCGCCATCGCGCTCGAACCGGCATCAGCCGATCGGCTGATGCCGGACTACGACCGTCGTGCGGCCCGTCAGGCGCCCGCCTCTGCGGTGGTGGCGGGCGCGGTGGCGGAACCGGCCTCCTCGCTCCCCGACAGCCGTGCCTCCAGGCGTGCCACGGCCAGCCGTTCGGCCTCCTTGCGCACCGAGGTGAGCCTCGCGTCGGCCAGCAGCATCGGCACCGTCCACAGCAGCCCCCAGGGACCGAACCCGTGGACCACACCGGTCGTCCTGAGCAGCAGACTCGTCAGCGCCGAGAGCGCGAACGACACCGCCCACGCCTCCGCGCGGTGCCGGGCGGCCCAGCGCAGCCAGCCGGTCCCCGGCCCGGAGAGCGCTTCGAGTGTGTCCGCGAGAACGGCGGCCCGCCGGTCGTCGGGCCGGGCCGCGGCGGCCGCGCGGGCCGCGGCCCGCGCCTCCCCCGGTCCCCGGCCCTTGAGGGCTCCGGCGATCTCGTCGCTCCGGGTCTCGCGCTCCCGCCGCTTCACCGCGGCCTCGGCCGCCGACATCCGCAGGTCCTGCCAGTAGCTGCGGCCGGCCCAGCGATGGGCGGCCCGCAGCTGAGCGTTCTCCGCGGAGTCGGGGGCGAGCTCTTCGAGGCGCCGGGTCAGCTCCCCGGCGCGGGCGGCCCGGCCCGGGTGGTCGAACGAGTCGCTGCGCAGGCACAGCTCGGCGTATCCGGCCAGCAGTCCGAGGTGGTCCGCGTCCAGGGCCAGACCTCTGCGGAAGGCACGTTCGGCCTCGGTGTCGTGGTCGTCGTCGTCCTCCGAGGCGTGCGCGACGGCCAGCCAGCAGTACAGATCCGCGTGCGGCCCCGCCTCGTCGAGCCCCTGGGTGGCCGTGCGCCGGACCCCGGCGAGGCCTCCCGCGAGAAAGAGCTGTTCACAGCGCTCGTCGTACACGTCGGTCGTCGTCATGTTTCCCGCCCCTGATGTTCACCGCCCGGCCGCCGCGTGACCCGCGACAGCCGCCCCTCCCCGGGGCCGACCAAATATCGGACTCGGTGTGCCGTGCGTCAAGCCGCGGCCGGGGCCGGAAATTCAGATGAGCGAGGTCAGTGGTGAACCGTAGGCTCGCGCCTGATGCCCGAACAACATGTAGAGCCCAAAGACCGGTCCACCGCACGCTCCCTGATGCGGCTGTGGCCGTACGTGAAGCCGGTGCGGGCCCGGCTCTCGTCCGCCGTCCTGATCGCGGTCGTCGCCTCGTGCCTCGGCCTGGTGATCCCGCTCGTGCTGAAGTGGATGGTCGACGGCCCGGTCGCCGGCCGGGACCCGGGCGGTGTCTGGCTCGGGGCGCTGTACCTGCTGCTGCTCGGGATCGCGGAGGCGATCCTGTTCGGCCTGCGGCGCTGGGTGGTGGCGCGTCCGCTGGCCGGCGTCGAGGCGTCGATGCGGGCGAGCCTGTACCGGCATCTGCAGCGGCTGCCGGTGGCCTTCCACGACCGGTGGCCGTCGGGCCAGCTGCTGTCGCGCGGGACCACGGACCTGATGCTGGTGCGGATGTTCCTGGCCTTTCCGCTGACCTATCTGGTGGTCAACTCCACCACCATCGTGGTCGGTTTCGTGATTCTGCTCGGTCAGGAGTGGACGCTCGGCCTGGTGCTGCTGGTCCCCGTCGTGCCGTTGATGATCGTCTGCTCGGTCTTCGAGGCGAAGTACTCGCTGGTGGCGCGCAAGGCCCAGGACCAGGTCGGAGACCTGACGACGGTGGTCGAGGAGAGCGTGCTCGGCATCCGGATCGTGAAGGGCTTCGGCCGGCACCGCAGCCAGGCGCTGGCGTTCCGCGCCCTCGCGCAGCGGCTGCGGGCCACGGAGCTGGACAAGGCGCGGCTGCTCGCGGGCATCTGGGCCCTCATCACGACGATCCCCGAACTCGCCATCGGGGCGGCGCTGGTGCTCGGCACGATCGAGGTGGCGGACGGCGGTCTCTCGGCGGGCACGCTGGTCGCCTTCCTCTCCACGGCGCTCGCGCTGCGCTGGCCGGTCGAGTCGATCGGCTTCCTGCTGGCGATGTGCCAGGAGTCGGCGTCGGCGACCGACCGGTTCTTCGAGGTGATGGACGTGGCCGAGGAGGCGGAGACCGCGACACACCGGGCGGCGGGTTCGTCCGGGGCGGAGTCCGGGGCGGAGTCCGGGGCGGGCGGCATGGTCTTCGAGGGGGTCCGGTTCCGCTACCCGGACGCGGCGCCGGACTCCGCTCCGGTGCTGGACGGGATCGATCTGCGGATCCGGCCCGGCGAGACGATAGCCCTGGTCGGGGCCACCGGCAGCGGCAAGACCACGCTCACCGCGCTGGTGCCCCGGCTGCACGACGCCACGTCGGGGCGGATCACCCTGGACGGCGAGGACATCACCGCGATGCCGCGCGAGCGGCTGCGGGAGCTGGTGTCCGTGGCGTTCGAGGAGCCGACGCTCTTCTCCGCGAGCGTCGCGGAGAACGTCCTGATGGGCGCGGAGGGCGCCGGCGAGGACGAGCTGCGCCGGGCCCTTTCGGTCGCGCAGGCCGACTTCGTCCACGATCTGCCGCACGGAACCGGCACCCAGGTCGGCGAGCAGGGGCTGAGCCTCTCCGGCGGTCAGCGCCAGCGCCTCGCGCTGGCCCGCGCCGTCGTCGGCCGGCCGCGCTTCCTGGTGCTCGACGACCCGCTCTCCGCGCTGGACGTGCACACGGAGACGCTGGTCGAGGCGGCGCTGCGCAGTGTACTGAAGGAGACCACGGCGGTAGTGGTCGCCCACCGGCCGTCCACCGTGATGCTCGCGGACCGGGTGGCGCTCCTGTCGGAGGGCCGGATCAGCGCGGTCGGCACCCATCAGGAACTGCTGCGCGGCAACGCCGAGTACGCCTGGCTGATGTCCGGCGCGGACCTCCCGGACGGCGAGGACGCGTTCTCTTCCGCCCCCGGGCCCACCACCGACACCCTGGGCGTGTACGCCCCTGCCGAGGAGGGCAGCAGCCGATGACCAGCACCACGACGGGGCGGCCCACGGAAGACGACGACGAGAAGGCCGCGCCGGCCCCGGCCCCCAGGGACTCCTTCGACCGCGACGACCTGCCCACTCCCCGTGGTGCGACGCGCGAACTGCTCCTGTCGCTGCTGCGCCCGCACCGCGCCCGGATCGTGGTGGCCGCGCTGTTCCTGCTGGTCCAGCAGATCGCGGTGCAGGCGGGTCCGCTGCTCGTCGCGTACGCCATCGACAGCGGTGTGCCCGCGTTCCGGGACGAGGACTACGGGCCGCTGATCGCCGTGGGCGCCGGCTACGCCCTCTGCGCGGCCGGCGCGGGAGCCATGCAGTACGCGTTCATCAGGGCCTCCGCCGGGATCAACCAGGACGCCCTGCTCGATCTGCGCGGCCGGATCTTCCGCCATGCCCAGGCCCTGAGCGTGGACTTCCACGAGCGGTACACCTCCGGCCGGCTGATCTCCCGTTCCACCACCGATGTGGAGTCGCTGCGGGAGCTGCTCAGCGAGGGGCTCCAGGAGCTGATCGGGGTCGTCCTCTCCTTCGTCTCCATCTCCCTGATGCTGCTCTGGCTGGATCTCGCGACGGGCGCCGTCGCCGTGCTCTCCTTCGCCCCGCTGTATCTGCTGGTGCGGCAGTACCAGCGCCGGGCCGGGGTCATCTTCGCCGCCCGGTCCACGGCGATCGCCGCGGTCATCGTGAAGTTCGCGGAGACGATGAACGGCATCCGGCCCGTCCAGGCGTTCCGCCGGGAGCCGGCCAACGACGCGGTGTTCCAGGAGCTGAACCACGAGCACCGCCGCACCAACGGCGCCGCGATGATCGAGAACGCGCGGTACGTCGTCGGGTCCCGGCTGATCGCCAACACCGCGGTGGCCGCCATCGTGCTGTGGGGCGCCTACCGCGTCGCCTCCGGCACCCTGGCCCTCGGGGTGCTGGCGGCGGTCGTGCTGTACCTGCGGCGGCTGTACGACCCGATCGACCGGCTCAGCATGTTCCTGAACTCCTACCAGTCGGCGGCGGCCTCACTCGCGAAGATCGCCGGGCTGCTGGCCCAGACCCCGACGGTACCGGAGGCCCCGGAACCCCGTGAGCTGCCGCCGCTCAAGGGCGAACTGCCGGGCCGCGAGGTGGTCTTCGACGCGGTGAGCTTCGCCTACCGCACGGGCGGTGAGGTGCTCCCCCGCTTCGATCTGACCGTTCCGGCCGGCCAGACGCTGGCCGTGGTCGGTTCGACGGGCGCCGGCAAGTCGACGCTCGCCAAGCTGCTGGCCCGCTTCTACGACCCGACCGAGGGCCGGGTGCTGCTGGACGGGACCGACCTGCGGGATCTCGCCGTGCCCGAACTGCGGCGCGGGGTGGTGATGGTGACCCAGGAGGCGTTCCTCTTCTCGGGGACCGTCGCCGAGAACATCGCGATCGGCAGCCCGGACGCGACCCGCGAGGAGATCGAGCGGGCCGCGAAGGCGATCGGCGCCCACGAGTTCATCAGCGGCCTGCCCGACGGCTACGACACCGACGTACGCAAGAGGGGCGGCCGGATCTCGGCCGGCCAGCGCCAACTGGTCGCCTTCGCCCGCGCCCTGCTGGCGAACCCGGCGGTGCTGATCCTCGACGAGGCGACCAGCTCCCTCGACATCCCGGGCGAGCGGGCGGTGCAGCGGGCGATGGACACCGTGCTGCACGGCCGCACCGCGGTGGTGATCGCCCACCGGCTGTCGACCGTGGAGATCGCGGACCGGGTCCTGGTGATGGAGCACGGCCGCGTCGTGGAGGACGGCGCCCCGGCCGAACTCATCGGCGGCACGGGCCGGTTCGCGGGGCTGCACCGGGTGTGGCGGGAGAGCCTGGTGTGAGCCGTTGTCCCGGGACCTGTCGGGGTCGTGGACCGCAACGTGGAGATCCGCCGCCACCCTCATGCGGAGGCAGGTCGATGACCCGCGCCGCGCTCCGCCGCCTCCCCCACCGGAGCCGGCTCGCCCCGCTGGGCAGCGGCGCTGTCCTCCGCATCCGCCTGCCCCTCCTCCCCCGCCCGTCGCAGCAGCACCACCGAGACCAGCGCGGCCAGCACCATCGCCGCGGCCGCGCCCGCCGCCGCCATGTTCAGGCCGTGGGTGAAGGCCTTGGACGCGGCGGAGAGCAGGGCGTCCTGGCCGCGCGCCGGGAGCTCCCGGGCCACGGCCACCGCGCCGCCCAGGGTCTCCCGGGCCGCGTCGGGGGCGCCCGGTGCGGCGTCGGTCATGTCGCGTCCGTAGACCACCGCGCCGAGCGAGCCGAGCAGGGCCATGCCCAGGGCGCCGCCGAGTTCCTGGCCGGATTCGAGGACCGCGGCCGCGGAGCCCGCGCGCTCGGGCGGGGCGGCGCCCAGGGCGAGTTCGTTGGCCAGGGTCATCGCCGCGACCAGGCCGCCCGCGTAGACGGCCGAGGCCGCCAGCGTCACCCAGAGCGGGGAACCGGTCCTGGTTCCGGTGAGCCAGAGGAAGCCCGCCGCCGAGACGAGGAACCCGCCGCCCATGACGTAGCCGCGGTCCAGGCGCTTGGCGAGCGCGCCCGCGGCGGGTGCGGCGACGATGACGCCGACGGACGGCACCAGGCTCCACATCGCGGCCTCGAACGGGCTCTTGCCGAGTACCGACTGCACGTACTGGGAGAAGAAGGCGGCGAAGCCGATCGTGGCGCCCATCGCCAGCAGGTTGACCAGGACCGAGCCTCCGTAGGCGCGGCGGCGCAGGAGTGCCAGGTCGACCATCGGGTGGGCGAGCCGGCTCTGCCGGTGGACGAAGACCAGGCCGAGGACGAGGCCGACGGCGATGCCGAGGGCGGGCAGCGGCCGGTAGCCGTGCTTGGCGAGCTCCTTGATGCCGTGGATCACCGGCAGCAGCGCCGCGAGGGAGAGCACCGCGCTCAGGACGTCGAACCGCGCCTTCACCGGGCTCCGGGACTCCGGGAGCAGGACGGGCGCGAGCAGCAGCAGGAGCGCCATCGCGGGCAGGTTGATCAGGAAGACCGCGCCCCACCAGAAGTGTTCGAGGAGGATTCCGCTGACGACCGGGCCGAGCGAGATCCCGGTGGCCATCACCGTCGTCCACAGCGCGACGGCCCGGGACCGCTGGCCGCGGTCGTGGAACAGGTTGCGGACGAGCCCGAGCGTGGACGGCATCAGGCAGGCACCGCCCACCCCGAGCAGCGCGCGGGCCGCGATCAGGGCCTCCGGGGAGCGCGCGAGGGCGGCGGCGAGGGACGCGGCGGCGAACACGACCGTGCCGGCCATCAGCACCTTCCGGCGGCCGATCCGGTCACCGAGCGCGCCCATGGTGATGAGTAGCCCGGCCAGCACGAAGCCGTACATGTCCAGGATCCACAGCTGCTGGGTGGAGCCCGGCTCCAGGTCGGCGCCGATGGCGGGCAGGGCGTAGAAGAGGATGGAGACGTCCATCGAGACGAAGAGCAGCGGCAGCATCAGTACGCCGAGCGCGGTCCATTCACGGCGGCCCGCGAGGGCGGCAGGCGGTGAGGAAGTCATGCCGGGAGCACAGCAGCGGGCCCGCGTACACCACAAACAGCGCCGTAGTACATGACCCCTGTCCGGGAGGGGAGTTGAGCAGTTCTGGCAGGTCGAAGGGGTGTACGTCGTCCGGGGTGCACTAGTACAGTCCGCTCCGTGCCGACCGAACCGCCCTACCTCAGGATCGCCGCCGAGCTGCGCCGGCGGATCGTCTCGCGTGAGCTCGCCCCGGGCGAGCGGCTCCCCTCCACCCGTGCCGTCGTCCGGGAGTGGGGGGTCGCCATGGCGACGGCCACGAAGGCGCTGTCCGTGCTGCGCGCGGAGGGTCTGGTGCGGGCCGTGCCGGGGGTCGGCACCGTGGTCGCGGAGCGCGGACCGAGGCTCGCCGCCGGGGAGGGCCCGGCGCTGAACCGCGAGCGGATCGTGCGCACCGCCGTCGGACTGGCCGACGCCGAGGGCCTGCCGTCGGTGTCGATGCGCCGGGTCGCGACGGTGCTGGGTACGTCCACGATGGCGCTGTACCGCCATGTTCCGGGCAAGGCCGAGCTGGTGCGGCTGATGTCGGAGGCGGTCTTCGGTGAGCGTCCGCTCGGTCCCGTACCGCAGCACTGGCGGACCGGGCTGGAACTCGCCTCCCGCTGGCTGCGCGCGGTGTACGGGCGGCATCCGTGGATGGTCCAGGCGATGGCGTCCTTCACCCGGCCCACCGCCTCCCCGCACGCGATGGGTTACACGGAGTGGGTGCTGCGGGCCCTCAGGGGTACCGGGCTCCCCCC
This sequence comes from Streptomyces sp. NBC_00341, assembly GCF_041435055.1. Classification (NCBI taxonomy): domain Bacteria; kingdom Bacillati; phylum Actinomycetota; class Actinomycetes; order Kitasatosporales; family Streptomycetaceae; genus Streptomyces; species Streptomyces sp. NBC_00341. The sequence goes on along the minus strand of NZ_CP108002.1, from coordinate 6,311,277 downwards.
GCACGCCATGCTCCACACCCACCTCACCCTGTTCGCGTACGTGCAGGGGGTGGCGCTGGCGGCCGACATGGAGGCGCAGGCGCTCCAGGACACCGGGCTGTCGGAAGAGGAGTGGATGACGCGGAACGAGCCACAGTTCGAGGCCGTCTCGACAGGTGGTCACTTCCCGGTTCTTCACAGTCTTTTCGAACACGACGACTTCGAGCTGGACCTCGACGTCCTCTTCGAATTCGGGCTCCACAGGACCCTGGACGGCATCGCGGTGATGATCGGCGAAACGTCCGCTTAACGAACATGACCATTAGCGCAACGGACGAATTCCGGCCATCTTGTTGACGCGGTCCTGACAGCAACACCCTTCTGCTGACACTGTTCACCCCGTTCTGCGCACTGCCTGCTCTGCCCGGACGGCTCACTCAGCCGCCGGTACCCCCCTTGCAGAAGGAGTCCGCGTGAGATCCACGCCCAGCCGTCGTACCACCGCGACCGGCGCTCTGATAGCCGCAGCAGCTCTCCTGGCCGCCGGAGTCCAGACCGGCACAGCCACCGCAACACCGGCCGGCGACACCAGCGCCGCCGCCATCACCGCCGCGGCATCCGCGGGCGCCGACCACGGTGCGCTGCCCAAGCAGCTCTCCCCCTCCCAGCGCGCGGAGCTGATCCGCGAGGCGAACACGAGCAAGGCGGCCACCGCCAAGGACCTCGGTCTCGGCTCGCAGGAGAAGCTCGTCGTCCGGGACGTCATCCAGGACAACGACGGCACCACGCACACCCGTTACGAGCGCACCTTCGGCGGGCTCCCGGTGCTCGGCGGCGATCTGATCGTCGAGGCGTCGAAGGCGGGCGCGACCCAGAGCGTCACCAAGGCGTCCAAGGCGACCACCGCCCAGCTGAAGGCCGTGGGCACGACCGCGAAGGTCGCCCCCGCGGCGGCCGAGAAGCAGGCGCTCGGCGCCGCGAAGGCCGACGGCTCCGCCAAGACCGCTGCCGAGAAGGCGCCCCGCAAGGTCGTCTGGATGGCGAGCGGCACACCGCAGCTCGCCTACGAGACCGTGGTCGGCGGGCTCCAGGACGACGGCACCCCCAACGCGCTGCACGTCGTCACGGACGCGACCACCGGCGCGAAGCTCTACGAGTGGCAGGCCATCGAGAAGGGCACCGGCAACACCGAGTACAGCGGGCAGGTCACCCTCAACACCTCGGGGACCTACAACCTGACCGACACCACCCGTGGCAACCACAAGACGTACAACCTGAACCACGGTTCCTCCGGCACGGGCACCCTCTTCTCCGGCTCGGACGACATCTGGGGTGACGGCACCCCCCAGAACGCCGAGACCGCCGCGGCCGACGCGCACTACGGTGCGGCCGAGACGTGGGACTACTACAAGAACGTCCACGGCCGGACGGGCATCCGGGGTGACGGCGTCGGTGCGTACTCCCGCGTCCACTACGGCAACAGCTACGTCAACGCCTTCTGGGACGACAGCTGCTTCTGCATGACATACGGCGACGGCAGCGGGAACGCCTCGCCGCTGACCGCGCTGGACGTGGCCGCGCACGAGATGACGCACGGCGTCACCTCGAACACGGCGGGCCTGAACTACAGCGGTGAGTCCGGCGGCCTCAACGAGGCGACCAGCGACATCTTCGCCACCGCCGTGGAGTTCTACTCCAACACCAGCGCCGACCCGGGCGACTACCTCATCGGCGAGAAGATCGACATCAACGGCGACGGCACCCCGCTGCGCTACCAGGACAAGCCGAGCAGGGACGGGCTGTCCAAGGACGCCTGGTACTCGGGCATCGGCAACGTCGACGTCCACTACTCGTCGGGCCCGGCCAACCACTTCTTCTACCTGCTCTCGGAGGGCAGCGGCGCCAAGACCATCAACGGCGTCTCGTACGACTCCCCGACCTCCGACGGACTGCCGGTGACCGGCATCGGCCGCGCCAAGGCCGAGCTGATCTGGTTCAAGGCGCTCACCACCAAGTTCAGCTCCACCACGAACTACGCGGGTGCCCGTACCGGCACGCTCGCCGCGGCCGGTGAGCTGTACGGCACGACCAGCGCCGAGTACAAGGCCGTGGCCGACGCCTGGGCCGGCATCAACGTGGGCTCGCGTCCCGGCGGCGGCACCGACCCCGGCGGCACGGTCTTCGAGAACACCACCGTCACGGCCATCCCGGACCACGGTTCGGCCGTCACCAGCTCGGTCAACGTCACCGGCCGCACCGGCAACGCCCCGAGCACCCTCAAGGTCGGCGTGGACATCACCCACACCTACCGCGGTGACCTGGTCATCGACCTGGTCGCCCCGGACGGCTCGGCCTACCGGCTGAAGAACTCCTCCTCCAGCGACTCGGCGGACAACGTCAAGACCACGTACACGGTCAACGCCTCCTCCGAGGCGGCGAACGGTACCTGGAAGCTGAAGGTCCAGGACGTCTACTCGGGCGACACCGGAAAGATCAACAGCTTCAAGCTCACTTTCTGAAACCGGCAGCACCGCATGTCTCGTAGCTGACGCGGCATCCCGCCCGGGAGGAGAACTCACTCCTCCCGGGCGGTCGTTCTTTCAGCTCGGGTTGTCCGCGTGGGTCAGCGTCTCCCAGGCGACGAACAGGTTGTCGGTCCCGGCGGGCCTGCGCTGCTCGGTGAGCGTCTGGGTGTTGGTCATCGCGATGCCCATGCGGTTGTGCAGCGCGTTGAACCCGACCTCGGTGACCGGGCCGAGGTTGTCCTTGAGCGATCCGCCGCAGAGCGAGGACGGAACGGCCTCCCCCAGCTGGTACTTGGCGTGCAGCCCCAGCGCGTGGCGCAGCCGGTCCGCGATCTCCGGGTAGAGGTCCTGTCCCTGGATGCGGCTGGTCTCCGCGATGTGCGAGATGGCGGAGAGGCCGTAGCCGGTGTGGGTGAGGTCGCGGCAGGTCTCCTGGGAGAGCCCGTCCATGAATGTCGACTGGCCCTGCCAGTAGTTGATGATCTTGTCGCGGGTGTCGAGCCCGCTACCGGGCGCGGTCTTGGGCAGCGCCCCGTCCGAGGTCAGGTAGATGTACGCGGGAACCCGTCCGCGGAACTTGGTGACCGCCTTGTCGTACGAGGTGCGGTCCTCCAGGAAGACCGAGATGCCGATCGCGGCCTCGGTCATGCTCAGTTCCCAGTTCCCGTTGCTGTTGGACCCGTTGATGACCTTGGGCAGGTAGACGTCGCGCAGCATGGTGGCGAACCGGCCCGCGTTGGGCCAGCTGCTGTACGTGTACTTGATGATCTCGGCGGCCCTCGGCCAGGAGGAGCCGGCCCAGCCGGTCTGGAGCGGGGCGTTGCTGTTGGTGTGGTCCTTGATCACGGCCGACCAGGCGTCCATCAGCTCGACGGCCTTGGCGGCGTAGCGGCTGTCCTGGGTGATGTACCAGGCCAGCGAGAGCGTGTAGGCGGCGATCGCGTCCTCGCGCTCGTCGGTGCAGCCGTAGTTGGGGTTGGAGTACGAGCCGCACTCCACGACGGCCCGGGGCTTGGCGGTCCGGCTGAGCGAGGCGTACTTGCTCGCCATCATCTGGTCGTACGCGCCCTTCCAGGGCTGTGCGCCCGCCTGCACTTTCTCCCGCACGAAGTCCAGCTGGGGGCGGCTGACGAGGACGCCGGGGTGGGTGAAGGCGGCGGGGGCGGCGGCCAGCGCCGGGGCCGGCTCCGGGGCGGCCCGGCCGGCCGAGGCGGGGGTCATCGAGAGGCCGGTGATCAGTGCCGCGAGGGCGGTGGCGAGGCCGAGGCCGCGTCCGATGGTTCCGGTGCGCATGTGGGGGTGCCTTCCGGTGCGGGGGAGGTCCGCCAACTCGGCCCGAAACCAGTGGAGTTCACACACGTGAACTCTGAGTCGAGTTGTGAACCCTGCGATGAGTGAGGAACTTAAAGGCATCGCATGAACACGTCAAGCACCTGTGTTCAGAAGACGAAGGGCCCGGCACCGGACGGCGGAAACCGCCGTCCGGTACCGGGCCCTCGCGGGAGCGCGGGACACGACGTCAGCGCATCAGCAGCCCCGCACCCTCACCCGTGGCGCCCGTCGGCTGCGCGACCAGGCCGAGTTCGGCGCCGCCGGCCAGCAGCCGGTGGGCGGGCAGCACCCGCACCGTGTAGCCGTAGGGGCCCGTGCGGTCCAGCGCGAGCGGGCCGTCGTACAGCCAGCGCCCCTCCAGGTCCTGGCCGCCGGCCGGCTTCAGCGGGAAGATCTGGGCATCGGTGATGGCGTCGGCCGCGTCCACCCGGCCGGCCACCGCCTGCACCTCCACCTCGTCCGGCTCCAGCGCCCCGAGGGTGATCCGGACCCGCAGCGCCAGCGTCGAACCCAGCTCCGCCGAGCCGCCCGCCCCGGTGGGCGTCACCGCCTCGACGTGGTCGACCGCCACCCGGGGCCAGGCCGCCCGGACCCTGGCCTTCCACTCGGCCAGCTCCCGAGCCGCGGTGGCGTCCAGCGAGCGCTGGGCGAGAGCCGCGGGGGCGTACAGCCGCTCCACGTACTCACGGACCATGCGCCCCGCGAGGACCTTGGGGCCGAGGGTGCCCAGGGTGCGGCGGACCATCTCGATCCAGCGGTCCGGGAGCCCCTCGCCCCCGTGATCGTAGAAGCGCGGGGCGACCCGGTCCTCGATCAGCTCGTAGAGCGCGTTGGCCTCCAGGTCGTCCCGCCGGTCCTCGTCCATGGCGGAGCCGTCGGCCGTCGGGATCGCCCAGCCGAAGTCCGGCTCGAACCACTCGTCCCACCACCCGTCCAGCACCGAGAGGTTGAGGCAGCCGTTGAGCGCCGCCTTCATCCCGCTCGTACCGCACGCCTCCAGCGGGCGCAGCGGATTGTTCAGCCAGACGTCGCAGCCCGGGTAGAGCTTCTGGGCCATTCCCATCCCGTAGTCGGGCAGGAAGACGATGCGGTGGCGCACCCGGGGATCGTCCGCGAACCGGACCAGCTCCTGCACCAGCCGCTTCCCGCTGTCGTCGGCCGGATGCGCCTTGCCCGCCACGACGATCTGGATCGGCCGCTCGGGGTGGAGGAGCAGCGCCCGCAGCCGGTCGCGGTCGCGCAGCATCAGCGTCAGCCGTTTGTACGAGGGCACCCGGCGGGCGAACCCGATCGTCAGCACGTCCGGGTCGAGCACGCCGTCGATCCAGCCCAGTTCGGCCGGCTCCGCGCCCCGGGTGCGCCAGGAGGCGTGCAGCCGCTCCCGTACCTCGGTGACCAGCTGCTCGCGCAGCGTCCGCCGCACGTCCCAGAGCTGCCGGTCGGGGATCTCTGCGGCGGAGTCCCACCGGCCCGGGGTGCCGCCGGACTCGGTGCGCAGCCGGTAGATCTCGGGGGCGACCCAGGTGGGTGCGTGGACCCCGTTGGTCACGGAGGTGATCGGCACCTCCGGGGGGTCGAAGCCCGGCCAGAGCCCGGCGAACATCTCCCGGCTGACCGCGCCGTGCAGGGTGGAGACCCCGTTGGCCCGCTGGGCGAGCCGCAGGCCCATCACGGCCATGTTGAAGACGCCGGGGTCGCCGCCGTCGTACGTCTCCGTGCCCAGGTGCAGGATGCGGTCGGCCGGGACACCGGGCAGCTCTCCCTCGTCACCGAAGTGACGGGCGACCAGTTCGCGGTCGAACCGGTCGATCCCGGCCGGCACCGGGGTGTGGGTGGTGAATACGGTGCCGGCCCGTACGGACTCCACCGCGGAGTCGAAGTCCAGTCCGTCACCGGAGAGCTCCCGGATGCGCTCCAGGCCCAGGAATCCGGCGTGGCCCTCGTTGGTGTGGAACACCTCGGGCGCCGGGTGGCCGGTGAGCCGGCAGTAGCTCCGCACGGCGCGCACGCCGCCGATGCCCAGCAGTATTTCCTGGAGCAGCCGGTGCTCGCTGCCGCCGCCGTACAGCCGGTCGGTGACCTCGCGTTCGCCGGGGGCGTTGCCCTCCACGTCGGAGTCGAGCATGAGGAGCGGCACCCGGCCGACCTGGGCCTGCCAGATGTGGGCGCGCAGCGAGCGGCCGCCGGGGAGCGCGAGGACCACCTCGCTCGGTGTCCCGTCGGCTTCGCGCAGCAGGGTGAGGGGCAGCTCGTTGGGGTCGAGGACGGGGTAGTGCTCCTGCTGCCAGCCGTCCCGGGAGAGGGTCTGGCGGAAGTAGCCGTGGCGGTAGAGCAGGCCGACGCCGACCAGGGGAACGCCCAGGTCGCTGGCGGCCTTGAGGTGGTCCCCGGCGAGGATGCCGAGCCCGCCGGAGTACTGGGGCAGGGCCGCGGTGACCCCGAACTCGGGTGAGAAGTAGGCGATGGCGGCGGGCAGTCCGACGCCCTGCGCCAGCTGCTCCTGGTACCACCTGGGGCCCTGGAGGTAGTCCCGGAGGCCGGCGGACACCTCGGCCAGCCGCCGCAGGAACTCCTCGTCCCCGGCCAGCTCGGCGAGCCGGCCGGCGGAGACGGCGCCGAGCATGCGCACGGGGTCGCCGTCCGCCGCCCGGCCGGCCACCGGGTCGACGGCCTGGAAGAGCTCACGGGTCTCGGTGTGCCAGGACCAGCGCAGGTTGCGGGCGAGGTCGCTGAGCGGTTGAAGGGGGTCGGGAAGGACGGGACGCACGGTGAATCGACGAATGGCCTGCACGTGTTCCACCTTTACAGGGGACGTCCGGATCCGAGGGGACGCACCACGGTGTGCGCCGCTCCGTCACCCTCGACGTTAGCCGGGCGCGGCACTCGGCAACCACGGCGCACGGCCGTCCGGCGGCGTGCGACCCCGGGCGGGCCGACCGCCCCCTTCGCTCCGCACCCCCGTGCACCGCCAGGCACTGAACGCTGATCCAGGCACATCCGTCACAGGCGTTATGGCCGATTCCCTCCCCTCGTACGGTCTTGTGGGCCTTCGCCCCACAGGGAAGGCTTCCCAGTGGCGCCCGCCGTCCCCGCGTGCGCCGGCTTTCCGCAACCCCGCGCACGCGCGGCGGAGCCCGGCGCATTCAGACCGTCACAGATACGCCCGAGTAGTTAACAAACCACCGGATTGGCCCACCGGCATCCGTGGGAAGGCTTCTCCGGTACCCGGAACGAATGCGTCAGGACGACAGCTCAAGGCGATCCGGCTCGGACCCCGAAGCCGGTTCATCCGCCGTTCGGCGGCTTTCCGCCCACGGTTCGTATGCAATCGGTTCGGCCCGTGCGCATTCGATCCACACCCGTGCACCACACCCGCGACCCATCCATTCGAGTGCCATTCGAGTGAACGCGGACAGGAGCGGCCATGCCCACACCCCACCAGTCGTCAACGGAGCAGCTAGAAAGGACGGAACCCCACCATCGCGGCGCGCGCGTTCAGCCCTCCGCGGCCGCAACGCGCCCTGTTGAGTCAGAGCTCCAGTCCCCAGGTGATTTCATGATCGGTCGCATTCCCGTCCTCGACGTCCGCCCGCTCGTCGATTGTGGAAGAAGGCCCGCCAAGGCGGTTTCCGGCGAGACCTTCGAGGTCTCGGCGACCGTCTTCCGCGAGGGTCATGACGCGGTCTCGGCCAATGTCGTCCTGCTGGACCCGAACGGGCGCCCCGGCCCCTGGACGCCGATGCGCGAACTCGCCCCGGGCACCGACCGCTGGGGCGCAGAGGTGACACCCGACGCCGAGGGCCGCTGGACGTACACGGTCGAGGCCTGGAGCGATCCGGTGGCCACCTGGCGGCACACCGCGCGGATCAAGATCCCGGCGGGCATCGACACGGCGCTCGTCCTGGCCGAGGGCGCAGAGCTGTACGAACGGGCCGCGGAGGGCGTGCCCAAGCGGGACGGGCGCGAGGCGGTGCTGGCCGCGGTCGACGCACTGCGCGACACGTCCCGCCCGGCCGCGGCCCGGCTGGCCGCCGCGCTCGCCCCGGAGGCGGCGGCGGCGCTGGAGGGCCATCCGCTGCGTGAGCTGGTCACCGCCTCGCGCCCGCTGCCGCTCGTCGTCGAGCGCCGGCGTGCCCTGTACGGCTCCTGGTACGAGCTGTTCCCCCGGTCCGAGGGCGCCAGGACCGAACCCGCCGTACCGGCGAAGCCCGCCGGGAAGGGCCGCTCGGCCAAGGCGCGGGCGACGGCGGCGCAGCCTTCCCGGATCGTCAGCGGCACCTTCCGGACGGCCGCCGAGCGGCTGCCCGCGGTCGCGGCGATGGGCTTCGACGTGGTCTACCTGCCACCGGTCCACCCCATCGGGACCACCCACCGCAAGGGCCCGAACAACTCCCTCTCGCCCGCCCCGCACGATGTCGGGGTGCCCTGGGCGATCGGCTCGGCCGAGGGCGGCCACGACGCCGTGCACCCCGATCTCGGCACCCTCGACGACTTCCGCCATTTCGTGGAGACGGCCCGGAACCTGCGCATGGAGATCGCGCTGGATTTCGCCCTCCAGTGTTCCCCCGACCATCCGTGGGTCACGGAACACCCCGAGTGGTTCCAGCACCGCGCGGACGGTTCCATCGCCTACGCGGAGAATCCGCCGAAGAAATACCAGGACATCTATCCGATCGCCTTCGACAAGGATCTCCACGGAATTATCACGGAGACCGTGCGCATCCTGCGCTTCTGGATGGATCACGGAGTGCGGATCTTCCGCGTGGACAATCCGCACACCAAGCCGGTGATCTTCTGGGAGAAGGTGATCGCCGACATCAACGGGACCGATCCCGATGTGATCTTCCTGGCCGAGGCATTCACCCGTCCCGCGATGATGAACGCGCTCGCCACCATCGGATTCCAGCAGTCGTACACCTACTTCACCTGGCGGAACAGCCGGCAGGAAATCACCGAGTACGTGACGGAGCTCTCCGGCGAGTCGGCCTCCCGCATGAGGCCCAATTTCTTCGTGAACACCCCCGACATCCTCCCCGGATACCTCCAGGACGGCGGCAGGCCCGCCTTCGAGGCACGGGCGGTGCTCGCGGCGACACTCTCCCCGGCCTGGGGGGTGTACGCGGGGTACGAGCTCTGTGAGAACGCCCCGATCCGCAGCGGCAGTGAGGAGTACCTCGACTCGGAGAAGTACGAGATCCGGCCCAGGGACTGGGAAGCCGCAGAGCGCGAGGGCCGGTCGCTGGCCCCGCTCATCACCACGCTCAACCGGATCAGGCGCCGCCACCCGGCGCTGCAGCAACTGCGTGACGTGCACTTCCACTCGTCCGACAACGACGCCCTGATCGTGTACAGCAAGCGCTCCGGTTCGAACATCGTTCTGATGGTCGTCAACCTCGACCCGCACCACACCCAGGAGGCGACCGTCTCGTTGGACATGCCGCAACTCGGCCTCGAACGGCACGAGAGCGTGCCGGTGCGCGACGAGCTCACCGGCACTTCCTATCACTGGGGCAGGACCTTCTATGTGCGCCTAGAGCCGGGCGTCACGCCCGCGCACATCGCCGTCCTGCGACCGTCCCCGCCGACCGGAGGGTCACCCACACCATGATCGTCAACGAGCCCGTCCACGACACGTTCGAGGACACCCCGGCCAAGGACCGCGATCCCGACTGGTTCAAGCGCGCCGTCTTCTACGAGGTACTCGTCCGTTCCTTCCAGGACTCCAACGGCGACGGCATCGGAGATCTGAAGGGCATCACGTCCAAACTGGACTACCTCCAGTGGCTGGGCGTCGACTGCCTCTGGCTGCCGCCGTTCTTCAAGTCGCCGCTGCGCGACGGTGGTTACGACGTCTCCGACTACACCGCCGTGCTCCCGGAGTTCGGCGACCTCGCCGACTTCGTCGAGTTCGTCGACGCCGCGCACCAGCGCGGGATGCGCGTGATCATCGACTTCGTCATGAATCACACCAGCGACCAGCACGACTGGTTCCAGCAGTCCCGTACCGACCCCGACGGTCCGTACGGCGACTACTACGTCTGGGCCGACGACGACAAGCAGTTCCAGGACGCCCGGATCATCTTCGTCGACACCGAGACGTCCAACTGGACCTTCGACCCGGTGCGCAAGCAGTACTACTGGCACCGGTTCTTCTCGCACCAGCCCGACCTCAACTACGAGAACCCGGCCGTGCAGGAGGAGATCATCTCCGCCCTGCGCTTCTGGCTGGACCTCGGCATCGACGGCTTCCGGGTCGACGCGGTGCCGTACCTCTACCAGCGCGAGGGCACCAACTGCGAGAACCTCCCGGAGACCCACGGCTTCCTGAAGCGGGTCCGCAAGGAGATCGACGCCAACTACCCGGACACCGTGCTGCTCGCGGAGGCCAACCAGTGGCCGGAGGACGTCGTCGACTACTTCGGCGACTACCGGGCGGGCGGCGACGAGTGCCACATGGCGTTCCACTTCCCCGTGATGCCGCGGATCTTCATGGCCGTACGCCGCGAGAGCCGCTACCCGGTCTCCGAAATCCTGGCCAAGACCCCGGCGATCCCGTCCGGCTGCCAGTGGGGCATCTTCCTGCGCAACCACGACGAGCTGACGCTCGAAATGGTCACGGACGAAGAGCGCGACTACATGTACGCGGAGTACGCCAAGGATCCGCGGATGCGGGCCAACATCGGGATCAGGCGGCGCCTGGCACCCCTGCTGGACAACGACCGCAACCAGATCGAGCTGTTCACCGCCCTGCTGATGTCGCTGCCCGGCTCCCCGATCCTCTACTACGGGGACGAGATCGGGATGGGCGACAACATCTGGCTGGGCGACCGGGACGCCGTACGCACCCCGATGCAGTGGACGCCCGACCGGAACGCCGGCTTCTCCTCCAGCGACCCGGGCCGGCTCTTCCTGCCCACGATCATGGACCCGGTCTACGGCTACCAGGTCACCAACGTCGAGGCGGCGATGGCCTCGCCGTCCTCGCTGCTGCACTGGACGCGCCGGATGATCGAGATCCGCAAGCAGAACCCGGCGTTCGGCCTCGGCTCGTACACCGAACTGCCCTCGTCCAACCCCGCGGTGCTCGCCTTCACCCGTGAGCACGGGGACGACCTCGTGCTGTGCGTGCACAACTTCTCGCGGTTCGCGCAGCCGACGGAGCTCGATCTGCGGTCCTTCAACGGGCGTCATCCGGTGGAGCTGATCGGCGGGGTACGCTTCCCCGCCGTCGGACAGTGGCCCTACCTGCTGACTCTCGCCGGACACGGCTTCTACTGGTTCCGCCTCCGCAAGGACGCGCCGCCGAGCTGACCGGCAGACGGCACGCAGGCTCTGGTGCGGGGCGGTTTCCACCGCTCCGCACGGGGCACTCTCCACCCATATCGAACGCTTCAGGACCCTTCCTGGATCCTCCTGGCGTTTCGTTCCCTCCGAGTCGAGTCCGTACGGACCATCCTGACCCGACACGTCCCGCACAGCCGGACAGCCAAAGCCGCAATCCGGGACACTCTTCGCATCCTGTGGTGTGCCCGGGGAAAGGACGCGATGCCATGTCGGAGGCTGCATCCGCTCAGGTCACCCTGGCGAACAGCACAGCCCTGCTCCCGTCTCTCGGACCGCTGCTCCACGAATGGCTGCCCCGGCAGCGCTGGTTCGCGGGCAAGGGACGGCCGATCACGGCCTTCTCGCTCGTCTCTGCGACCGAGATACTGCCGGTCGAGAAGCCCGGCGACACCGCCCCCACCGGTACCGGCCCCGGGCTCCTGCACCTGCTGGTCCGGGTCCATCAGCCCACCATGCCCGCCCAGCCTCCCATCGACAGCTACCAGTTGCTGCTCGGCGTACGGCCCACGCTGCCGACCCGGCTGGCCCCCGCCCTCATCGGCCATGTGACGGACGGCCCGCTGGCCGGGCTGACCGTCTACGACGGGCTGCACGACCCGCGCCTCGCCGCCCTGCTGCTGGAGCGGCTGCGCACCCCCGGCGCGCTCGGCGCGCTCCGGTTCGGCCGGGGCACCGCCCCGGTCCCGGCCGGTCTCGCGCCCCGGGTGCTGGACACCGAGCAGTCCAACTCCTCGCTCGTCTACGGCAACGCCTACATCCTCAAGATCTTCCGCCGGGTCTTTCCGGGCACCAACCCCGATCTGGAGCTTCCCCTCGCGCTCTCCCGCGAGGGGTGCGGGCGCGTTCCGGCCCCCGTCGCCTGGTTCGAATCGGCCGTTCCGGAGCCCCTCACGCTCGGGGTGCTCCAGCCCTTCCTGAGCGGCGCGCAGGACGGCTGGCAGCTCGCCCTGCGCGCGCTCGCGGCGGGCGACGACTTCGGCCCGGAGGCCCACGCGCTGGGGCGGGCCACCGCGGAGGTGCACACCGCACTCGCCGCGGCGCTGCCCACCCCGGCGCTGCGCCGGGGCGAGAGCGAGGAACAGGCCGCCGGTATGGTGCGGCGGCTGGAGGCGGCCGCCCACGCGGTGCCGGAGCTGGTGCCGTACGTACCGGGGCTGCGCGCCGCGTTCGACGCCGTGACGGTGCTGGGCCACCGGGGGCGGAGCTGGGCGGCCCAGCGGGTGCACGGCGATCTCCATCTCGGCCAGACCCTGCGCGGGGCCGACGGATTCTGGTCGCTGATCGACTTCGAGGGCGAACCGGCCCGCCCGCTCACGGAGCGCCGCAGCCCGCAGCCACCGGTGCGCGACATCGCCGGGATGCTCCGCTCCTTCGACTACGCGGCCCGCTCGCACCGGCCGTGGAACGCCGACTGGGCGGCCCGCTGCCGCTCCGCCTACTGCGACGGCTACGCGGCCGCCTCCGGCGTCGATCCGCGCGCGGAACCCGAACTGCTGCGGGCCCACGAGACCGACAAGGCGGTGTACGAGGTGCTGTACGAGGCACGCCACCGGCCCGACTGGCTGCCGGTCCCGATGGCCGCGATCCACCGCCTCGCCGCCGCCTCCGGCTGACACACCCGCCGCGCGGACCCGGCCCGCACCCGGTCCCGTGTATCTCCCGCATCCCTCGCATCTCCCGCCCCACCCGACCGCACCCCCGAGGAGGCTGTCCCTGTGACCGCCCGCAAGCCGTCCCGCAAAGCGCCCGATCCCACCCCCGCCACGAGCACCCCGGAGGCCACCCTCGCACCGCTGGAGGCGAGCGCCCCGCCCCCGGAGCCGGTCACCACACCGATGCCGACGCCGGACGCGGCCCCGGCCGCCGCACCCACGCCCGCCTCCGCGCCCGCCTCCGCCGCCGCTCCCGCTCCCGCCGCCTCCGCCGCCGCTCCCGCTCCCGCTCCCGCTCCCGCCAAGCGGGCGAAGCGGGCGGCGGCCCCGCCCCGGCCCCGGCGGGCAGGCGGTGGCCAGGGGGTCCGCCCGGCGCGTCCCCTGGACGACGGGGACCGGGCCCGGCTGCTGGCGGGCGAGCACCACGCCCCGCACGATCTGCTCGGCGCGCACCAGATCCGCGGCGGGGTCACCTTCCGGGTGCTGCGGCCCTTCGCACGGACGGTCACCGTGCTGGCGAAGGGGCTCAGGGCCCAGCTGCACGACGACGGCGACGGCTTCTTCTCCGGACTCCTGCCGATGCCGGCGGTCCCCGAGTACCAGCTCCTGGTCGGCTACGCGGACATCGAGATCGAGATCCACGACCCGTACCGTTTCCTGCCCGCGCTCGGCGACCTCGATCTGCACCTGATCGGCGAGGGCCGGCACGAGGAGCTGTGGACCGCGCTGGGCGCCCAGCCGATGGAGCACCAGGGCGTCACCGGTACCCGGTTCACCGTCTGGGCCCCCAACGCCCGCGGGGTCCGCGTCTCGGGTGACTTCAACTACTGGGACGGCACCGGCTTCCCGATGCGTTCGCTCGGCTCGACCGGGGTGTGGGAGCTGTTCCTGCCCGCGATCGGGGAGGGCGCGCTCTACAAGTTCGACATCTGCCGCCCGGACGGCACGCACACGCTGCGCGCCGACCCGATGGCCCGCCATGCCGAGGTCCCGCCCGCCAACGCCTCGGTCGTGACGGCCGCGCACCACGTCTGGCAGGACCAGGAGTGGATGGCCCGCCGCGGGGACGTCCCCGTGCACGAGGCGCCGCTGTCCGTCTACGAGGTGCACCTGCCGTCCTGGCGCCCCGGCCTCACCTACCGTCAGCTGGCGGAGCAGCTCCCCGCGTACGTGCGCGATCTGGGGTTCACGCACGTGGAGCTGATGCCGGTCTCCGAGCACCCCTTCGGCGGCTCCTGGGGCTATCAGGTGACCGGTTTCTACGCCCCGACCTCCCGGATGGGCCCGCCGGACGACTTCCGCTTCCTGGTCGACGCGCTGCACCGGGCCGGGATCGGCGTCATCGTCGACTGGGTGCCCGCGCACTTCCCGCGCGACGAGTGGGCGCTCGCGGAGTTCGACGGCCGGCCGTTGTACGAGCACGCGGACCCGCAGCGGGCCGCGCATCCGGACTGGGGCACGCTCGAATTCGACTACGGCCGCACCGAGGTGCGTAACTTCCTTGTCTCCAACGCCACTTACTGGTGCGAGGAGTTCCACATCGACGGGCTGCGGGTGGATGCCGTCGCCTCGATGCTCTACCTCGACTACTCGCGCGAGGAGGGCGAGTGGTCCCCGAACGAGCACGGCGGCCGGGAGAACCTGGACGCCGTCGCCTTCCTCCAGGAGATGAACGCCACGGTCTACCGGCGCAGCCCCGGCGTCGTCACCATCGCCGAGGAGTCCACCGCCTGGGACGGTGTCACCCGCGCCACGCACCACGTCGGTCCGGGCGGTTTCGGCGGGCTCGGCTTCGGGCTGAAGTGGAACATGGGCTGGATGCACGACTCGCTGGAGTACGTGTCCAAAGAGCCGGTGCACCGCAAGTACCACCACAACGAGATGACCTTCTCGATGGTGTACGCGTACAGCGAGAACTACGTGCTGCCGATCTCGCACGACGAGGTCGTGCACGGCAAGCGGTCCCTGGTCAGCAAGATGCCCGGTGACTGGTGGCAGCAGCGCGCAACCCACCGCGCCTACCTCGGCTTCATGTGGGCCCACCCCGGGAAGAAGCTGCTCTTCATGGGCCAGGAGTTCGCCCAGGGGGCGGAGTGGTCGGAGGGCCACGGCCCGGACTGGTGGCTGCTCGATCCGTCGTACGCGGCGGAGAGCGACCACCGGGGCGTGCGGACCCTGGTCAGCGATCTGAACACGGTGTACGGCTCGACGCCCTCGCTCTGGCAGCGTGACACGGTCCCGGAGGGCTTCGCCTGGGTGGAGGGGCACGCCGCGGAGGACAACGTGTTCGCGTTCGTCCGGTACGACGCGGACGGATCACCGCTGATCGCCGTCTCCCACTTCTCCCCGGTGGTGCGGCACGACTACCGGATCGGGGTGCCGGACGGACCGGCGGCCTGGGTGGAGGTGCTGAACTCGGACGCGGCGCGGTACGGCGGCGGCGACGTGCGCAACGAGGAGGCGTTGAAGCCGGAGGCCGTACCGTTCCACGGCAGGGAGACGAGTGTGACGCTGACGCTCCCACCGCTCGCGACGGTGTGGCTGCGGCCCGCCTGAGACGGTGTGGCTGCGGCCCGCCTGACAGTCCGGCGGCGGCCCCGGGGTACTTCCCCCGGGGCCACCGCCGTTTTCCTGCCGTGCCGGTCCCGGTCAGTACACCGTGTCCCGCTGGTCCGGTACGACGCTGCCGTCGCCGCGCCGCACGGGGCCGAAGCCGCCGCCGGGCTCGGTGTAGGCGGCGGTCGCGCAGGGGTAGGCCGTGGTCCTGCGGGGCAGCGGCTCGATGAACATGGGGTTCACGACCCAGCGGCCGTCGGCGTTGTCGTAGGCACGGCACATCACCTCGTTCTTGTTGCGGTTGAGCACGAGGTGCGCGCCGGTGGCGTCACCGACGAACGTCACGTCGGTGTCGGCGTCACCGCCGCCGAGCGTGATCCGCCGCTCCGGGGCCTGCCGGTTCCAGGCGGCCCTGCCCTTGATCCCGTAGATCTCCTGGTTGATCCAGCAGCGCTTGCCGTCGATGTACGGGATGGCCTCGCCCTCGGTGACGCCCGTCCCGCCGCAGCCCTCGTTCCTGGTCGTGATGCGGCCCTTGCGGTCGAGTACGGAGCGGATCGCGACGGTGTGCGCGCGGTCGATTCCGATGCCGCGCGACCAGACCTCGGTGACCGGCTCGGAACCCGCAGAGACGATCCAGACGTCGAACCCGGCCTTCTGGAGCGTACGGACGAGGTCGCGTTGCTGTTCGTAGTACCGGACGTAGGCCGGGAGGACGTGGGTGCCGACGGTACGGGTCGCACCGACGGGCGCGGCGAGGGCCTCCGTGCGGGCCGCCGCCGTGTACGCGCGCAGTTCGGGGACGGTGTGTCCGGCGAACAGCTGGGGCACCCAGGCGTACTGCGGGACGGTGCGCCGGTGGTTCCACTCCCCCGCGAAGGCGGCCTCGCCGCTCATCGTGGTGCCGTCCTCACGGATCTGGAGGATCTCGTCGGCGCAGCGGGCGTCGGTGGAGGTGGGCAGGGGCGCTCCCACCGCGACGTCTGTGCCGCAGGCCTCGGTGAGGGCCTTGTCCGCGGTGTCGGTCAGCCACTTGCTGGTGTCCTTCCAGCGGGCGGGCCTAAGGATCTTGTCGTGCCGCAGGGACCAGCTGATGGTGGCGTCGGTGACGTCGTTCTTGGTGATGGTGTTGTCCCAGTCGAACGCCGCGACCGGGCGTGGTCCGCCCCTGCCGTGGCAGCTGCCGCGCTCGTCGATCACGCGCTGCAGCCGGGCGCGGTTGTCGCCGTACCAGGGGAGTTCGTCGGAGAGTTGGGGGCAGCGGGCCGTCGGCGTCGCGGACCCGCGAGCGGCCGGGGAGGCTGCCACGGGTCCGGCTGCGGCAGCGACCGCGAGTGCGGCGGTCACCGCCGAGGTCCACGCGAGAACAAGTCGGGTACGCATGCGAGTGGACCGTACATCAATGTTTCCGCGGTGTAGAGGGGGCACGCTCGGCCCTGTGCAAGCCAACTGAGGGGCACTCACCCCCTGCCCCTCACGGTGTCCGGCCGCCCGCGGGGCGGGTTCTCAGACCGCCGCCGGGAGCACCTCTTCGAGCTCCTGGAGCAGCCGCCGCTTCGGCCGGGCGCCGACCATCGACTTCACGGGCTCGCCCGAGCGGAACACCATCAGGGTCGGCATCGACAGCACCGCGTACCGGGAGGTGATCCCGGGGTTCCGGTCGACGTCGATCTGGACGATCCTGACGCGCTCGCTCTCCTCGGCCGCGATCGCCCCCAGCACCGGGGCGAGCTGGCGGCAGGGTCCGCACCAGTCGGCGGTGAATTCGACGAGCACGGGGAGCGAGGCCCCCAGTACCTCCGCGTCGAACGTCTCGTCGGTGACCTCGGCCACGCCTTCCACCTGGATCATGTGTCGTCCTCCCAGTTCAGTTCGCATCGTGGTTCGGGGCCGCCGGGCAGTTCGGCGGAGGCCTCCAGCTCGGCGCGGGCCAGCTGGGCGCCCACCTCCGTGCGGACCGACTGCAGCTGGCCGATGAGCGCGTCCAGCTCGCCCAGCTTGCGCCGGTAGACGGCCAGCGACGCCGGGCAGGAGTCGCCGGCCGGATGACCGGCCCGGAGGCAGTCGACGAAGGGCCGGGTCTCCTCCAGGTCGAACCCGAAGTCCTGAAGGGTCCGGATCTGCTGGAGCAGCCGCAGATCGCCCTCGTCGTAGGTGCGGTACCCGTTCTCCGCCCGCCGCGTGGGCAGCAGCCCGCGCGACTCGTAGTAGCGCAGAGTCCGCGTCGTCGTTCCGGCCCGCTCGGCCAGCTCCCCGATTCGCATGTTCCGACGGTAATCCTTGACGTCGGCGTCAAGGCAAGGGCGGCGGGGCGGGGGCGGGTGGCGGACGCACGCCGGGCCGGTACGGAAGCTCCGTACCGGCCCGGCGTGCATGGGGGTCTACGCCTTCACGAGCGAGGGCTGTTCCTCGCCGCCGTCCCTGGCCTCGGGGACGTGCGGTTCTGCGGGGCCCTCGTCCGAGAGCATCGTCTCGTCGAACGGCAGCGCCCCGGAGAGGACCTGGTCGACCCGCTCCCGGTCGATCTCCTTGGTCCAGGTGCCGACCAGGACCGTGGCGACCGCGTTGCCCGCGAAGTTCGTCAGAGCGCGGGCCTCGCTCATGAAGCGGTCGATGCCGACGATCAGGCCGACGCCGTCCACCAGCTCGGGGCGGTGCGACTGGAGGCCGCCAGCGAGGGTGGCGAGCCCGGCGCCGGTGACGCCCGCGGCGCCCTTGGAGGCGATCACCATGAAGACCAGCAGCGAGATCTGCTCGCTGATGCTCAGCGGGTCGCCCGTCGCGTTGGCGATGAAGAGCGAGGACATCGTGAGGTAGATCGCGGTGCCGTCGAGGTTGAAGGAGTAGCCGGTCGGCACGGTGATGCCGACGACGGGCTTGCTGACGCCCAGGTGCTCCATCTTCGCGATCAGCCTCGGCAGGGCCGACTCGGACGAGGAGGTGGAGAGGATGAGCAGGAACTCCCGGCCCAGGTACTTCAGCAGGGAGAAGATGTTCAGCCCGGCCACCAGGCGCAGGATCGCGCCCAGGATCAGGAACACGAAGAGGCCGCAGGTGATGTAGAAGCCGACCATGATGACCGCGAGGGACTTCAGCGCGTCCACGCCCGTCTCACCGACCACGGCCGCCATGGCGCCGAACGCACCGACCGGGGCCAGCCACATGATCATGGCGAGGATGCGGAAGACCAGTCGCTGGAGGTGGCCGATGCCGCGCAGGACGGGTTCACCGGCCGTTCCGAGGGCCTGCAGCGCGAAGCCCGCGAGCAGCGCGATGAGCAGGGTCTGCAGGACCTCGCCCGAGGTGAACGACGACACCATGGTGTCGGGGATGATGCCGAGCAGGAAGTCCGCGGTGGACTCGCTGTCCCCCGCCTGCGCCTCACCCGCGGCGCGCGTCGCCTCGGTGATGTGGAGGCTGGAGCCGGGCTCCAGGATGTTGCCGACGACCAGGCCGATGGCCAGGGCGACAGTCGACATCACCAGGAAGTAGCCGAGGGCCAGACCGCCGACGGCGCCGACCTTGGCGGCCTTGCGTACCGAGCCGACCCCCAGCACGATCGTGCAGAAGATGATCGGCGAGATCATCATCTTGATCAGATTGACGAAGCCGGTTCCGATCGGCTTGAGCTCGACGGCGGCATCCGGGGCGACGAGGCCCACCAGGATGCCGAGCCCCACCGCCACGATCACGGCGAGATACAGATACTTCGTACGGTCCCGTTTGGCGGCGGCCACTGCCACGAGGGTCTCCTCGGCTCATCTTCTGTTCCTCCCCCGTCCCTGGGGGCCCCGGCGACTATTCCGCGCCCTGTGACGCCGGTCACTGTTACGTGCATTTCGTTCATAGGTTTTCGGCCAGGCAGACTGTGGGGATGCGTTTTCCCCGTGCCCGTCCGCGCAGCCTGGCCGGTCAGCTCTTCGCCATGCAGGTGGTGCTGGTGGCGGCCGTGGTGGCGGGGTGCGCCTTCTTCGCGTACGCGTCCGGCAGGTCGCAGGCCCGGGAGACGGCCACCCGGCAGGCCAGGGCGGTGGCGCTGTCGGTGGCCGATTCACCATCCGTCCGGGAGGCCATCCGCACCCCGGACCCCTCGGCCGTCCTCCAGCCGTACGCGGAAGCGGCCCGCAAGCACACCGGGGTCGCCTTCGTCACGATCATGGATCCGCACCGCGTCCGCTGGACGCACCCGACCACCGGCCTGATCGGCGAGACCTTCCTCGGGCACACCGCGCGGGCGCTGCGCGGGGAGACGTTCTCCGAGACG
Organism: Streptomyces sp. NBC_00341; assembly: GCF_041435055.1. Classification (NCBI taxonomy): domain Bacteria; kingdom Bacillati; phylum Actinomycetota; class Actinomycetes; order Kitasatosporales; family Streptomycetaceae; genus Streptomyces; species Streptomyces sp. NBC_00341. Next base: position 6,291,625 of record NZ_CP108002.1, on the reverse strand, counting down.
TACACCGGCACGCTCGGACCGTCCATCCGGGTCGTGACGCCGGTCCGGGACGGCGGCCGGATCGTCGGCCTGGTCAGTGCGGGCATCACGGTCGAACGGGTCTCCACGCAGGTGCGGGCGCAGTTGGGCGCGCTGGGGCTCGCGGCAGGTGCGGCGCTGGCGCTCGGCGGCATCGGCACGTACGTGATCAACGCCCGGCTGCGCCGGCACACGCACGGGATGAACGCCGCCGAGCTGAGCCGGCTGCACGACTACCACGAGGCCACGCTGCACGCGGTGCGCGAGGGGCTGCTGATGCTCGACGGGCAGCGCAGGATCGCCCTGATCAACGACGCGGGCCGGGAGCTGCTGGGGCTGGCACCGGGTACGGTCGGGCGCCGGGTCGCCGAACTCGATCTGCCCGCGCCGCTGACCGGGGCGCTGCTCGCCTCGGAGGAGCGGGTCGACGAGGTGCATCTGACGGCGGACCGGGTGATCGTGGTCAACACCCGTCCGGTGGTGGGCGGCGAGCGGCGCGGCACCGTCATCACCCTGCGCGATCACACGGAACTCCAGGCGCTCTCCGGTGAGCTGGACTCGGAGCGGGGCTTCACGCAGGCGCTGCGCTCACAGGCCCACGAGGCGGCGAACCGGCTGCACACGGTGGTGTCGCTGATCGAGCTGGACCGGGCAGAGGAGGCGGTCGGCTTCGCCACGGCGGAGCTGGAGCTGGCGCAGGCCCTGACCGACCGCGTCGTCGGCGCGGTGGCCGAACCGGTGCTGGCGGCCCTGCTGCTGGGCAAGGCGGCGCAGGCGAACGAGCGGGGCGTGGAGCTGGTGCTGGCGGACGACAGCCTGATCGACGACGGGGCCCTGCCCGCGTCGCTGCCGCAGCGCGATCTGGTGACCGTCCTCGGCAATCTGATCGACAACGCGGTGGACGCGGCGTCGGAGGCGGTGGCCGGACCGCCGGACACCGTCCCGGCCGACGGCGCCGTCCCCGCCCGGCGCACCTCGTCCTCGCCCCGCCCGGTCCGCGCCCGGGTCACCGTCACGGCACTCGCCGGGGACGGCGAACTCCTGCTGCGGGTCGCGGACAACGGAACCGGCGTCGATCCGGCCGACGCCGAGGAGGTGTTCCGGCGCGGCTGGTCGACGCACGGGGCCGGCCGCGGGATCGGCCTGGCGCTCGTCCAGCAGGCCGCGCACCGCAACGGCGGCGCGGTCACACTGGAGCGGGGGCCAGACGGCGGCGCGGAGTTCACCGTACGGCTGCCGCTGCCCGACGGCAGCGGCAGCGTCGCGAGAGGGAGCATGGCCATATGAACCCCGTGATCAGGGTGCTGGTCGTCGAGGACGATCCGGTCGCCGCCGACGCCCATCAGCTGTACGTGGACCGGGTGCCGGGATTCGCGGTGGCCGCGGTCGCGCACTCCCGCGCGGAGGCGGTACGCGCGCTGGAGCGCACGCCGGTCGATCTGCTGCTCCTGGACCTCTACCTGCCGGACGGGCACGGTCTGCACCTGCTGCGTTCGCTGCGGGCCGCCGGGCACACGGCCGACGTGATCGCCGTGACCTCGGCCCGCGATCTGGCCGTGGTCCGGGAAGGGGTGTCGCTCGGTGTCGTCCAGTACGTGCTGAAGCCGTTCACCTTCGCCACCCTGCGCGACCGGCTCGTCCGCTACGCGGAGTTCCGGGCGGCGGCCGGTGAGGCGAGCGGGCAGGACGAGGTCGACCGCGCGCTCGCCTCGCTGCGCGCCCCGCAGCCCGCCCGGCTGCCGAAGGGGCTGAGCGGTCCGACGCTGGAGGCGGTGACGCGTGCGCTGCGCGCGGCCCCGGACGGGGTGACGGCCGCCGCCGCGGGCGTGGAGCTGGGGATCTCCCGCATCACCGCGCGCCGCTACCTGGAGCACCTGGTGACCGCGGGGCGTGCGGTGCGCAGTCCGCAGTACGGACAGATCGGGCGCCCTGAACTGCACTACCGGTGGGTGGCGGAGGCCCGCTGAACGGGCCGCGGGCACGTCCCGTCGGCCCCTCGCGGACCCTAGGAGATTCCTACGAGCCGTGGCCTAGGTGGAACACACCGTAGTCAGACCGCCTCCGACCTCTTACGGTAGGGCCGTGCACCCCACCCCGCCTTTCAACGCCCCCGCCGCGCGCAGACTGCGCGAGGCCCTGGGAATGGCTCCCGGTCATGTCGCCTACGGCCTCGGCGCCCAGTACGGACTCCGGATCACCGCCGAGACCGTAGCCGCCTGGGAGCGTGGGCTCGCCCTGCCGAGCGAGTACGAACTCACTGCGCTCGCCGGTGTGTTGTGGTGCGCGCCCGGTGAACTCCTGACCGCCGCCCGGACCCTGCGCGAGCACCGGGTCGCGCGGCAGCTGTCGCCGGACGAGCTGGCGGGGCTGGTGGGGCTGGCCACGTCCGCGTATCTGCGCATGGAGGAGTCCGGGCGGTGGCGGGGCAACGAGCGCCAGTCCGCCGCGCTCACCGAGGCGCTGGGGCTGACGGCCGCCGACTTCGTGACGGCGACCGGGCGGGACGAGGAGCTGGCCGAACTGCTGCGCAGCGCCGTGACGACGCGCTGGCAGGCGTACGTGAAGCCGGTCGCCAAGGTGGCGCCGGTGGACCGGCGCCAGCTCCAGGGCGTCCTGGAACAGCTGCACTCCGAGTACCAGGCGCTGATGGTGTCCACGCTGAGCTGGAGCAGTACCGGCACCGAACGGGAGGGCGCGACGGGTGACGCGGGCCGGGCGTTCCTGGCGCAGGTCGTGGTGCGGTTCTGGCAGACGACGGAGAAGTGACCGGCGCCCGCCCGGCCCGCACCGAAGGGCGGGGCCCGGTCCGCCTCACCTGATCGGCGGTGCGGTCCGGGCCCCGGTCGCGCTCTTTCGGCCGCGGGGTCGGAAGACCGGCGTCGGCAGCCGGGTCAGAAGACCGACTCGGCCTCGTGCATCCGCTCCAGCGGAACGTGCTTGAGCTGGGTCACCGCGTCGGCGAGCGGCACCATCTCGATGTCGTTGCCGCGCAGGGCCGTCATCCGGCCGAAGTCGCCCCGGTGGGCGGCCTCCACCGCGTGCCAGCCGAAGCGGGTGGCGAGCACCCGGTCGTACGCGGTCGGCGTGCCGCCGCGCTGCACATGGCCGAGGATGACCGGCCGGGCCTCCTTGCCGAGCCGGGTCTCCAGCTCGACGGCGAGGCGGTTGCCGATGCCCTGGAAGCGCTCGTGGCCGAACTGGTCGATCGCGCCCTTGGCGTACGGCATCGAGCCCTCGGCCGGGTGCGCGCCCTCCGCGACACAGATGACGGCGAACTTCTTGCCGCGCGCGAACCGCTCCTCGACCATCTTGACCAGGTCCTCGACCTGGAACTTCCGCTCGGGCAGGCAGATGCCGTGCGCCCCGCCGGCCATTCCGGACTCCAGCGCGATCCAGCCCGCGTGGCGCCCCATCACTTCGACGACCATGACGCGCTGGTGGGACTCCGCGGTGGTCTTCAGCCGGTCTATGGCCTCGGTGGCGACGCCGACCGCGGTGTCGAAGCCGAAGGTGCGGTCGGTGGCCGAGATGTCGTTGTCGATGGTCTTCGGTACGCCGACGACGGGCATACCGGCGTCCGAGAGCATCCGGGCGGCCGTGAGGGTGCCCTCGCCGCCGATCGGGATCAGCGCGTCCATGCCGTAACGGCGGCTCAGCTCGGCGCAGTTCTCGGCCGCCTCGCGCAGCCGGTCGCGCTCCAGCCGGGCGGAGCCGAGGATGGTGCCGCCGCGGGCGAGGATGCCGCTGACCGCGTTGAGGTCGAGGGGGCGGTAGTGGCCGTCCAGGAGCCCCTTGAACCCGTCCTCGAAGCCGATGACCTCGTCGCCGTGACCCACCACTGCACGGTGCACGACCGAGCGGATCACTGCGTTCAGGCCTGGGCAGTCTCCGCCTGCGGTGAGAACTCCGATGCGCATCGTGCTTTGTCTCCTGCTCGCTAGGGTCTGTCCGGCGGTAACTACACAATCCCCCGTACCGTGAGCCACGGTGATTGTCCCATGCCTGGTACGTACCTCGCGCTCCCGGCCTGTTCCGGGGCCTCCGGCCGCTCGCGGCGGCGGCCGCGGAGAGGGGCTTTCGCCCGGCGGGCGGCCCTTCGGCCCCCGCAGGTATCGTCAAACAGGCGATATCACCCATACCTGCCAGTCAAGGACGGGAGAGCACGCGTGACGCGCAGCGTGTACGTGACCGGGATCGACCGGGGAGACGGCCGCCAGGTCGTCGATCTGGGAGTCATGGAGCTCCTGACGCGTCAGGTGGACCGGGTCGGGGTGTTCCGCCCGCTGGTCCACGACGATCCCGACCGGCTGTTCGAGCTGCTGCGGGCCCGCTACCGGCTCGCCCAGGACCCCGGGACGGTCTACGGCCTCGACTACCACGAGGCATCCGCGATCCAGGCGGAGCAGGGTACCGACGAACTGGTCTCCCGGCTCGTCGACCGCTTCCACCGGGTCGCCCAGGAGTACGAGGTGGTCCTCGTGCTCGGCACCGACTTCGCGGCCACCCAGCTCCCCGACGAGCTGGCCCTCAACGCCCGCCTCGCCAACGAGTTCGGCGCCTCGGTCATCGCGGTGGTCGGCGGCCAGGACCAGAACGCGGAGTCCGTACGGGCCGAGACCCGCAACGCCTACCGCGCGTACGCCGGTCTGGGCTGCGACGTGGTCGCGATGGTGGTGAACCGGGTGGCCTCCGAGGACCGCGAGGTCATCGCGGAGCGGCTCGCGGCCACGCTGCCCGTCCCCATTTCCGTACTGCCCGACGATCCGGCCCTCTCGGCGCCGACGGTCGCCCAGATCACCGCGGCGCTGGACGGGACGGTCCTGCTGGGTGACGAAGCGGGGCTGGCCAGGGACGCGCTGGGCTTCGTGTTCGGCGGCGCGATGCTGCCGAATCTGCTGAACGCGCTGACGCCGGGCTGCCTGGTGGTGACACCCGGGGACCGCGCCGATCTGGTGGTCGGCTCGCTGGCCGCGCACAGCGCCGGGACCCCGCCCATCGCGGGCATCCTGCTGACGCTGAACGAGCGTCCCGGCGAGGAGATACTCACGCTGGCCGCACGGCTCGCACCGGGCACCCCGGTCGTCGCGGTGGCCGACGGTTCCTTCCCCACCGCCGGGAAGCTCTTCTCCCTGGAGGGCAAACTGAACGCGGCGACGCCGCGCAAGGCCGAGACGGCGCTGGGCCTCTTCGAGCGCCATGTCGACACCGGGGCGCTCCTCGACCGGATCTCGGTCGCCCGCAGCGGCCGGGTCACGCCGATGATGTTCGAGCACGAACTCCTGGAGCAGGCCCGCGCCATCAGGCGCCGGGTCGTCCTGCCCGAGGGCACGGAGGAACGGGTACTGCGCGCCGCCGACGTACTGCTGCGGCGCGACGTCTGCGACCTCACCCTCCTCGGTGACCCAGGCGTCATCCGCAAGAAGGCCGCCGACCTCGGCATCGACCTGGCCGGCACCCAGCTCGTCGACCCGCAGACCTCCGAGCTGCGCCAGGGCTTCGCGGAGCGGTACGCGCAGCTGCGCGCCCACCGCGGGGTGACGGTCGAGCTCGCGTACGACGTCGTCGCGGACGTCAACTACTTCGGCACCCTGATGGTCCAGGAGGGGCTCGCGGACGGCATGGTCTCCGGGGCGGTGCACTCCACGGCGGCCACGATCCGGCCCGCCTTCGAGATCATCAAGACGAAGCCCGACGCGTCGATCGTCTCCTCGGTCTTCTTCATGTGCCTCGCCGACAAGGTCCTGGTGTACGGCGACTGCGCGGTCAACCCCGACCCGGACGCGGAGCAGCTCGCGGACATCGCCGTGCAGTCCGCGGTGACCGCGGCCCGCTTCGGCGTCGAGCCCCGGATCGCGATGCTCTCGTACTCGACGGGGACCTCGGGCACGGGCGCCGACGTCGACAAGGTCCGCGAGGCGACGGAGCGGGTGCGCGCGAGCCACCCGGAGCTGATGATCGAGGGCCCGATCCAGTACGACGCGGCGGTGGAGCCGAGCGTCGCCGCGACGAAGCTGCCGGGGTCCGAGGTGGCGGGCCAGGCCTCGGTCCTGATCTTCCCGGACCTGAACACCGGCAACAACACCTACAAGGCCGTGCAGCGCTCGGCGGGAGCGGTGGCCGTCGGTCCGGTCCTCCAGGGGCTGCGCAAGCCCGTCAACGACCTGTCCCGGGGCGCGCTGGTGCAGGACATCGTCAACACCGTGGCGATCACGGCGATCCAGGCACAGGGCGAGGAGCGACCCGCATGACCAGCAACGAAGGTGCCGCAGCAGTCGAGGGGGCGAGCCGGGTGCTCGTCCTCAACTCCGGCTCCTCCTCCGTGAAGTACCAGCTCCTGGACATGCGCGACCACTCCCGGCTGGCGTCCGGGCTGGTCGAGCGGATCGGCGAGGAGACCTCCCGGCTGGTGCACACCCCGCTGACCGGCGGCGGTGGCGAGAGCCGCGAGCGCCTGGGCCGGATCCCCGACCACGACGCGGCGCTCAGGGCGGCCGCGGAGGAGCTGGCCGCCGACGGGCTCGGCCTGGACTCCCCCGAGCTGGCGGCGATCGGCCACCGGGTGGTGCACGGCGGGCTGCGGTTCACCGAGCCGACCGTGATCACCGACGAGGTGCTGAAGGAGATCGAGCGCCTCGTCCCGGTGGCTCCGCTGCACAACCCGGCGAACATCACCGGCATCCGCACCGCGCAGGCGCTGCGCCCCGACCTGCCGCAGGTGGCGGTCTTCGACACCGCGTTCCACACCACGATGCCGGAGTACGCGGCCCGGTACGCGATCGACGTCGAGACGGCCGACGCGCACCGGATCCGGCGCTACGGATTCCACGGCACCTCGCACGCGTACGTCTCGCGCAAGACGGCCGAGCTGCTGGGCAGGACGCCCGAGGAGGTCAACGTCATCGTGCTGCACCTGGGCAACGGGGCGTCGGCCTCCGCGGTCGAGGGCGGCCGGTGCGTGGAGACGTCGATGGGACTGACCCCCTTGGAGGGGCTGGTGATGGGTACGCGATCGGGAGACATCGATCCGGCCGTCACCTTCCACCTCAAGCGGGTGGCGGGAATGTCGGCGGACGAGATCGACGTCCTGCTCAACAAGAAGAGCGGTCTGGTCGGCCTCTGCGGCGACAACGACATGCGGGAGATCCGGCGCCGGATCGACGAGGGCGACGAGCGTGCCGCCCTCGCCTTCGACATCTACGTCCACCGGCTGAAGAAGTACATCGGCGCCTATTCGGCCGTCCTCGGCCGGGTGGACGCCGTGGTGTTCACGGCGGGGGTCGGTGAGAACTCCGCTCCCGTACGGGAGGCTGCGATCGCCGGCCTGGAGGAGCTCGGCCTGGTGGTGGACGCGGATCTCAACGCCGCACGGTCCGGCGCACCCCGGCTGATCTCGCCGGATTACGCACGGGTCGCGGTCGCCGTGGTGCCGACGGACGAGGAGCTGGAGATCGCCGGTCAGACCTACGCACTGGTCGACAACTGAGCACCCCCGCGCCCTTTTGTATCTTCCACCAGCCGGAATATTCCGCAGCGAAACAAACCGATAGGATCCGCCTCATGCGCCGTTCCAAAATCGTCTGCACCCTCGGCCCCGCCGTCGACTCCCATGAGCAGCTCGTCGCTCTGATCGAGGCCGGCATGAGCGTGGCCCGATTCAACTTCAGTCACGGTTCCCACGCGGAGCACCAGGGTCGTTACGACCGGGTCCGCGAGGCCGCCGCCGAGACCGGCCGGGCGGTCGGCGTCCTCGCCGACCTCCAGGGCCCGAAGATCCGCCTGGCGAAGTTCGCCGAGGGCCCTGTCGAGCTGGTCCGCGGGGACGAGTTCGTCATCACCGCCGAGGACGTCCCCGGGGACAAGTCGATCTGCGGGACGACCTACAAGGGCCTGCCCGGAGACGTCGCCAAGGGCGACCCGATCCTCATCAACGACGGCAACGTCGAGCTGAAGGTCGTCTCCGTGGACGGTCCCCGGGTCCACACCATCGTCATCGAGGGCGGGGTGATCTCCGACCACAAGGGGATCAACCTGCCGGGTGCGGCGGTCAACGTCCCGGCCCTGTCCGAGAAGGACATCGACGACCTCCGCTTCGCCCTGAAGATGGGCTGCGACCTGGTCGCACTCTCCTTCGTGCGCGACGCCGGCGACGTCAAGGACGTCCACAAGATCATGGACGAGGAGGGCCGCCGGGTCCCCGTCATCGCCAAGGTCGAGAAGCCGCAGGCCGTCGAGAACATGGAGGGCGTCGTCGCGGCGTTCGACGGTGTGATGGTCGCCCGTGGCGACCTCGCCGTCGAGTACCCGCTGGAGAAGGTCCCGATGGTGCAGAAGCGCCTGGTGGAGCTCTGCCGCCGCAACGCCAAGCCGGTGATCGTCGCGACCCAGATGATGGAGTCGATGATCACCAACTCCCGCCCGACCCGCGCCGAGGCCTCCGACGTCGCGAACGCGATCCTGGACGGCGCGGACGCGGTCATGCTCTCCGCGGAGTCCTCGGTCGGCGCGTACCCGATCGAGACGGTCAAGACGATGTCGAAGATCGTCGTCGCCGCCGAGGAGGAGCTGCTCTCCAAGGGCCTCCAGCCGCTCGTCCCGGGCAAGAAGCCCCGCACCCAGGGCGGTTCGGTCGCCCGTGCGGCCTGCGAGATCGCGGACTTCCTGAACGGTGAGGCGCTGGTCGCCTTCACCAAGTCCGGCGACACCGCCCGCCGTCTCTCCCGCTACCGCGCGGCCCAGCCCATCCTGGCCTTCACCACGGACGAGTCCACCCGCAACCAGCTGGCCCTCAGCTGGGGCGTCGAGGCCCACGTGGTCCCGCACGTGGACACCACGGACGCGATGGTGGACCTGGTCGACGCGGAGCTGCTGAAGCTGGACCGCTACAGCAACGGCGACACGATGGTCATCACGGCCGGCTCGCCCCCCGGTGTCCCGGGCACGACCAACATGGTCCGCGTGCACCACGTGGGCGGCCAGGGCCGCGACTGACCCGGTCCGCACGGACAGCAGACACGGCTGTGGGCCGCACCCCTCGGGGTGCGGCCCACAGCCGTGTCCACGGCACACTGACGGGATCGCGTCAGCCGGTGCCCTTGGTGAAGTAGTTCTGCAGTCCCGGCACCGTCAGCGTTCCGCCGAACTGGCCCGCCTGGGTCACCTTCACCTTGGTGAAGAAGGCGAACGGCACGTTGATCGGCGGCGGGGTCTCGGGGCTGAACGTGATCGGGATGAGGCCGAAGAGGTTGCCCTTCAGCTCCTCCGTGTACATCGTCACCGTGCCGTCCCGGATGGTGGAGGTGGAACCCTTCCGCGACGTCACATGACCGGTGGCGCCCGACTGCGGGCCGACCGTCAGCTGGTGGAGGTCCTTGATGTCGATGGAGGAGGCGGTGAACTTCAGCACCTTCTTCGTGGAGCCGTCGCCCTTCTGCACCTCCACGATGCCCTTGTAGTCCAGCCCGCTCAGGGTGAGCAGCGAACTCTCCAGGATCCACGGGTCGTTCGGGAGACGGGGTATGCCCTGCTCCAGATCGGCGTCGGCCAGTGCCTTCGGGTCGGCGGTCGGGCACGGGAAGGAGGGCTTGGCGCCGTCCGGGATGTCCTCGTCCTTCTTGGGGTCGAGTCCCTTGACGTCCTCGTCCAGCTCCTTGACCGGCTTGCCGGCCTTGCCCGCCGCCTCGCGGATGGCTTCGGCGGTCTTGTCGGCCGTGTCCTTCGCCGCGTCCGTGACCTTCTTGACGGGCTTGTCGGCCGGCTTGTCCGCCGTCTTGCCGGAGGCCTTGTCCGAGGACTTCTCGTCCGTGGTGCTCGCGGAAGGCTTCGGGGACGCGGTGGTGGCGCTCGGGGAGGGGTCCGGCGTCTCCTTGTCCGGTCCGTCGAAGAGGTCCTTGAGCGCGTCGCCGACACCCAGCGGGTCGAGCGGGTTCTTCGACTTGGTGGGCGAGGGGGTCGCGCTCGGCGTCTGTGCGGCCTTCTTCGCCGTGCCGGTCGCCGCGTCGCCCGGCTTGTCGGCCGCCGCGTCGCCCGAGGTGCTCGCGGACGGGGTGGCCGAGGGCTTCGGGGTGGCCCCGTCGCTCTTGTCCGGCGTGGCCCTGCCGCTCGCGGTGGCGGACGGGGAGGGCGACTTCGTCGCGGACGCGGAGGGCGAGGGCGACTCGCTGGGCTCGTCGGAGCGGGTCACGCAGGGGCCGGGCGCGTAGGGGATGTCCGCGCTGTCGTCGGCCATCGCCAGCTTGGGGGTGAGCCCCATCCCGACGAACACCGCGGTCGGCATCGCGGCGAGCGCGAACGCCTTCTTGCCCGCGGGCATGTGCAGCTTCGTCAGCAGGGACTTCCTGGGGGCGGCGTGGCGGGGCCCTCTTCGCTCCTGGAGCCCGCTCCCGTCCACCGCGTCCGTCTGATTGTCGTCACCCCGCACGATGCCTCCCGCCGTCGACCTCAACTGCCGTGTCGTACTTCGCCGGCTCCTGCTGGGGAACGCCCGCTCCGAGGAGCTCGCCCCCGGGGTGACCGGCGGTCTGCTCGTCCTTCGCGAACGAGAGGCCCTCCGGTGCCGTCTCCGCGGTAACGCCCGCTTCGGGCGCGGCCTCGTCCGCCACCGGCTCACCGGGAGCCCAGGAGAGGGAGAGGGCGCCGCCGAGCAGGGCGAACAGGAAGCCGATCAGGAAGCCGCCGATGTTGGCGACGGGGATCGAGATCAGTGCGAGCAGGATCGTCGCGACACCCGCGAACACCCGGACGATGTGGTGGAACCACATCGTCAGACCGAGCGTGATCAGCAGGATGCCGATGATGAGCGATCCGGCGCCCGCGGTGGTGGACATCGCCAGAGTCATGTTGCCGAGGTGCATGTTCGCGTACGGGAAGTACGCGATGGGCAAGCCGCCCACCATGGTGAACAGGCCTGCCCAGAACGGCCTGTTACCCCGCCAGGTACGGAAGCGTCGCCGGATGACGCGGAGGTAGTGCTCGTTCTGCCCTGTGGATTCGGGGCTCATGGAAAACAGCTCCCTGGAACCGGTACCGCTGTGAGAAGGAGAAGGGTGGACGGCCGGGGGCACGTGAAGTGCCCCCGGCCACCCGGGCGAGTGCCTAGTAGCACTCGTCGACGCCCTTGGACAGCCTCAGGGACAGACCCGGAAGCTTGAACGTGCCGGCGGTGGTGGCCCACGCCTGCTGACGGACGTTTGTCAGCGTGGCGTGCTCGGCGCGCTGCGAGAAGCCGTTCGGGTTGGCCTGGGTGTTCGGCTGAATACCCGTGTGCGTCTTCTTGCCCTCGGGGAACTTCGTGAGGTCACCCGCGGCCACGCCGATGTCGATGTTCTTGAACTTGGCGTCCGCATCGAGCTGAGAGACATCCAGGTAGATGTCCTTGGCGTAGACCTTCTCCTGCTTCTTCTTCGGGTCACCCGCCTTCAGCTTCAGCGTCACGTTGCCGAGGCCGAACGGCAGGTCGGGTGTGACGACCGACTGGCACATGTTGGTGATGTAGGCCGTGCTGAACCCGGACACCGCCACCGGAGCGGCCTGTTCCTTGCCCTTGAGGTCCTTGCCGGCGGCGACACTGCCGTACTGGACGAAGTCGTCACCTTCCAGCGAGTCCGCGCTGACCTTGAACTCCTGGCCGGACACGCTGAACGAAGCGGCGAGCGCGCCCTGTGCCAGGCCGACACCCACCGCGGCGGTGGCTATGACACTCGGCACCATGACGACAGCGAAACGCTTCCATCTCGTGCCACCGCGAACCTGGGAACTCATACTTTTCCTCCTTCTCGGACGTACATCTCCGGCCTGGCATCCTGCCCGACCCGGGATGGGAGAAGTGCTACGTCCTCGGAAAGGAGAGCGCTAGCGAACGGAACGTGAACCGCGCCCGAAACACCGGCGATCACCCCCGAGCGACAACCACTGGCCACGCGTTCGCGCAACCTCTTCGAACAGGCCCTGCCATTCAGCAGGAACCCCCCTGTCCGGAGCCGGCGCCACTGCCGCCGGCCCACCCGGTGGGGACCCAACAGAGCCGCCGCACCGACTGGCAGCCGGACTGACGTCATTGGACCGAGCGTGGCCGATCGTGGTCCATTCGCGGCCGTGACACAAGGGGGTTCGTTACTCACTGGTAACGGCGTGATAACCCAGCCACGACCGGGCGGCACCGAACGGCCACACAGGGTTGCCCAGAGCTCGCAGACGAACCACGGCATTGACGGCCGAAGCCGGACAGATCCCAGTGGGTGATTTACTCGGAGTAACAGCCGTTGCTTTTATCAAGATTTGGTAAAGCGCGGGCTTCTCTTATCGTCCTGACGCGAAAACGGCCGCGACTCCCACAAGGAGTCGCGGCCGTGTTGTCAGATCAGAACAAGACGCGAGCGAGAGCGGTGCGCGCGGCGCCGACCCGGGGGTCGTCGGGGCCGATCACCTCGAACAGCTCCAGCAGCCGCACCCGCACTTGGTCCCGGTCGTCACCGAAAGTGCGGCGGACCGTCTCGACGAGACGGCCGAACGCGTCCTCGACATGACCGCCCACCAGATCCAGGTCGGCCGCGGCGAGCTGGGCCGGCACATCGGCCGGATTCTCGGCGGCGTCCTTGCGGACCTGCTGCGGGTCCGTCTTCTGGACCCGGGCCAGGAGTTCGGCCTGGGCGAGACCGAGCTTGGCCTCGCTGTTGGCGGGTTCGTCGGAGAGGACGTTCTTGTACGCCTGGACGGCGCCGGCGAAGTCATTGGCGTCCAGCGCCTGCGCGGCCGCCTCCAGCAGGGCGTCGTACGGCCCGGCGGGCACCGGGGCGGGCTCCTGCGCGCCGGCCTCGGGCGCCGCCGCGTCCTGGTCGACCACGATGCCGGTGAGCCCGAAGCGCTCCTCGCCGACCTGGATCAGCTGGTCCAGGGTCTCGCGGATCTGGGCTTCGGGGGCCGCGCCCTGGAAGAGCGGCAGCGCCTGCCCGGCGACGACGGCGAAGACCGCGGGGATGCCCTGGATCCCGAACTGCTGCATCAGCATCTGGTTGGCGTCGACATCGACCTTGGCCAGCACGAAGCGGCCGTTGTACTCCTGGGCCAGCCGCTCGAGGAGCGGCCCCAGCTGCTTGCACGGCTCACACCACTCGGCCCAGAAGTCGATGACGACGGGGACTTCGGCGGAGCGCTGCAGTACGTCGCTCTCGAAGCCCGCCTCATCGACGTCGAACACGAGGGAGGAAGCGGGTACGGCGGCGGGGCCACCCTGGCGGGCGGACTCGGCACGGGCCTGCTCCGCCTTCACCTTGGCCTCACCGGCCGCCTTCACCGCGGCGAGGTCGACGACGCCGCTCATGGACATGTTCCTAGGCTGCATACGTACATCCTCCCCCCTTGGCACACCGATCCGGAAAGCGATACGTGAACTGCGCCCGTCCGCGACCCCCGCCGGTGTGCGAGGTGTGCGGACAGACACGGTCCGAGGGCCCCTGAAAGACCCGGTTCGGCACCCGGTCCCCACCCGGCGCCTGTGGCTGTCGTTCGTCCGTCGCGCGACGACGGCACAGCCGCCGTCCTTACGCTACGACCCGTAGCGTAACTGGCCATGCCCCCTGCTGAACAGGACCACCCGGTGATCTGTCTCACGGCCGACGGGGCCGGTCGAATTTAGCTACTGGCGGGTATGGTCGCGTCATGCTCAGCCGCAGCCACCCCAAACCCGCACGAACGGGACGCCCGCGCAATGCCGCGGCCGACGAGGCGATCCTTGAGGCGACCAGAGCCTCGCTGGTCGACCTCGGCTGGTCGAAGCTGACGATGGGCGATGTGGCGACGCGGGCCGGGGTCGCCAAGACGACGCTCTACCGGCGCTGGGCGGGCAAGAACGAACTGGTCGTGGACGCGGTCGCGGTCCTCTTCGACGAGCTGGAACTCCCCGATCTGGGCAGCCTGTCCGCCGATGTCCAGGCGGTGGTGCTCCAGTTCGCCGCGCTGTTGGAGCGGCCGGAGACCCAGACCGCGCTGATGGCGGTGGTCGCGGAGTCGACCCGGGACGAGGCGCTGCGGACCCGGATCCGCGACTCGATCGTGGACCGGCAGAAGCGCCTCGTCCTCCAGGGCCGCCGACGGGCCCAGGACCGGGGCGAGTTGCCGGTGGAGCAGGACGAGGCCACGGCGGCCCTGACGGCGGATCTGATCTTCGATGTGATCGCCGGCGCGGTGGTGCACCGGGCACTGGTGAGCGCCGAGCCCGTCGATGCCGACTGGGCCCGGCGCTTCACCCTGCTGCTCCTGGCGGGGCTGGGCGCGGCCGCCTCGGGGTAGCGGTACCCGCTACTTCTGCCAGGCGCAGCTGCCCAGCGTGGCCTTGTGCGCGGCGACCAGGCGGTCCGCCCGCTCGGGCTCCATCAGCTTGGTGTGGTCGCTGTGGCAGACGACGGTGCGGTCTCCCTGACCGGCCAGGTCCACCAGGATCTGGTCCCAGTGGCGGTACTGGACGTCATGGCCGGAGTCGGCGTAGGTACGGACGACCGGGGTGACCGGCAGCGCCTTGCGCCAGGTGGCCAGGGCGGCCTTCGTCGGCACGGTGGTGTCCTTGTCGCCGCCGTACAGGTAGACGGGCGCCTTCAGCTTCGACAGGTCGGGCCCTGGACGCTGGCAGTAGAGCTTCTGCTCGTGCACCTGCGGCGCGGGATCGGACTTCTGGCCGCGCTGGTTGTAGGTGCGCGCGCCCTCCTCGTACGCGGTGTCGGCGAAGCCCGGGATGGACTTGACGGCACTGTCGTCGGGGAACGCCCACCAGGAGCGCGGGTCGGCTATCGAGTCCTTGACCGCGTCGGCCAGCGCGTCGTCGCTCAGACCGCAGTACGCGGCCTTCTCGCCGTACGGCGGGAGGGCGGCGGCCAGGTGGAGGGCCTTGATCCGGCCGGGGGCGCGGGCGGCGAGCTCGGCGGCGTACGGGCCGCCGCCGGAGATCGCGATCACCGAGACCTTCTTGACGCCGATCCGGTCCAGGACCTCCAGGGCGTCCTTCGCGAAGTCGGCCTTGCCGAGCGAGGGGTCGTACTCCGTGTCACCGAAGCCGTTGCGCTCCACGGAGATCAGCCGGAGGCCGAACGACTCCCGGGTGGACCGGAAGAAGTCGGTCATGTGCGCGGCGCGCGCGCTGGTTCCGGTGCCGCCGATGTAGAGGACCGGGGTGCCGCCCCTGCGCCCTTCGTCGATGTAGTGCGCGGTCCGGCCGTTGGAGAGCTTGGCGGCCTTCACATCCGGGCCGAGCGAGTCGAAGGTGTCCTGCACCTTCGGCTTCGGTGCCGGTGCGGCGCTGACCGCTGTCGAACCGCTGACCAGCAGCGTTCCGAGTACGGCGAGTGCGGCGCCCGCGGCCGCTGTGATTCTCCCGGACAGTCTCACGGTGTTGCCTCCAGAGGGGTACGAGTATCGCGGCTGCGCCTACCCGGGCCTCCGGAGGTGACACCTGTAACTACCAACTATCTGTCAGAAGCCGGGCGGCTCCGTGTAGGTGCCCCACTCCTCGCGCAGCACCCCGCAGATCTCGCCGAGGGTGGCCTCCGCCCGTACGGCGTCGAGCATCGGGGCGATCATGTTGGAGCCGTCGCGGGCGGCGGCCAGCATCGCGTCCAGGGCCCCGGTCACCTTGGCGTCGTCGCGGCCGTCCTTCCGGCCGGCGAGCTCGCTGACCTGGTCGCGCTCGACCTCGTGGCTGACCCGCAGGATCTCCAGGTCGCCGGTGACCGAGCCGTGGGCGACGTTGACGCCGACGACCCGCTTGTCGCCCTTCTCCAGCGACTGCTGGTAGCGGAAGGCGGATTCGGCGATCTCGCCGGTGAACCAGCCGTCCTCGATGCCGCGCAGGATGCCGGAGGTCATCGGGCCGATCGGGTGCTGCCCGTCCGGGTGGGCCCGGGTGCCGCGCTCCCTGATCTGCTCGAAGATCTTCTCGGCGTCCGCCTCGATCCGGTCGGTGAGCTGCTCCACGTACCAGGAGCCGCCCAGCGGGTCGGCCACGTTGGCGACGCCGGTCTCCTCCATCAGCACCTGCTGGGTGCGCAGGGCGATCTCGGCGGCCTGCTCCGAGGGGAGCGCGAGGGTCTCGTCGAGGGCGTTGGTGTGCAGGGAGTTGGTGCCGCCCAGGACCGCGGAGAGCGCCTCCACGGCGGTGCGCACGACGTTGTTGTAGGGCTGCTGGGCGGTGAGCGAGACTCCGGCGGTCTGGGTGTGGAAGCGCAGCCACTGTGCCTTGTCGGTCTCGGCGCCGTACGTCTCCTTCATCCAGCGGGCCCAGATCCGGCGGGCGGCGCGGAACTTGGCGATCTCCTCGAAGAAGTCGAGGTGCGCGTCGAAGAAGAAGGAGAGGCCGGGGGCGAAGGTGTCGACGTCCAGCCCCCGGGAGAGGCCGAGCTCCACGTATCCGAAGCCGTCGGCGAGGGTGTACGCCAGCTCCTGAGCGGCCGTGGCTCCGGCCTCGCGGATGTGGTAGCCGGAGACGGAGAGCGGCTTGTACGCGGGGATGTCGCGGGCGCAGTGCTCCATCAGGTCACCGATGAGACGCAGATGGGGCTCGGGCTGGAAGAGCCACTCCTTCTGCGCGATGTACTCCTTGAAGATGTCCGTCTGGAGCGTGCCGTTGAGCACGGCCGGGTCGATGCCCTGGCGCTCGGCGGCGACCAGGTACATGCAGAAGACGGGCACGGCGGGGCCGCTGATCGTCATCGACGTCGTGACGTCACCGAGCGGGATGTCCTTGAAGAGGACCTCCATGTCGGCGGCGGAGTCGATCGCCACCCCGCAGTGGCCGACCTCGCCGAGCGCGCGGGGGTCGTCCGAGTCGCGTCCCATCAGCGTCGGCATGTCGAAGGCGACGCTGAGGCCGCCGCCGCCGGCGGCCAGGATCATCTTGTAGCGCTCGTTGGTCTGCTCGGCGTTGCCGAAGCCGGCGAACTGGCGGATCGTCCAGGTGCGGCCCCGGTAGCCGGTCGGGTAGAGCCCGCGGGTGAAGGGGTACTCACCGGGCCAGCCGATCCGCTCGAAGCCCTCGTACGCGTCCCCCGGCCGGGGGCCGTATGCGGGCTCGACCGGGTCCCCGGAGAGCGTGGTGAAGTCCGCGTCGCGCTTGCGGGCCTTGTCGTAACGGGCCTGCCAGCGTTGGCGGCCTTCCTCGATCGCGTCAGCGTCCATACATATGAATTTACTAGGACGTCCTAGTAAATGTCGATGGCAAACCGCCCGACGCTTTGCGCGGGGCGGTTCGGACCAGGCTTCGGACCGGCTTCGGACCGTCTCCGGTCAGGCCTTCGCGGGTACCGGGGCGGCGTCCGCGAGCAGCGGCTCGACCTCGCGGACGACCTTGCGCTCGACGAAGAACGCGGCCGTCGGGATCGTGCCGGCGATCAGCACCCAGAGCAGCTTGCCCATCGGCCACTTCGCCTTGGAGCCGAGGTCGAAGGCGAAGATCAGGTAGATGATGTAGAGCACGCCGTGGAGCTGCGAGACGACGAGCGTCAGGCCCTCGCCGGTATCGAAGCCGTACTTGAAGACCATGCAGGTGCAGAGCACGAGCAACATGACGGCGGTGACGTAGGCCATCACCCGGTATCGGGTCAGCACACTGCGTTTCATGCCATCGAGCCTAACCGGACGTCCGGGGCGATCTTGCAGCGGGCCGGGCCCGGAACCATGCCCTCCGCGGACCCGCCCGGATCCGCCCGGAGCTCAGATCTCCTCGAAGTCCTGGGCGGCGATCCGCAGCGGCCGCAGCAGCGCGAAGATCTCGCCGCACTCCTCCGCGTCGTACACCCCGAGCCCGAACTCCATCGCGACCAGGTCCTCCGTGGCCGCCTCGACGACCTCGCGGCCCTTGTCCGTGATCGAGGCGAGCGTGCCCCGTCCGTCGTTCGGGTTGGGGCGCTTGTCGACCAGGCCGGAGCGCACCAGCCGGTCCACGGTGTTCGTGACGGACGTGGGGTGGACCATCAGCCGCTCACCGATCTTGGACATCGGCAGCTCACCGGCCTTGGAGAAGGTGAGCAGGACCAGCGCCTCGTACCGCGCGAACGTCAGTCCGTACGGTTTGACCACCGCGTCGACCTCGGCGAGCAGGATCTGCTGCGCACGCATGATCGAGGTGATCGCGCCCATGGAGGGCACTGGACCCCAGCGCTGCTGCCAGTGTTCGTCGGCGCGGGCGATGGGATCGAAGGGGAGACTGAGCGGCTTCGGCACGGCATCGACCTTACCCACTGGTCATATGCTGGTCCGCCCCGTCTCGAACTTCGGTCCGAATTCGGTGAGCGGGTGCGGTTCTGCGGACCTCCGCCACGAGCACCAGCAGGCACAGGGTGCCCACGACTCCCGCCCCTGCGACCACCTGGTGGACCGGGAAGAACTCCGCGGCCAGGCCCGCCAGCGCCATGCCGACGCCCTGGAGCGTCATGAGTCCGGCGGTGAGCAGAGTCATGGCCCGCCCGCGCAGCTCGTCCGGGACGGCCTCGACGAACCACTGGTCGAGCCCGATGACGTACGCGGAACCCGCCCCGGCCAGCACCAGCGCGACGGCCGCCAGGGCCACTCCGGGGCGGAACCCGTACAGCACGAGGGGCAGCAGCCCGGCCGCGGCGAGGGGCAGCACGACGCGGGAGCGGGTACGGGGGCTCAGCGCGGCGCCCGTGTACAGCTCGGCGGCGATGGAGCCGACCGGCATCGCGCACATCAGCAGTCCCAGCGCGGCGCTGCCCACACCGATCTCGTCGGCGTACGGAGCGGCCAGCGCCTCCGGTGCGACGACGAACGCCGGGGGCAGCCAGAAGAGCAGCAGCAGCGCCCGGATCCGGCGGTGGCCCAGCACCAGCCGGGCGCCCGCGAGCGACTCCCCCAGCAGGGTGCCGCCGCCCTTGCCCGTGGTGCGGGCGGGCCGGTCCCGGGTGCCGATCCTGAGCAGGGCGGCCGAGCAGAGGAAGGTGACGACGGTGATGGTGATCGCACCGCGCGGCGAGACCACCGCCAGCAGCAGCCCGCCCACGCCGAAGCCGGCCAGCAGCGCGCTCTGCGAGACGATCCGCAGCAGCGAGCGGCCCAGCACGAAGAGGTCGCCCTCGCCCAGGATGTCGGTGAGCGCGGCCATCCTGGTCCCGGTGAAGACCGG
Source organism: Streptomyces sp. NBC_00341 (assembly GCF_041435055.1). Classification (NCBI taxonomy): domain Bacteria; kingdom Bacillati; phylum Actinomycetota; class Actinomycetes; order Kitasatosporales; family Streptomycetaceae; genus Streptomyces; species Streptomyces sp. NBC_00341. The sequence goes on along the minus strand of NZ_CP108002.1, from coordinate 6,272,487 downwards.
CGACACGGCGGCCACCAGGCAGCGCAGCAGGAGCAGTCCGGCGACGGGGGTGCCGGGGAGCACCATCACGGCGACGCAGGCCGCGCAGATCAGGTCGCAGGTGACCAGGACCCGGCGTGCGGGGTAGCGGTCCGCGATCCCCGCGAAGAGGGTGCCTCCGACGAGGTACGGCAGCATGCCGAGCGCGAACGTGAGGGCACTGAGCAGGGGCGAGTCGGTGAGGTCGTACACGAGGACGGTCAGCGCCAGCTCACTGACGACGACGCCGAGCAGCGAGAGCAGATGCGCGGCGAAGACGGCGCGGAACTCGACGACGGCGAAGACGGCCCGGTAGCCGCGGGACGGGGCCCCGCCGGGTCCCGGTCCGTGGACGGGGACCGCGGGGGCCCGGAGCGCGGCCGGTTCGCTCGGGTCAGGGGAACCGGCGCGCTCCGGGTCGCGGGGTGAGTGGCCGCCCGTCGGCGGTTCTGTGTCTCTCGGCATGGACGCAGCCTGCGGGAACCCGGCACGCGGTCCGTAGACTTTCGGTCCCACCCGAATCTTCCGGTCCCCACCCGAATCCTCCCGAGGCCGCGCATGCCGTTCCATCTGCATTTCGACGAGAGCGATCTGCTGCGCTGCCGGTTCGCGCTCTCCCCGCTCGGGGAGACCCAGGCCGCGGTGCGGGTGCTGGCCACGCCGCGGCGGCAGGGGTATCACCTGCCGTGGCTGCGCCGGATCCGGGACGCTGCCGCCGGGCTCGATCTCGGGCCGCTGTGGCTGCTGATGAACGAGCGCGGCCACAGCCCGGACTTCTTCTGCCCGCCGCCGCTGGGGCCGCTCACCTCGTTCGAGGAGGAGATCGCGGGCGTCCGGGCGGTCGATCCGGCGCTGGCCCGGGAGGACATCGCGTGGGCGCTGTCGGAGCGGCCCGGGGCGCTGGACTCCACCGCCGGGCGGGCGCTGCTGGCCGATCCGGCGCGGACCGTGCGGGAGCTGGCCGATCTGCTGGAGCGGGCCTGGCGGGCGCTGATCGAGCCGCACTGGCCCCGGCTGCGGGCGCTGCTGGAGGCGGATGTGGCCTACCACTCGCGGCGGCTCGCGGCGGTGGGTTTCGAGCGGCTGCTGAGCGAGCTGAGCCCGCAGCTGAGCTGGGCGGATTCGACGCTCACCATCGCCCGCACGGCCGGCCGGCACTCCCGGGTGCTCGGCGGGCAGGGCCTCGTGCTGATGCCGAGCGTGTTCGCCTGGCCGAACGTGGTCGGCGGGTTCGAGGCCCCCTGGCTGCCCGCGGTCATCTATCCGGCACGCGGGATCGGCGGCCTCTGGACGGAGCCGGGCGACCGCACCCCGGAGGCGCTGGCCCGGCTGCTCGGCCGGGCCCGCGCCGACGTCCTGTGCGCGCTGGACGAGCCGGCCGGCACCACCGCGCTCGCCCACCGGCTCGCCCTCGCGCCGTCCTCCGTCTCCGAACACCTGTCGGTGCTGCGGTCCTCGGGGCTGCTGACCTCGCGCAGATACGGGCACCAGGTGCTGTACGAGCGGACGCCGCTCGGGATCGCGCTGGCCGTGCCGCAGCCCCCGTGACCGGCCGGGGTCACAGGCCGAGCGTGCTGAGCCGGTCCTCGTAGCGGATGGCGAGGTCCTCCGGCTCGTCGGCCGGGTCGTGCCACATGTTCTCCAGCTCGGACCGGACCGCGGCGGGCAGGGCTTCGTAGCGCCGGGTCCAGGACTCGCCGTCCGGCATCCAGTAGCCGACGACCTTGAAGCGCTCGGCGGGGAGCCGCAGTTCCCTGCGCAGGTAGCGCCGCACCGCGCGCAGGGCGTCCGTCTGCCCCGCGACCCACACGTAGCCGCCGGCCGGGTCCGTGCCGGGCGGGATCGCGGCCTCGACCAGTTCGGCCAGCCGGCTGGGACCGTGGCCGTTGCCGCCGTAGGTCCAGGTCGCCCGGACACCGGGCCGGTCCGGGAGCGGCTGGACGCAGGACGGGTCGGGGACCTCCAGGACGGCCCGGGTGATGACGTGGTCCGGGGTGTTCTCGATGAGGCGTCCGACGGCGGGCAGACCGCTCAGGTCGGAGACCAGGACCTGCCGGGCGAGGTCGGCCGGGGGGCTGTAGAGGCCGGTCGGGGAGTTGAGGCCGATGACATCACCGGGGCGGGCGGCGGCGGCCCAGCCGGACGCCGTCCCGTGGCCGTGCAGCACGAAGTCGATGTCGATCTCGCCGGCCTCCGGACGGGCGGACCGGATCGTGTACGTGCGCACCGGGGCCTCCGGCCGCCCCTCGGGGGTCCGCCAGCCGCCGTTCTCCGTCGAGTCGGGCAGGGAGACATCGGTCCGGTCCGGGCCGTGCGGGAGGAACAGCCGGACGTACTCGTCGCCGACGCCCGTGGAGGTGAAGGCGGCAAGGCCCTCGCCGTGGAATGTGATGCGGGCCATGGTCGTGCTGAGCGGCCGGACGCGGGCCACCACGGCGCGGTGAATGGTCATGGGTGCTGCTCCTTCGGGTGTGAGGGGGTGGAGGTGGGGGTTCGGGTTCGGTCGTCGGATCGGCCGCAGTCGACTAGGGACGGCCGGTTCTGCCCGTGTACGCCTGCCAGAGGGCCGCGTACTCGCCCCCGGAAGCCAGTAGTTCGTCGTGCGTGCCCTGCTCGACGACCTCGCCGCGCCGCAGGGTGAGGATGCGGTCCGCGTCGCGCGCCTGCTCCAGACGGTGCGCCACGATCACGCTGGTACGCCCACGGGTGACGCGTTCGAGGGCCTGCTGGAGCGGACCACGCGTCTGCTGGCCGGACTGGGCGGTGGCCTCGTCGAGGACGACGATGTCCGGGTCGGCTATCAGCGCGCGGGCCAGCGCGAGGTGCTGGACGGAGCCGTCGTCGACGGGGGTGCCCCCCGTGCCGAGGACGGTGTCGAGCCCCGCCCGCGTCCCCAGCGCCCAGTCGGCCCCGGCCTCGGCCAGGCCCCGGCGGAGTTCGTCGTCGGTGGCGGTGGGCCGGGCGAGCCTCAGGTTGTCCGCCAGGGTGCCGCCGAACAGATGGATCTCCTGGGTGACCAGGTACCGGGACGGGACCCGTCCGGCCGCCGCCTCTCCCGCGGTGATCTCGCCCCGGTCGGGTTCGGCCAGGCCGGCGATCAGCTGGGCCAGGGTGCTCTTCCCGGAGCCGCTGGCGCCGACGAGCGCCAGGCTCGAACCCGGCGGTACGTGGAACGAGACGTCACGCACGGCGTCGCGGGTGCCGTCGTACGAGAACGAGACGCCCTTGACGTCGATCGCCGGGCGGTGGCGCGCGTCCCCCGTGCCGGGCCGCCCGTGCCCGGCACCGGACCGGTCCAGGTCTGTGATGCCGACCAGCCGCGACAGCCCGGCCGTCGCCCGCTGGATGTCGTCCAGGCTCCCCAGCAGCGCTCCGACAGGGCCGAAGAGGCGGTGGAAGTAGAGGGCCGCGGCCGTGGCGGCGCCCACCGAGACGGCGCCCGAGCCGAGGAGCGCGAAACCCGTGGCGAGTACGGCCGCGAGGCCGAGGAACTCCGCCGCGTTGAGCAGGCCCGTGAACCGGTTGCGCAGCCGTACGCCGTCGCGCTGCCGTGCGATGGCCAGTTCGCTGTGTGCGGCCAGCGCGCCGAGGTGGCGGTCCTGCGAGCGGTAGGTCCGGATCGTCTCGGCGCCGTGCACCGCCTCGATGACGGACTGGCCCCGGGTGGACTCCAGCCGCCGGATGTCCGCGTACACGACGTGCGAGCGGGCGAGGAACTGCCGGGTCGCGAGGATGTGGACGGGCAGGCAGACCAGGCCGGCCAGGGCCAGGCGGATGTCGAGGACCGCGAGGCCCACCAGGCTCAGGCCGATCGTGAAGCTCGCGTCGGTGACATCGGGAAGCACGTCGGAGGCTGCTTCGGAGACCGCTTCCACGTCGCGCGTCACCCGGGAGACGACATCGGAGCTGTCCGAGGACTCCAGCGTGCTCGCCGGAAGGTGCACCGCGGTCTCGAACACGTCCTCGCGCAGCGCGGCGAGAACACCCTGGACGAGGACGACCAGCATCCGGCCACCGGCGTAGGCGAGTGCGGACCCGGCGAGGGCGACGAGCACGAGGACCGCGCCGAGCACCGTGACACGGCCCCGGCCCTCCCCGTCCGCGACGGCGTCCACGACGGCGCCGAGTACCGGGGGCGTCGCGAGTGTGACGGCCGTACCGCAGAGCAGCGTCAGCAGCGCGGCGGCGAGCCGGGCGCGGTGCGCGCCGAACCGGCGGACGATCTCCTCGCGGGTGCGGCGGGGGCCGGCGATGGGCAGGGTGCCGTGGGCGGGGGTCACCTGGTCGTTCCGTTCGGTCCGGGGCGGGCGCCGCCGAGGTCGACGACCCGGTCGCAGGCGGCGAGCAGGATCGGGCTGGTGGTGATGAGGAGCGTGGTGGCGGGCAGTCCCCGCAGTCCTGCGGCGATGCGCTGCTCGGTCACCGGGTCGACCGCGGTGGCGGGTTCGTCGAGGACGACGAGGTCGGCGTCGGTGTGCAGGGCGCGGGCGAGCAGCAGGCGCTGCCGCTGGCCGCCGGAGAGCCTGCGGCCGTGCTCACCGACTTCGGCCTGGTCGCCGCCGACCAGTTCGAGTACGTCGTCGAGCATCGCGGCCCGCAGCACGGCCGGGTCACCGTCACCGCCCGTGGGGGTGAGGTTGGAGCGCAGGGTGCCGGAGAACACCGCGCCGTGGTGGGGCGGCGCCGCGATCCGGGCGCGCACCGGCTCCGGTCCGAGGTCGACGGCGTCGGTGCCGTCGATCAGGAGTTCGCCCCGGCGGAGCGGGACGCGGTAGCCGAGCCGGTCGCTGAGCTCGCGTGCGTGCCCGGGGTGGCGGGGGACGACGCCGAGGAGTTCGCCGGGCCGCAGGTCGAGGGGCTCGCCGTGCTCGGGCGGGTGCCACCGCAGCGCGGGGAGGGAGCCGGCGGTGACGTGGGCGGGGCTGTCGCCGGTGCCGGTCCCGGCGGGTCCGATCAGGTGCGGTTCGTCCAGCAGGTCGCCCAGCCGGCGGGCGGAGGCCCGCTTGTGGAACCAGTTGGCGGCGAACGTGCCGACGTGGGTCAGCGAGCCCTGGAGGAACTGGGCGAGTCCGAGGACGGTGACGAGCTGGCCGATGGTGATGCTGCCGTCGAGTGCGAGGTATCCCGACGCCGTGGAGAGCGCGGCGAGGAGCGCTCCTGACAGCAGCCGGCTGAGGCTGCCGTACGCCAGGACGGAGCGCGAGGTGGCCACGGCCGCGCGCCTGGACTCCCCGCTCGCGGCGCGGTAGCGGCGGGCGGCCTCCGCTCGGGCGTTCATGCCGATGACCACCCGGAGTCCGGTGATCATGTCGGTGGCCACCTCGCCGGCCCTGGCCGCCGTACTCTGCTCGGCCAGTCCCCGCGCCTCCAGCGGCATCGAGACCCGGCGCATCACGACGAGCACCAGGACCGTGCCGGCGATGACGCCCAGGCCCAGGGGCACGGAGATCACCAGCAGGGCCGTCGAGGCGGTGAGGATCGCGGTGACCGTCGAGGCCTGCTGCACGACGCTCCAGGAGACCCCGGCGACGCGGTAGGTGTCGGACGAGACCAGCGAGAGCGCCTCTCCGGGTCCGGGCCGACGGCGCAGGGAGCGCGGGTGCAGCAGCCGGGCCATCACCCGTTGCCGCAGCTCGTGCTCGCCGTGGCCGTAGACGTCCACCATGGCCGCCGACGCCCGCCGGTACGACAGGGACAGTACGACGAAGACGGCGCCGAGGACGCCGAGCCACTGGAGCAGGGCGGAGCGGTCCTGCGGGGCGAGTGCCCGGTCGATGACCACGCCGATGAGGACCGGCACCAGTGCCTCGCACAGCTGATGGACCATGAACGCGAGGGTGGTGAGGGCGAGCAGGCGGCCCCGGCCGTCGCGCAGCAGCGCGACCCGGAACAGCGCCGCGACGGAGTTGGGCCCCCGGGCACCGCCGTCCGGACCGGGTCCGCCGGTGGTGGCGGTGGTGGCCGGGTTCACCGGGCGTCCCGTCGGCGGGTCAGCGGGACGACCATGGGGGTGCCGGTGACCGGGTCGGGGACGACCTGGCAGGGCAGGTCGAACACCTCCCGCACCAGGGCGGCGGTCACGACCTCCTGCGGAGTGCCCTCGGCGACGACGCGGCCGTCGCGCATGGCGATGAGATGGCTCGCGTAGCGGGCGGCGTGGTTCAGGTCGTGGAGTACGGCGACGAGGGTGTGCCCGGCGCGGTGCAGATCGGTGAACAGTTCCAGCAGGTCGATCTGGTGGGCGATGTCGAGGAACGTGGTCGGTTCGTCCAGCAGCAGGATCGGGGTCTGCTGGGCGAGGACCATCGCCACCCAGACGCGTTGGCGCTGGCCGCCGGAGAGTTCGTCGACCGCTCTGCCGGAGAGCTCGGTGACGGAGGTGGCCGCCATGGCGTCCAGGACCGCCTGTTCGTCCTGCCGGGTCCACTGGCGCATCAGCCTCTGGTGCGGGTGGCGTCCGCGGGCGATCAGGTCGGCCACGGTGATCCCGTCGGGCGCCACCGAGGACTGCGGCAGCAGCCCGAGCGTCCGGGCCACTTCCCTGGAGCCGTACTCCGCTATGGACCGGCCGTCGAGGACGACCTTGCCCGCGGTGGGCCGCAGCAGCCGGGACACGGCGCGCAGCAGGGTCGACTTTCCACAGGCGTTGGGGCCGATGATGACGGTGAACGAGCGGTCCGGGATGGCTACGTCCAGGTGCTCGGAGACCGGATGCCGGCCGTAGCCGATGGAGGCGTCGAGCACCTCCAGGCGTGCCGGGGCCGGGGTGTGGGTGCGGGTGGGCTGCGTCATGACGGTCACGGGTACTCCTCGCGGACGGGCGGCGGGCGGGCTCGGGGGGCCGGGCGCCGGGGGCGGCGGGGCCGGTGCGCTCATCCCCGCCGCCCCGCGTAACGGCGGGCGAGCAGCCAGGCCAGATAGGCGCCTCCGACGCACACCGTGACGACGCCCACGGGCAGGTCGACGCGCTGGGCGATGAAGTCGGCGCCGGTCAGGACGGCGGCGCCGGTCAGCGCGGCCGGCCCGATCCGGACCGTGGTGGAGCCGCGCGTCAGCCGCTGGGCGATCTGCGGCGCGGCGAGCGCGATGAACGAGATCGGGCCGACGGCCGCGGTCACGAGCGCGGTGAGCGCGACCCCGGTGAGCGTGGCCGCGAGGCGTGCGCGCTGGGCGCGGACCCCGAGGGCCACGGCCGCGTCGTCGCCCAGTTCCAGATGGACCAGGGGCCGCGCCACGGCCGCGGAGCAGATCAGCAGGACGACGAACACGGCTGCGGTCGGCCGCAGTTGCTCGAAGCCGAGTCCGCTGAGGGAGCCCGCTCCCCAGGTCGCCGCCAGCATCGCCTGCTGCGGGTTGACGGAGAGCAGCAGCATCGAGGTGAGGGAGGAGAGGAAGGCGCCGACGGCGATCCCCACGATGATGAGGCGGAAGGGAGCCAGCCCCTTGCGGTAGGCCAGCAGGTACACCAGGAGCGCGGTCAGCGCCCCGCCGATCAGGGAACCCGAGGCGACCGCGAGGTAGTCGGCGGTGCCGAGCACGAGCATCACGACGCTCGCCCCCGCGTAGGAGCCGGAGGCGAAGCCGATCACGTCGGGCGAACCGAGCGGGTTCCTGGTGAGCGACTGGAACAGCGCGCCGCTGATGGCGAGCGCCGCTCCGCAGAGAACCGCGAACAGCAGGCGTGGCAGCCGCCAGGTCACGACCACCAGCCGGTCGCGGGGGTCGGCGTCCGGGTCGAACAGGGCGGACAGCACCTGGGCGGGGGTCAGCCGGATGGACCCGGTGCCGAGGGTGAGGACGCCGAGGGCGGCCACGGTGACGGCCAGGGCGGCGCAGACGAGGACGGTCCGCCGCTCGACGCGCAGGGCCAGTCCGGCGCGCCGCCAGGCCCAGACGGTCCGGCCGAAGTCGACCCGGTCCGGTGCGGCGTGCCTCGCCGGTGCGGTGTCCTTCGCCGGTGCGGCGTCCTTCGGCGGTACGGCGTCCTTCGCCGTCGCGGCGCTCACAGGGTGCTCACCTTCCGGCGCCGGACGAGCGCGACGAGGACGGGTGCGCCGACGAGCGCGGTGACGAGCCCGACCCGCATCTCGCCGGAGGGCAGGACCACACGTCCGATGATGTCGGCGGCCAGCAGGAAGGCGGGCGCGACGACGATCGTGACGGGCAGGATCCAGCGCTGGTCGGGTCCCGTGAACCAGCGGACGACATGGGGCACCATCAGCCCGACGAACGAGATCGGGCCGGCGACGGCGACCGAGGTCCCGGCCAGCAGGGTGACGGCGAGCACCAGGACCACCCGGGTCAGGGCGAGCCGGGTGCCCAGCGACCGGGCGAGGTCGTCGCCCAGCGCCAGGGTGTTGAGCGAGCCCGCGCTGCACAGCCCGAGTACGAGACCGGCACCGATCAGGGGCAGGGCGACGGGGAGGATGTCGAGCGACCGGCCCCCGATGGAGCCGACGCCCCAGAACCGCATGGCGTCGAACGTGGTGGTGTTCTTGAGCGCCATGGCGGAGGTGAAGCCGCCGCACACGGCGGTGAACGCGACGCCCGCGAGGGTGAGTTTGACCGGGCTGCCCCGGTCCGCGCCGATCGAGCCGAGCGTGTAGACGAGCACCGTGAGCCCGAAGGCCCCCGCCAGGGCGAACCAGATGAACTGGCCGGCTCCGGTGTACCCGAGGACGGCGACGGCGAAGGTCACCGCGAGGCTCGCGCCCGCGTTCACGCCGAGGATGCCGGGGTCGGCCAGCGGGTTGCGGGTGAACGCCTGGATCAGCGCGCCGCTCAGGCCGAGGGCCGCACCGACGACCAGCCCGATCACGGTGCGGGGCACCCGTAGTTCGCGCACCATCACGTGCTCGTCGGAGTCGTCGAAGTGGAACAGCGCGTCCCACACCGTGCCGGGGGCGATGGAGCGGGCGCCGACCATCACGCTGAGGACGGCGACGACGAGCAGCAGCGCGATCGCGGTCAGCAGGATCAGCGGGCGGTACCGGGTGCGCCGGGCCGGACCCGCGGCGCCGCGCGGGTCCGGCACCTCGCGCTCCGTGCCGGCGGTGAGGTCACCCGTGGGTGGGGCGGTCGTCATGGTTGTCCTTGGGAGAGGGCGTCACATGGGGCGGCGGACGGCGGTCAGGAGTCCGCGCCGGTGCTGCCCCTGCCCGCGACGGCGTCGGCGAGCATCGGGACGTAGCGCTTCAGGGCCCAGGGGATGGAGAGCACCGAGGGTCCGCTGGTGGCCATACCCATCGCCGGGTCCTGCACGAAGGCGTAGTTCGTCCCGGCGATCGGCTTCCAGCGCGAGAACAGCGGGTCCTTGAGGGTGTAGGGGACCTCGTCGGCGCCGTTGGCCCAGCCGACGAAGATGTCGGCGTCGATCGTGTCGAGCTTCTCCAGGCTGACCCCGCCGTACCAGTTGGTGCCCTTGGCGGTGGACGCGATCGCCTTCATCGACGGGGTGTTCCGGAAGCCCATCTCGGTCAGCAGCCGGACCCGGGCGTCGTAGTTGAGGTACAACCCGACCTCCGTCGAGCCGGGGGTGAGGGCGACTCCGTAGGTGAACGTCCTGCCCTTGAACTCGGGGTGCTCCTCGGTGACCGCGGTCAGCCGGCCCCGGACGTCGGTGACGAGGCTCTCGGCCTTCTTCGTCTCGCCCATGGCCTTGCCGATGGTGCGGGTCATCTCCTGCCAGGTCCCGCCGTCCCAGGGCTTGTTCAGGTACGGGATGGTGGGGGCGATCCCGGAGAGGCGCTTGTAGTCGACGTCCGAGATGCCGGAGTACAGGCCGACGATGAGGTCGGGCTTCAGCGAGAGGATCTGCTCGAAGTCGATCTCGCCCGCGTCACCGTAGTTCAGCGTCTCGGGCAGCGGTCCGCCCAGTTTCTCGACCGTGCTGCGGAACCACGGGGTGTAGCCCTGCTTGTCGCCGCCCCACTGCTTGTCGACGCCGACCGGGACCGTGCCCAGCGCCGCGACCACGTCCAGCGACATCCAGCTGACCGCCACGACCCGCTTGGGCTTCGCCTTGATCGTCGTGGTCCCGTGGCCGTGCTTGATGCTCACGGGGAACGCGCCCGAAGCGCTGCCCGGCTTCGCCTCCGCCGTGTCCGGTCCGGAGCCGCCGCTGCCGCAGCCCGCCAGCACCACGACGGCCGCGAGCATCAGCGCCGTGAGGCGCGCGACGGCGCCCGTTCCGCGTCCGGACGGGATGGAAATGGACATGCTTCTCCTCGGATCTGCGCGCGTCGCGGTGGAGCGACGGCGGATGTACGGGGAGGGCGGCCGTGGCGGGACGACGCGTACGCGACCGACCCGCACTTCAACTTAGGTAACCCTCACCTAAGTGAACGCTAAGGAGCGGAGTCGCTCGAAGGGGGCGCGTACTGGCCAGGGTGTGTCGTGATTCGGCCACCCGCCGAATCGGCGGCGCACGGGGCAGCACGCGGTGGGGCCGTCAGCGGCCCGCTTGTGCTGGTACCGCCTGATCGCGCAGGTACCCGGTCGGGCTGACCCCGGTCACCCGTCGGAAGGCGGCGGAGAACGCGCTCGTCGTGGAGTAGCCGCAGCGGTGCGCGACCAGACCGACCGGACGACCCTGGGCCAGCAGCGTCGTCGCCGCGGACATCCGCACCAGCGACCGCCACCGCGCGAAGGACATACCGATGTCGCGGCCGAACGCACGGGTGACGGTACGCACGCTCAGCGCGTGCCGCGCCGCCCACGCCTCCAGCGAGAGTTCGCTCTCCGGATCACGCATGACGTCGTCGGCCAGGGCGCGAATGCGCGCGTCCTCGGGGACGGGGACGTCGATGGCCGGATGCGGATCGTCCTCCAGCAGGTCCAGGACGACGCGTTGGGTCCGCAGCCGGAGATCGTCGGGCATCGACGTGGTGTCGAGGTGGAGCAGCATCTCCTGGAGCGCGCGCAGCACCCGCAGCGGGCGCAGGCCCGACCAGTGCGGCGGAATCGCCGCACTGGTCACGTAGGTGTAGCAGCTCACGCCGCCCGGGTCGGCCGAGGAGTCGTGCGGGGTGCCGGGCGGCAGCCAGATCCCCTGCCCCGGCACGAGCCGGCGCACGGTGTTGCGGGTGTGCAGCGTCAGCGAACCGTGCCGGGGCCAGACCAGGAGCCCGTCGGAGTGGGTGTGCACCCCGGCGGCGACCGGGGCCGCCAGGGGGTTCCCGCCGAGGACGGCGGTGGTGAGCAGATAGGGGGCGGACACCTGGGCGCCGCCCGCCGACGGCTCGGCCCATCGGAGCGCGGCCGCCGGGAGCGGCTCGCCGCGCTCACGGCCCGGGACTGTAGCCAGCATGAAGTTAGGTTACCCTAACTTGCCGCTCGCCCGGAGTGCCCCGGTGTCAGTCGGCCAGGTACCGCTCGACCGTCTCGACCTTGGAGTTCAGACCGTCCGTCACACCGGGGCGGATGTCGGCCTTGAGGACGAGGGAGACCCGTCCGGACCGCGCCTCGACGGCGGCGACGGCGCGCTTGACGACGTCCATGACCTCGTCCCACTCCCCCTCGATGGAGGTGAACATGGCGTCCGTGCGGTTGGGCAGCCCGGACTCGCGGACGACGCGGACGGCGTCGGCGACGTACTCGCCGACGTCCTCACCGACCCCCAGCGGGCTGACGGAGAAGGCGACGATCATGCGCTGACCGTCCCTTCCCGGCGGGCGCGGGCGGCGATGACGCCGTCGGCCTCGTAGCGCTTGAGCACCTTGTCGCCGTACAGGCCGCCGAAGGGGAGCACGCAGAGCAGGAAGAAGAACGCGACGCGCTTGAGCGGCCACTTTGTCTTGTTCCAGACGTCCAGCAGAGCCACGACGTAGATCACGAAGAGCACGCCGTGCAGCATGCCGAGCGGCATCATCAGGAAGTCGATGTCGGAGATCCGGCTCAGCACCGAGCCGAAGAGGATCAGCGCGGGGAAGGACAGCGCCTCGGGAATCGAGATGAGGCGCAGCCGGTGCAGGGCGGTGGCGGTCTTGATGTCCACGGGGGCACCTTCGGTGGGAGGACGGTGACAGCTTGTGAACGCAGGCACAAGCGCGACCATTGTGGCACCGGCCGCCGTCCAGCCGTGTAGCGGGGGCCGTTTCGCGCCCTTCGGGCACTCCTTGTCCTCATTCGCGGGACGGGCCGGATTTCCGGCGGCTACCGTCGCACCGTGGCAATGTTCCGACTCCAAGGCAGCAAGACGCTCGCCGTCGACCTGACCGGCGACGCCGTCAAGGCGAAGAACGGCTCGATGGTCGCGTACGACGGCCGGATGGCGTTCAAGAAGATGACCGGCGGCGGTGAGGGCCTGCGCGGCATGGTGACCCGTCGGCTGACCGGCGAGCAGATGGCCGTGATGGAGGTGAAGGGGGAGGGCACCTGCTACTTCGCGGACCGGGCGAGCGACATCAGCCTCGTCTCGCTGCGCGGCGAGAAGCTGCACGTCGAGGCGAGCAATCTGCTCTGCACCGAAGCCGGGCTGCGGACCGGCACCACCTTCACCGGGCTGCGCGGCGGCGGGTCGGGCAACGGCCTGTTCACCACCACCGTCGAGGGGACCGGCCAGGCGGCGATCATGTCGGACGGCTCGGCCGTGGCCCTGCGGGTCTCCGCCCAGTACCCGCTCTTCGTCGACCCCGGCGCCTACATCGCCCACCAGGGCAGCCTCCAGCAGCACCTCCAGTCCGGGGTGAACTTCCGGACGCTGATGGGCGAGGGGTCCGGCGAGTCCTTCCAGATCCGCTTCGAGGGCGAGGGACTCGTCTACGTCCAGCCCAGCGAGCGGAACACGATCGGGGGCGATCTCTGATGCCGTTCCGCGAGATCAACTCGAAGATGGTCGAGGCGACGGTGGTCCCCGGCCAGAAGATGTTCAGCCAGCGCGGCGCCATGCTGGCCTACCGGGGCGAGGTGTCCTTCACACCGAACATCCAGGGCGGCCAGGGCGGGGTGATGTCGATGATCGGCCGCCGGGTGGCGAACGAGGCGACCCCGCTGATGACGGTCGAGGGAAACGGCACCGTGATGTTCGGTCACGGCGGCCACCACATCCAGGTGATCAACCTGTCCGGGGACACCCTCTACGTGGAGGCCGACCGGCTGCTCGCCTTCGACGGCGCGCTCCAGCAGGGCACGATGTTCATGGGCTCGCAGGGCGGCGTGATGGGCATGGTGCGCGGCCAGGTGAGCGGCCAGGGCCTGTTCACCACGACGCTGAAGGGGCATGGCGCGGTGGCGGTGATGGCGCACGGCGGGGTGATCGAGCTGCCGATCACGCCGGGCCGCGACGTGCACGTGGACCCGCAGGCGTACGTCGCCCACCACGGCGACGTCCGCAACAAGCTCTCCACCGCGCTCGGCTGGCGCGAGATGGTGGGGCGCGGCTCCGGCGAGGGGTTCCAGCTGGAGCTGAGCGGCAGTGGTGCGGTGTACGTCCAGGCCTCCGAGGAGAAGCTGTGAGCACGCCCGTGGTCTTCGATCCGATGACACTGCCGTCGGACGACAACGTCAACGCGTACACCTTCTGTGTGGAGCTCAAGGGGAGCCAGTGGTTCCTGCAGAAGGGCAAGATGATCGCCTATTACGGGCGGATCGAGTTCAACGGCATCGGGCACGGCCGATTCGAGCGGCTGGTCCGTACGAGCTTCCACTCGCCGCTGCACGCGAGCGACTGGGTGGTGGCAGAGGGCAGCGGGAAGATGCTGCTCGCGGACCGGGCCTTCGATGTGAACTCCTACGACCTGGAGGACGGGAACCTCACGATCCGGTCCGGCAACCTGCTGGCCTACCAGCCGACGCTGGCGCTGAAGCAGTCGATCGTGCCGGGGTTCCTGACGCTGATCGGCACCGGGAAGTTCGTCGCCGCGTCCAACGGTCCGGTGGTCTTCATGGAGCCGCCACTGCGGGTCGATCCGCAGGCGCTGGTGGGCTGGGCGGACTGCCCCTCGCCCTGCCACCACTACGACCACGGCTATATGTCCGGTGTGCTGGGCGGGCTGCGGGCGCTCACCGGGATCGGCGGCGCCTCCGGCGAGGAGCACCAGTTCGAGTTCGTGGGCGCGGGTACGGTGCTGCTCCAGTCCACCGAGGTGCTGATGGCCGAGCAGCCGACCGGGGCGACGCCGCAGCAGGCGGGCGTTCCGGGCGGGGGTCAACCTGGGTCCAGCCCCCGCACCCCAGGCCGGCCGGGGGACCTCCAACGGCGCTTCGGGTTGTGAACGGTACTCTGCGGAGTGTGACGCCGAACCGTCCGCACCTCACTCGCGGGACCCGGCCGACGCGTGCCGGGCGTCACACCAACTAACTTCGTCCGGATTTCAACTTCTTAGGTAGAATCCATATATGGAGACCGAGACGGCCACCCGCTGGCTGAGCAACGCGGAGCAGTGCGCCTGGCGCACCCACCTGGATGTCAGCAGGCTGCTGATGCACCAGCTGGAGAAGGACCTCCAGCCGTTCGGCCTGACCAACAACGACTACGAGATCCTCGTCAACCTCTCGGAGTCGCAGGACCAGCGGCTGCGGATGAGTGATCTCGCCACCGCCACTCTGCAGTCCAAGAGCAGGCTCTCGCACCAGGTCACCCGCATGGAGAGCGCGGGCCTGGTCCGCCGGGAGAACTGCGAGTCCGACCGGCGCGGGCTGTACGCGGTCCTCACGGAGACCGGCGCGGAGACGATGCGGAAGGTGGCACCGCACCACGTGGCATCGGTGCGCAAGCACTTCATGGACCTGCTGACCCCGGAGGCGCTGGAACAGTTGCACGCGGCCCTCGCCCCGGTCGCGGACCACCTGCGCGCACGCCGCGCCTGATACAGCTCCACATCACCGGGGCCCCGCACTACCCGGGGCTCCGCTCCACCGGGGGCGGCGCTCAGCGCGGGCCGGGCAGCCACAGCTCGAACCGGGCGCCGCGCTCCCCCGCACCGGCCACGGTCAGCCGGCCCCCGTGCCGGGTGGCCACATCGCGGGCGATGGCGAGGCCCAGTCCGGCCCCGCCGTCGTCCCGGGCGCGGGCGTCGTCGAGGCGCACGAAGCGCTCGAAGATCCGCGTCCGCTCCGACTCCGGCACCCCGGCCCCGTCGTCCGTGACCGCGACGACCGCGCCACCGCGCTCCGCCCGCACCTCCACGGTGACCGAACTCACCGCGTGCCGCTGGGCGTTGTCCAGCAGATTGCCGATCACCCGGGCCAGCTGACCGCGTGAACCGGTCACTTCGAGCCCGCCGGGCTCGGGCGCCGACACCACCACCGCCACCGGAATCCGGTCACCGGTGCGCTGCGAGACCTCCTCCCGCACCAGCGCGCCCAGCTCCAGCCGCGCGTTCCCGGGCCGCTCCCCCGCGTCCAGCCGGGCCAGCAGCAGCAGATCGGCGGCCAGCACCTGGAGCCGTACGGTGTCGGCCACCGCGCCCTGCACGTCCAGCAGCTCCGGGTGCGCGGCGCCCACCTCCAGCTGGGTGCGGAGCGAGGCGATCGGGGAGCGCAGCTCGTGCGAGGCGTCCGCGACGAACCGGCGCTGCCGGTCGACGGAGGACTCCAGCGCGGTGAGCGTCTCGTTGGTGGTACGGGCCAGCCGGGCGACCTCGTCGCGCGAGGCGGGCTCCGGCACCCGCCTGCTGAGATCCTCCGACGCGGTGATCGCCGCCATCTCGCGCCGGATGTCCTCGACCGGGCGGAGCGCCCGCCTGGTCACCAGCCAGGTCACCCCGGCGACGACGAGCAGCACCACGGGGAGCGCGGCCAGCATCGCGGCGCGCACGCTCGCGACGGCCCGCTGCTCCGCGGCGAGCGGGGCGCCGGCGTGGACGGTCAGGGTCAGCCCGGCGGAGTCCGTCGCCTCGACGGAGGCGAAGCGGTAGTCGGCGCGGTCGCCGTCGACGGTGGCGGTGCCGTTGCTGAAGTCCGGCTCGTCGGTGGAGACCTCGCCCCGGCCGGGGTCGGCGCCCGCGCCGTCGTCGTCATCGTCGTCGTCGCGGTCACCGTCGTCGCCACCCTTTTCCGGGGCGGCGGGCGGGGGCTGCGGGGTGACCCGGTCCGTGCCGGTGCCGCTGATCGCCTCCAGGTCCTTGGAGACGGCGACCACCCGCCCGTCCTCGTCGGTCACCTGGACCGGGTGGTCCTCCTCGTCGCCCGTCTCCAGCCGGCCGTACGGGACGTCGAGGGCCAGCTGCCCGGCGGTCTCGCGGGCCGCCACCTCGGCCTGGAGGCCCGCCTGGTCGGTGAGGTTGGCGCGCAGGACCAGCAGGGCGGCCAGCCCGGCGGCGACGAGGGCGAGGGCGACGACCACCGTGGCACCGAGCGCCGCCCTGGCCCGTACCGACCTCACAGCGCCTCCAGCCGGTATCCGGCGCCGCGCACCGTGCGGATGGCGGCCGCGCCGAGCTTGCGGCGCAGGGTGCTGACGTACACCTCGACGATGTTCGGGTCGCCGTCGTAGGCGAAGTCCCAGACGTGCTCCAGGATCTCCGCCTTGCTGACCACCTGCCCGGCCCGCAGCGCGAGTTGTTCGAGCACGGCGAACTCCTTGGTGGTGAGCACGATCTCGTCCCCGCCGAGGTGGATCCGGCGGGCGGCGGTGTCCATCCGCAGGGCGCCGACGGTGACCACGGGCGAGGCGGAGCCGCCGCGCCGGCGCAGCAGCGCGCGGACCCGGGCGACCAGCACCACGTAGCTGAACGGCTTGGTGAGGTAGTCGTCGGCGCCGGTGTCCAGCCCCTCCGCCTCGTCGTACTCCCCGTCCTTCGCCGTCAGCATCAGGATGGGCACCTCGTGTCCGGCGGCGCGCAGGGCGGCGCAGACCTGGTAGCCGTTCATCCCCGGCAGCATGATGTCGAGGACGACCAGGTCGTACGCGCCGTCCGAGGCCCGGTGCAGCCCTTCGAGCCCGTCGTGCACGACGTCCACGGCGAATCCCTCGGCGGTGAGCCCCCGGGCCAGGGAGATCGCCAGCCGCTTCTCGTCCTCCACGATCAACAGGCGCATGCGCACAGCCTCGCAAACCGAAGCTGAAGACGGCTTCAGGTGGCTTCAGGCTGCGTTCAGCATCACCCCGGCAGGGTGGGTCCCGTCGCAACGGACCATCCGATCGGGGAGGACCCCTCATGAAGCGAAAGATCGTCATCGCCACCGTCACCGCAGCCGTACTGGTAGGCGGCGGGGCCGCCACCGCCGTCGCCCTGGCGGGCAGTGGCTCCGCGAGCGGAACGAGCGGAACGAACGGGACAAGCGGCACGAGCGGCACGGCGAGCCGGGACAGCGCCCGCGTCACCGTCGGGGACGCGGCCGGAGCCGCCGTCCGGGCCGTCCCCGGCACGGTGACCGAGGCCGAACTCGACGAGGAGGACGGCCGGCTCGTCTGGGAGCTCGACGTGTACGGCTCGGACCGGGCCTGGCACGACGTGACGGTGGACCCGGGCAGCGGCAAGGTGATCGGCAAGCACGTCGACATCGACGACGACGGCGACCGGCACGCACCCCGCAGGACCGCCGTGACGCTCGACGAGGCGGTCCGGGCCGCGCTCGGCTCCGCGCCCGGCACGGTGACCTCCGTCGAGCTGGAGGACCACGACGGGCGCGGCGGCCGGGCGGTGCACTGGGAGATCGACATCCGGGGCAAGGACGGCGCGAAGCACGAGCGGAACGTGGACGCGAAGACGGCGAAGGTCACGGTGGACCGGCCGGACAGCGACCACGGGGACGACGGGGACGACGACGGGGACGACGACTGAGCAAGCCCCCGCGCTCCTGGCTCAGGGCACGTAGCCGGAGACGACCGTGCCGTCGCGGAAGCCGAGGAACACGACGTCACCGACGGCCAGCAGCTGCGGCGGGTCCTTGGGCGGATAGGGGACGCCGGTGTAACTGGTGGTGTTCTCCGGCTCCCCGTCCGTCCGCCGGTACGTGCCCACCCCCGCGCCCGTGGCCGCGAGGACCACGTCCCCGGCGACCGAGGGCGAACCGCCCCCGCCCGCGAACTGGTCCGTGGGCCACTTCGGCACATCGCCGGCCACGGAGAAGGCGCGGAGGCTCTCGTCGTCGTTGACCACCACGGTTCCGTCGTCGGTCAGCGCCACCGGGCCCCGGACCGCGATCCCGCCGGCGATGATCCGGTGTTCCCGGGGCCGGTTCACGTCGTTCATGGCGGCGAGGCCCGTCCCCGTCGCCGCCCGGCAGACCAGCACGCGGCCCCTGAGCGCAGGGTCCCGGCACGGGAAGTCGTTCGCGGACAGCCGCTCCTTCACGGTGCCCGTCGCCGCGTCGACGATCCGGGTGTCGCCCGCGACCACGACCAGCCGCCCGGCGTCGGCGACCAGGACGGGCCGGGTGCCGTCGTAGGGCTTGTGCCACAGCTCGCCCCGGTCGCCGGTCAGCCGACGGGCGGCCAGCCTGCCGGTGCCGGGGGCGCTGCCCGCGGTGACGTAGAAGAGGGTGTCGCCGTCCTGGACGGCGGCCGAACCGGTGTGTCCGGCGGGCAGCTTCGCGCGCCATCGCTCCGCGCCGTCCGTGATCCGGTAGCCGACCAGTGCCTGGCCGACGAACGCGTACACGGTCCCCTTCGTGAAGCCCGCGACGACAGACCTGGTGGCGCTTTTCGGGGCCCGCCAGCGCTTTTTGCCGTCGGCCGCGTCGAGCGCGGTCAGCCCCTTCGTGCCGCCGCACAGCAGGGCCGACTCCGCGAAGCTGCAGTCGCCCGAGCCGCCCTGGACGGTGGACTTCCACGCCTTCCAGCCGGCGGGCCGGACGGACTGGTCGGTCGCGGCCTTGCCGAAGTCGCCCGTACGGCCGCTGTCGGCCCGGGGAACGGCGCGGACGCCGACGGTGTCGGCGGCGTGGGACGGACCGGCGCCGGGACCCGAGGACCGGGCGCCGCTCCCCGGGCCACCGCCCTCGGCAGGCGGCGGGTCCGGCCAGAGCACGTAGCCCAGCAGCAGGCAGACCGTGACCGCGACGGCCGCCAAAACCGCCTGGGGCGCCCGGCGCGGACCGCCGGTCCCGGCCTTCCCGGGAAGGGGGAAGGCGACGAGCGGCGGACCGGGCGGCAGCGGGGGCGCCGCGTTGGGCACGGGATCGGGCTCGGCCGGAGCCGATTCGGCGCACTCCCTGGCCGCCCGCCCGTAGTCGGCCTGCTGCTCCCGTACCCCCGGTGTCCAGGGGAACGGGACAGCGGGCCCCTCCGGGAGCAGCAGCGCGGCCAGTTCCCGGGAGCCGGGGCGCCGCTCGGGCCGTGCGTCGAGGCACCGGGAGACCACCTCGCGCAACAGCGGGGGCACGCCGGAGAGTTCGGCCTCGCCCCGGGCGATCCGGAAGATCACCGCCGCCATGTCGGAGTCGTCGAACGGACCGCGTCCCGCCGCCGCGAACGCCAGCACCGCGCCCAGGCAGAACACGTCGGACGCGGGCACCAGCGCCGCCGAGCCGTTGACGTGCTCGGGCGAGATGTAGCCGGGGCTGCCGACCACGACACCGGTCCGGGTCAGCTGGGTGGCGTCGAAGGCCTGGGCGATGCCGAAGTCGATCACCTTGGGACCGTCGGGGCCCAGGAGCACGTTGCCCGGCTTCAGGTCGCGGTGCAGCACCCGTACGGCGTGCATGTCCGCGAGCGCCAGGGCCAGACCCGCGCCCATGGCCCTGACCACCGGCTCCGGCAGCGGCCCGTCCCGGGTCACCGCCTCGGCCAGCGAGGGGCCGGGGACGTACTCGGTGGCGAGCCAGGGCGTGCGGCTGCTCGCGTCGCCGCCGAGGAAGGCGGCGGTACGGGGGCTGCGCACGGCGGCCGCCGCCTCGATCTCCCGCCGGAACCGGACCCGGAACCCGTCGTCCAGGTCGAGTTCGAGCCGTACGGTCTTCAGCGCGACGAGCGCACCGCCGGGCACCCCGGCGGGGCGCGCCAGGTACACCTCGCCCATGCCGCCGGTGCCGAGCAGGCCGAGGATGTGGTAGGGCCCGATCCGGGTCCGGGTGCCGGGGGCCGGCCGTTCGATCATGAGGCGGACGCACCGGGCAGCGGGACGGAGAGCACTTGGCCGCCGTGCTGGATGACGTAGACGGCCCCGCCGACCGGCAGCACCTCCGGCGGCAGCACCTCGTCGGACAGGACGTTGCCCCACTGGAGCGTGTCGTAGTCCTTGCGCGTCTCGGGCCCCGGAGCGCCCTTGAGCGCGGTCGTGCGCAGCGGGCCGGGCTTCCCCGTGCCGTGCAGGGCGACGCTGTACAGGCTGGTGCTGTCCGCCCACGCCAGGGTGTCCGCGACGATCACGGGGAGCGAGACGGCGTTGACGGGGTCGCTGAAGGACCGCCGGTCCAGCGGATAGCGGGCGAGGATCCTGCCGTCGTCCCGGCCGGCCAGGACGATCTCCGGGTCGATGTCGTCCTCCGCCCAGGGGAGGCCGGTGCGGACCAGGACGACCACGTGGTCGTCGACGGCGGCGAGGGCGGCATCGTCGGTGACCCCGTCCGGCAGCGGAATCTCACCGTCGGACGCGAGCGAGGGGATGCGGAGCCGCTGGACGGCCATGTGCGGGCCGTCGTCGGCGTAGGTGTACGCGGCGCAGTAGACGTGCGGGGCCCTGATCAGCGCGTCGTAGCACCGGGAGTCCTGCCCCTCCTCCCTGCGGCCGAGCTCGGCGCCGTCCTTGGTGCGCAGGGCGCGCAGTCCGTCCTGGCCGCGCAGGTAGAGCACCCCGTCCCTGGTGGTCAGCGGCCAGAAGTCGTACTCGTCGACCTTCGCGAGGTTGTCGCCCACCAGCGGTTTGCGCCACTTCTCCTTGCCGGTGGCGAGATCGAACGCGGCGACCTGGGCTCCTTGCGGGGTGGGGCCGATGTCCGCGAAGACCAGTCCGTCGGCGACCAGTGGCGCGCTCTCGAAGCCGTGTGTCGATCCGGCTCGGGTATCCCAACGGGGCTCGCCCGTACGGGAGTCCAGCGAGACGATCCGGCCCCCGGTGGCGAGCAGCACCTGATCGCCGTAGACGGCGGGCCGGGTCGATCCGGACGGCATGAAGACCTGCCCCGTGGGGCTGATCCGGGCGCCGACCTCATCGGCGTCCAGCCGGGCCGAGTAGTCCCACAGCTTCTTTCCGTCGGACGGCGAGAGCGCCTCGTAGGAGCCGGCCGTGGTGCGGCAGACCAGCACGTCGCGGCCCGCCGCGCAGCCGAACGGGCGCCCGGTCACCTTGCCCTGCCAGGTGTGCCACCCGGCCGGGCGGACGTCACGGCCGTACGGGACGGTGCCGGCGCCCTCCCGGCCGCCCTGGGCGTCTATGCCGGCGAGCACGGCGGCCGGTTCCTTCGGATCGCCGCCGCCCCGGCCGCCTTCGCGCAGCGCCAGCAGGGCACCGGTCGCGGCCCCGAGGAGGACGAGCGCGGCGAGGGCCGCCAGGAGGTTGCGGCGGCGCCGGGAGCGGGGCGGCGCGGTCTGCTCCGGCGCGGGTGCGGGTGCGGGCGTCTGGGGCGGGCGCAGCACGAAGTCCGTCGCCACGGTGGGGTGGCGGGGCGCCTCCCGGCTGCCGGTGGCCGCCTCCGTGGGCGTGTATCCCGGCAGCAGCGGCCCGTCCAGCGCGCCGACCCTGGCCAGCTCCCTCCGGTACTCCGCGATCTGTCCGGTCACCGGTGCGGGCCACCCGTCGGCGGCGCCGGGAGCGAGCAGGCCGGCCAGCGCGGCGGCGGTGGGGCGCGCGGCGGGGTCCGCGGTCAGGCACTCCTCCAGGACGGCGCGCAGCCCCTCGGGGACCTCCGTCAGATCGGCTTCGACGTACTTGACCCGGTACAGGACCGCGGCGACGGGCCCGTCCCCGAACGGGTCGCGGCCGGTGGCGGCGTAGCAGAGCACGGAGGCGAGGCAGAAGACGTCGGAGGCCGGTACGACGCGTCCGCTGCCCGCCACGTGCTCCGGCGACATGAAGGCGGGGCTGCCCACCATCCGGCTGGTGGTGGTGAGCGGGGTGCCGCCGGGGTCCCGGGCGATCCCGAAGTCGATGAGGCGCGGTCCGTCGGCGGCGAGCATCACGTTGCCGGGCTTCACATCGCGGTGCACGATGCCCGCCGCGTGGACGGCCGCCAGGGCCAGAGCCAGTCCGGCGCCCAGCATCCGGACCTCGGGCCCGCCCATCGCGCCCGCGCCCCGGACGGCGGCGGACAGGGTGGGCCCGGCGACGTACTCGGTGGCGAGCCAGGGCACTTCGGCGTCGGCGTCCCCGTCGAGCAGCGGGGCGAGGCGGGGGCCGGTGACGGACCGGGCGACGGTGATCTCGCGGCGGAAGCGGCTGCGGAAGCCGGGGTCCTGGGCCACGTCGCGGCGGACGGTCTTGACGGCGGCGGGACCGGAGCCGTCGCCCCGGTCCCCGAGGAAGACCTCGCCCATGCCGCCCGCCCCGAGCCGGGCCCGTATCGCGTACGGGCCGATCCGTCTGGGCGAGTCCTCCCGCAGCGGACTCAGCATGTGCCACTCCCCCCTGGCGCGCATGACACGTGACCGGCGGCAATCGTGTCACGTACGGGGCGGGTGCGGCAGGGCGAGATACGCGAACAGCACTTCCTTGGCCCATAACTGACGTCGCCTCAGTGCGGCGGACCCCCTCCCCGGCGCTGCCCGCACGCCGCGCCGGGGAGGGGAGGGGGCGAGCCTCAGGCCTCCCCCGTCAGTCCCGCCACCAGTTCGTCCGCCGCCGTGTACGGGTCGAGCCGGCCCGCCACGATGCGTTCCGCGAGGGCGCCCAGGCGCCGGTCGCCGTGCAGGTCCCCGATGCGTTCGCGGAGCCGGGTGACCGCGATCGTCTCGACCTCGTGGGCGGCGCGGGAGGCGCGGCGCTCCGCGAGCACCCCGTGCTCCTCCATCCACGCCCGGTGCTTCTCCAGCGCCTCGACGACCTCGTCGATGCCCTCGCCCCGGGCGGCGACCGTCTTCACGATCGGCGGCCGCCAGTCGCCGGGGCCCCGGGACGCCCCGAGGCCCAGCATGTGGTTCAGCTCGCGGGCGGTGGCGTCCGCGCCGTCCCGGTCGGCCTTGTTGACCACGTACACGTCGCCGATCTCCAGGATCCCGGCCTTGGCCGCCTGGATTCCGTCGCCCATACCGGGGGCGAGCAGGACGACGGAGGTGTCGGCCTGGGAGGCGATCTCCACCTCGGACTGGCCGACGCCCACGGTCTCCACCAGGATCACGTCGCAGCCCGCCGCGTCCAGCACCCGGATCGCCTGCGGGGCCGACCAGGCGAGGCCGCCCAGGTGGCCCCGGGTGGCCATGGAGCGGATGTAGACGCCCGGGTCGGAGGCGTGGTCCGACATCCGGACCCGGTCGCCGAGGAGCGCGCCGCCGGAGAACGGTGAGGACGGGTCGACGGCGAGCACGGCGACCCGCCTGCCCTGGCGCCGGTACGCGGAGACGAGCGCCGAGGTCGATGTCGACTTGCCGACACCGGGCGAGCCGGTCAGTCCGACGACGTAGGCGTTGCCCGCCAGCGGCGCGAGGGCCGCCATCACCTCACGCAGTTGCGGCGACGCCCCCTCCACCAGGGAGATCAGCCGGGCCACGGCCCGGGGCCTGCCCTCGCGGGCCTGCTCCACCAGGGTGGGGACGTCCACCATCACCGCTCCGTTCACTCGCTCGCTCGCTGCGTGTTCTGCGTACTGCCCGCTACTTGCCCGGAACGCGGAGGATCAGCGCGTCGCCCTGACCGCCGCCGCCGCACAGCGCCGCCGCCCCGGTACCGCCGCCGCGCCGCTTCAGCTCCAGCGCCAGGTGCAGCACCACCCGGGCGCCGGACATCCCGATCGGGTGACCGAGCGCGATGGCGCCGCCGTTGACGTTGACCTTCTCCGAGGTGACGCCGAGGTCCTTCATGGACTGGACGGCGACGGCCGCGAACGCCTCGTTGATCTCGATGAGGTCGAGGTCCTCGACGCCGATGCCCTCCTTCTTGAGGGCGTGCCGGATCGCGTTGGACGGCTGGGACTGGAGCGAGTTGTCCGGGCCCGCCACATTGCCGTGGGCGCCGATCTCCGCGATCCAGTCGAGGCCGAGCGCCTCGGCCTTGGCCCTGCTCATGACGACGACCGCGGCGGCGCCGTCGGAGATCTGCGAGGAGGTGCCGGCGGTGATCGTGCCGTCCTTGGCGAAGGCGGGGCGCAGCTTGCCGAGCGACTCGGCGGTCGTCTCGGGGCGGATGCCCTCGTCCTTGGCGAAGAGGACCGGGTCGCCCTTGCGCTGCGGGATCTCGACCGGGGTGATCTCGGCCTCGAACAGCCCGTTCTTCTGGGCGGCGGCGGCGCGCTGGTGGGACTGGGCGCCGATCTCGTCCTGGGCGGCGCGGTCAAGGCCGAGGCGGGTGTTGTGCTTCTCGGTGGACTCGCCCATCGGGATGTTCTCGTAGGCGTCGGTCAGGCCGTCGTACGCCATCGAGTCGAGCATCTCGATCGCGCCGTACTTGTGGCCCTCGCGCGACTTCGGGAGCAGGTGCGGGGCGTTCGTCATGGACTCCTGGCCGCCGGCCACCACGATGTCGAACTCACCCGCGCGGATCAGCTGGTCGGCCAGCGCGATGGCGTCGAGCCCGGAGAGGCACACCTTGTTGACGGTGAGCGCCGGGACGCTCAAAGGGATGCCGGCCTTGACCGCGGCCTGCCGTGCCGGGATCTGCCCCGCCCCGGCCTGCAGCACCTGGCCCATGATCACGTACTCGACCTGGTCGCCGCCGATGCCGGCCCGCTCCAGCGCCGCCTTGATGGCGAAGCCGCCGAGGTCCGCCCCGGAGAAGCTCTTCAGCGAGCCGAGGAGACGGCCCATGGGCGTACGGGCGCCCGCGACGATCACAGAAGTCGTACCGGTCGTTCCTGACATGAGGCGCAGCCCCTTGGATTAGAAGTGAACGAGGGTTTACTTGAATGTACTGAGCGGTACCGCACCCGTCATCCGGCTGCGAGTGTGATCGCGCGCACGTTGCGTAACCACCCGTGGAGCGCTGCACTGTTCCCATGCTGACGCGAATCGACCACATCGGGATCGCCTGTTTCGACCTCGACGCCACCGTCGAGTTCTACCGCTCGACCTACGGGTTCGAGGTCTTCCACACCGAAGTCAACGAGGAGCAGGGCGTACGCGAGGCCATGCTCAAGATCAACGAGACGTCGGACGGCGGCGCCTCCTACCTCCAGCTGCTGGAACCGGTGCGCGAGGACTCCGCGGTCGGCAAATGGCTGGCCAAGAACGGCGAGGGCGTGCACCACATCGCCTTCGGTACGGCCGACGTGGACGCGGACGCCGCGGACATCCGGGAGAAGGGCGTCAGGGTGCTGTACGACGAGCCCAGGACGGGTTCGATGGGGTCCCGGATCACCTTCCTGCACCCCAAGGACTGCCACGGTGTCCTGACCGAACTGGTCACGTCCAAGCCAGAGCACTGACGACAGCATCTTCTCAGGGATACCCGGCCCGGTAGAGTGGGCTGTTCCGGGCCGGGGCCGGATCGGGGCCGCGCCGCGTCCTCAGCCGTTGATCTGTCACCATTCCCCGGGGGACCGTTCGCCGGCGGACGGTGCTCGTGTGGAGTTTGCGACCAGGGTTGGGGTCTCCCCTGCTCGAACAGACTCGAACAGAGTTGAGAGCTCGGGAAGGATGGGACCGCGCAGTGCGGGGCTACGAACGCCAGGAGAGCCACCGGGCTGAAGACGACCATCTCTCGCGGTTCGAGGCCGAGATGGACCGGCTGAAGACCGACCGGGAGAAGGCCGTCCAGCACGCCGAGGACCTCGGTTACCAGGTCGAGGTCTTGCGCGCCAAGCTGCACGAGGCCCGCCGCAGTCTGGCGACCCGTCCCGCGTACGACAGCGCGGACATCGGCTACCAGGCGGAGCAGTTGCTCCGTAACGCCCAGATCCAGGCCGAGCAGCTGCGCACCGACGCCGAGCGCGAGCTGCGCGACGCCCGTGCGCAGACGCAGCGGATCCTCCAGGAGCACGCCGAGCACCAGGCGCGGCTCCAGGCCGAGCTGCACAACGAGGCCGTGCAGCGGCGCCAGCGGCTCGACCAGGAGCTGGCGGAGCGCCGCCAGACCGTCGAGTCGCATGTCAACGAGAACGTCGCGTGGGCCGAGCAGCTGCGGGCCAGGACCGAGTCCCAGGCCCGCCGGCTGCTGGAGGAGTCGCGGGCCGAGTCCGAGCAGGCGCTGGCCGCCGCCCGTGCGGAGGCCGGCCGGCTGGCGGACGAGACGCGGCAGCGGCTGGGCTCCGAGGCGGAGTCCGCCCGCTCGGAGGCCGAGTCGATCCTGCTGCGGGCCCGCAAGGACGCCGAGCGGATGCTGAACGCCGCGTCGAGCCAGGCGCAGGAGGCCACCACCCACGCCGAGCAGCTGCGTTCGTCCACGACGGCCGAGACCGACCAGACCCGGCAGCGGACCGCCGAGCTGAACCGGACGGCCGAGCAGCGCATGCAGGAGGCCGAGACGCAGCTGCGCGAGGCCCGCGTGGAGGCCGAGAAGGTCCTCTCGGAGGCCAAGGAGGCCGCGGTCAAGCGGCTGGCCGGCGCCGAGTCGCAGAACGAGCAGCGCACCCGTACCGCCAAGTCGGAGATCGCCCGGCTGGTCGGCGAGGCCACCAAGGACGCCGAATCGCTGAAGGCGGAGGCCGAGCAGGCGCTCGCCGACGCCCGCGCAGAGGCGGACCGGCTCCGCTCCGAGGCCGCCGACGACGCCCGTACCGCCGCCGCGGAGGACGCCGCGGCCCAGCTCGCCAAGGCGGCCCGCGCCGCCGAGGAGGTGCTGACCAAGGCGTCGGACGACGCGAAGTCGACCACCCGCGCGGCGAGCGAGGAGGCGGACCGGATCCGCCGCGAGGCCGAGGCAGAGGCGGACCGGCTGCGCGGTGAGGCCACCGAGCAGGCCGACCAGCTCAAGGGCGCGGCCAAGGACGACACCAAGGAGTACCGGGCCAAGACGGTCGAGCTCCAGGAGGAGGCCCGCCGGCTGCGCGGCGAGGCCGAGCAGCTGCGCTCCGAGGCGGTCGCCGAGGGCGAGCGGATCCGCGGCGAGGCCCGCCGGGAGGCCGTCCAGCAGATCGAGGAGGGCGCGAAGACCGCGGAGGAGCTCCTCGCCAAGGCGAAGGCCGACGCGGAGGAGCTGCGCGGCGCCGCCGGAACCGAGAGCGAGCGGGTCCGCACCGAGGCCACCGAGCGCGCGGCGACGCTGAAGAAGCAGGCGGAGGAGGCCCTGGAGCGGGCCCACGCCGAGGCGGAGACGCTGCGTGCCGAGGCCGAGGAGCTGGTCGAGGCGACGACGTCCGCGGCCGAGCAGGCCGCGACGGAGCTGCGCGAGGAGACCGAGCGCGCGGTCGCGGCACGGCAGGCGGAGGCGGCAGAGGAGCTGACCCGGCTGCACACGGAGGCCGAGTCCAGGGTCACCGCGGCCGAGCAGGCACTGACCGAGGCGCGCACCGACGCGGAGCGCGTCCGGCGCGAGGCGAGCGAGGAGGCCGAGCGGCTGCGGTCCGAGGCCGCCGAGCGGCTGCGCACCCTCCAGGAGCAGGCGGAGGCCGAGGCCCAGCGGCTGCGCGACGAGGCCGCCGCCGATGCCTCGCAGTCCCGTGCGGAGGGCGAGTCCGTCGCCGTACGGCTGCGGAGCGAGGCGGCCGCGGAGGCGGAACGGCTCAAGACCGAGGCGCAGGAGAGTGCCGACCGGGTGCGCTCAGAGGCCTCTGCCGCCGCCGAGCGGGTGGGCACGGAGGCCGCGGAGGCGCTGGCCGCCGCCCAGGAGGAGGCGAACCGGCGCCGCCGCGAGGCGCAGGAGACGCTCGACGCGGCGCGCGGCGAGGCCGACCAGGAGCGCGAGCGGGCCCGCGAGCAGAGCGAGGAGCTCCTCGCCTCCGCCCGCAAGCGGGTCGAGGAGGCGCAGGCGGAGGCCCAGCGGCTGGTCGAGGAGGCGGACGGCCGGGCGACCGAGATGGTCTCCACCGCCGAGCAGACCGCCCAGCAGGTACGGGACGCGGTCAGCGGGCTCCAGGAGCAGGCGGAGGCGGAGATCGCCGGGCTGCGCTCCACCGCGGAGCACGTCGCGGAGCGGACGAAGTCCGAGGCGCAGGAGGAGGCGGACCGGCTCCGCGCCGACGCGCACTCCGAGCGGGAGCGGGCCGGTGAGGACGCCGCCCGGATCCGCTCGGTCGCGAACGAGGAGACCGAGGCCGCGAAGGCGATGGCCGAGCGGACGGTCTCCGACGCGATCACGGAGTCCGAGAAGCTGCGCTCCGACACCGCGGAGTACAGCCAGCGGATGCGGACCGAGGCATCCGACGCGCTGGCCTCCGCCGAGCAGGACGCGGCGCGCAGCCGGGCCGAGGCCCGCGAGGACGCCAACCGGATGCGCTCGGAGGCGGCGGTCCAGGCCGACCGTCTGATGTCCGAGGCGACCGCCGAGAGCGAGCGCCTCCGTACCGAGGCGGCGCAGCAGGCGGCCCGGGTCGGCGACGAGGCGGCGGCCGAGTCGGAGCGGCTGCGGGCGGAGGCGGCGGCCACCGTCGGTTCCGCGCAGGAGCACGCGGCCCGCACCCGCGAGGAGTCGGAGCGGCTGCGGAGCGACGCGGAGGCGGCGGCCGAGCAGATGCGTGCCGAGGCCCGCCAGGAGGCGGACCGGCTGCTGGACGAGGCCCGCGAATCGGCTTCGAAGCGCCGGGCCGACGCCGCGGTCCAGGCCGACCAGCTGATCAACAAGGCCCAGGAGGAGGCGCTCCGCGCCGCCACCGAGGCCGAGGAGCAGGCCGACACCATGGTCGGAGCGGCTCGGAACGAGGCGGTCCGGATCACCTCCGACGCCACCGTCGAGGGCAACTCCCTGGTGGAGCGGGCCCGGACGGACGCGGACGAGCTGCTGGTCGGCGCGCGCCGGGACGCCACCGCGATCCGGGAGCGGGCCGAGGAGCTCAGGACCCGCCTGGAGAGCGAGATCGAGGAGATGCACGACCGGGCCCGGCGGGAGACCTCCGAGCAGATGAAGACGGCCGGCGAGCGCGTCGACAACCTGATGAGGGCGGCGACCGAACAGCGCGAGGAAGCGGCGGAGAAGGCCAAGGAGCTGCTGGCCGACGCGAATTCGGAGGCGAGCAAGGTCCGGATCGCCGCCGTGAAGCGGGCCGAGTCGCTGCTCAAGGAGGCCGAGCAGAAGAAGGCCAGCCTGGTGCGCGAGGCGGAGAAGCTGCGGTCCGACGCCGAGTCCGAGGCCAAGCGGACGGTGGACGAGGGCCGGCGCGAACTCGACGTCCTGGTACGCAGGCGCGCCGACATCAACACGGAGATCTCCCGTGTCCAGGACGTGCTGGAGGCGTTGGAGTCTTTCGAGACCCCCGCGGCGGGCGGTAAGGCCGCCGACAGCGTCAAGGCAGGCGCGACAGCGGGCACTCGTTCGAGTGGCAAGCCGTCCGATGGGTAGGACGTGTCCGGCGGGCTTCCGCGGTCCGGCGGGAACATTCAGCCCTCCGAGTGGCAAGGCCTGCGCGGGTTAGCCACTCAAAAGGGGTGTCATTCTCCAGATCAAACAGTCATCTGCTCGATGACACGCCGTCCGGGCCCCTAGGATTCCCTCTATCACCTCACCGGTCTTACTTCGACAGGAACCCCATGAGTGACCCTTCCTCCCCCTTCGGCTTCGAGCTCGTGCGGCGTGGTTACGACCGCGGTCAGGTGGATGACCGCATTACCAAGCTCGTCGCCGACCGTGATAGTGCTCTCGCCCGCATCACGTCTCTGGAAAAGCGCATCGAGGAGCTGCACCTCGAAACGCAGAACGCCCAGGCCCAGGTGAACGACGCGGAGCCGTCGTACGCCGGTCTCGGAGCGCGCGTGGAGAAGATTCTGCGCCTGGCCGAGGAGGAGGCGAAGGACCTGCGAGAAGAGGCCCGTCGCGCCGCCGAGCAGCACCGCGAGCTGGCCGAGTCCGCCGCCCAGCAGGTCCGCAACGACGCCGAGACGTTCGCTTCCGAGCGCAAGGCCAAGGCCGAGGACGACGGCGTCCGCATCGTCGAGAAGGCCAAGGGCGAGGCCACCACGCTCCGCTCGGACGCGCAGAAGGACGCCGCGCAGAAGCGCGAGGAGGCCGACGCGCTGTTCGAGGAGACCCGCGCCAAGGCCGCCCAGGCCGCCGCGGACTTCGAGACCAACCTGGCCAAGCGCCGCGACCAGTCGGAGCGCGACCTCGCGTCCCGTCAGGCCAAGGCCGAGAAGCGTCTGGCCGAGATCGAGCACCGCGCCGAGCAGCTCCGCCTGGAGGCCGAGAAGCTCCGCACGGACGCCGAGCGCCGGGCCCGCCAGACGGTGGAGACCGCGCAGCGCCAGTCCGAGGACATCGTGGCCGACGCGAACGCCAAGGCCGACCGGATCCGCAGCGAGTCGGAGCGCGAGCTGGCGGCGCTCACCAACCGCCGCGACTCGATCAACGCCCAGCTGACCAACGTCCGCGAGATGCTGGCGACGCTGACCGGCGCCGCGGTGGCCGCCGCCGGCACCCCCGCCGACGAGGAGCCCGCCTCGCGCGGCGTCCCGGCCCAGCAGACCCGCTGACGCCAGGGAGCAACGCGGTAACGACCGGTGGTCCCCCGACACACCGGCCGGTAAGAGCCCGACGCGCCCGGTTCCGCCTTTCTGGTGGCGCCGGGCGCGCGGCCGTTCTAGCGTGAACGCATGATCGAGCTCGATGGCCTCACCAAGCGTTACGGCAGAAAGGTTGCCGTCGACCAGTTGTCGTGCCGGATCAGACCGGGAATGGTGACGGGTTTTCTGGGCCCCAACGGGGCGGGCAAGTCCACCACGATGCGGATGATGCTCGATCTCGACAACCCGACCAGCGGATCGGTACGCATCGACGGGAAGAGCTACCGCGAGCTGGAAGAACCCCTGAAGTACATCGGCGCGCTGCTCGAAGCCAAGTCGATGCACGGCGGTCGCAGCGCGTACAACAACCTGCTCTGTCTCGCGCAGAGCAACCGCATTCCGCGGAGCCGGGTGACGGAGGTCCTGGACACCGTCGGCCTGACCGCGGTGTCCAAGAAGAAGTCCAAGGGCTTCTCCCTCGGTATGGGTCAGCGCCTCGGCATCGCCGCGGCGCTGCTCGGTGATCCCGAGATCCTGATGTTCGACGAGCCCGTCAACGGTCTGGACCCGGAGGGCATCCACTGGATCCGGAACCTGATGAAGGCGCTCGCCGCGGAGGGCCGGACGATCTTCGTCTCCTCGCACCTGATGAGCGAGATGGCGCTGACGGCGGATCACCTGATCGTGATCGGCCAGGGGAAGCTGCTGGCCGACACCTCGATGGCCGACTTCATCCACCAGAACTCCCGCAGCTACGTGCGGCTGCGCTCGCCGGACCAGGAGCGGCTGCGCGACGTCCTGCACGCGGAGGGCGTCGTCGTCGTCGAGTCGGGCAACGGCACGCTGGAGGTCGACGGCGCGGCCTCGGAGGACCTGGGCGAGCTCGCCGCCCGGCACTCCATCGTGCTGCATGAGCTGAGTTCCCAGCGGGCCTCGCTGGAGGAGGCGTTCATGCAGATGACGGCGGACTCCGTGGAGTACCACGCGCACTCGGAACGAGGAGACGCGCCGCCGCCGGTGGGACCGCACTGGGGCGACCAGTCCAATCAGCCGCCCGGCGCCGCCCCCGGGGCTCCCGGCGGGTCCGGCACCGGCAAGGGGGCGTGACGACATGGCATCGGTACCCGCGGTCCTGACCTCCGAATGGACCAAGATCCGTACGGTCTCCTCGACCACCTGGACGCTGATCTCCGCGTTCGTCGTCACCGTCGCGATGGGCGCCGCGCTCTGTGCGGTGATGAACTCCCAGTTCAACGACCTCTCCGACGCGGAGCGGGCCACCTTCGACCCCACGTTCGTCAGCTTCTCCGGAATGATTCTCGGCCAGCTGGCGATGGTGGTCTTCGGTGTCCTGGTGGTCGGTACGGAGTACAGCTCCGGCATGATCCGCGCCTCGCTGGCGGCCGTGCCGCAGCGCGCCACGTTCCTCTTCAGCAAGATGCTGGTGGCCACTGTGCTGGCGCTGGTGGTAGGTCTGGCCACCAGTTTCGTGACGTTCTTCCTCGGCCAGGCCCTGCTGGGTGACCACGGCACGGACATCGGCGCGGACAACGTGCTGCGGGCGGTGGTCGGCGGCGGCCTCTACATGGGGCTGATCGCGCTGTTCTCCATGGCGGTGGCGACGATGCTGCGCAGCTCGATGCTGTCGCTCGGCATCCTGATGCCGTTCTTCTTCCTGGTCTCGCAGATCCTGTCGGCCGTGCCGGGCGCCAAGAGCGTCGCCCGGTACTTCCCCGACCAGGCCGGGTCCAAGATCATGCAGGTGGTGCCGGACGCGATGAACAGCGATCCGGCGCCCTACGGGCCGTGGGCCGGGCTGCTGATCATGGTGGCCTGGGTGGCGGCCGCGGTGATCGGCGGTTTCCTCGTACTCAAGAAGCGGGACGCCTGACGCCGCAAGCGTCCGATCCCTGGCGCCGGCGGAGCGCCGCGGACCCCGGTCCGCGGCCTCCGCCGCGGACGCGCCGCCGCAGCGCCGCTTGGCCGGAACCGTAAAGGCCTGGTTATCCTCCTAACTCTTACGGGGGGCGTGCGGCCGGACGGCCTGGGCCCCGACGACAGATAAGTCGATGGGGCTGGAGCATGATCGAGGCAGTCGGCCTGACCAAGCGCTATGGCGCGAAGACGGCCGTGTACAACCTTTCCTTCCAGGTGCGGCCGGGCTCCGTCACCGGATTCCTCGGTCCCAACGGGTCGGGCAAATCGACGACCATGCGCATGATCCTCGGCCTGGACCGGCCGACCGCGGGCAGTGTGACGATCGGCGGCCACGCCTACCGCAGCCTGCCGAACGCACCGCGCCAGGTGGGCGCCCTGCTGGACGCCAAGGCGGTGCACGGCGGCCGCAGCGCCCGCAACCACCTGCTGTCGCTCGCCCAGCTCGCCGGCATCCCGGCCGCCCGGGTCGACGAGGTGCTCGGGGTCGTGGGCCTGCAGAACGTCGCCCGCAAGCGTTCCAAGGGCTTCTCGCTCGGCATGGGGCAGCGGCTCGGCATCGCGGCCGCGCTGCTGGGCGACCCTCAGGTGCTGCTCTTCGACGAGCCGGTCAACGGCCTCGACCCTGAGGGCATCCTCTGGGTCCGCAACCTGATGAAGATGCTGGCGTCGGAGGGCCGTACGGTCTTCGTCTCCAGTCACCTCATGAGCGAGATGGCGCTCACCGCCGACCACCTGATCGTGATCGGCCGCGGCCAGCTGATGGCCGATATGAGCATCACGGACTTCATCTCGGCCAACTCGGCCGACTTCGCCCGCGTCCGGGTCCAGGACAACGGGTCCGAGCAGCGGGAGAAGCTCACCGCCACCCTCACGGAGGCGGGCGGCCAGGTGATGCCGGAGCCGGACGGCGCCCTGCGGATCACCGGGCTGGCACTGCCCCGGATCAGCGATCTCGCCCATGACTCCGACGTACGGCTGTGGGAGCTCTCGCCGCACCAGGCCTCGCTGGAGGAGGCGTACATGCGGATGACGCAGGGCGCCGTGGACTACCGCTCGACGGCCGACCAGAAGGCGGGGCTGCAACCGCCCCCGCCGGGCATGGGATACGGCCAGCACCCCGGGTACGCCCCGCCGCAGCCCGCCGTCCCCGACGTGCCGCAGCAGGGCTGGTACGCCCCGCCGCCGCCCGGGGACAACCCGTACGCGACAGCCCCCGCACCGGGCGGCGCGACGGACCAGGTCCCGGCCCACGCCCCGGCGGCGCCGCCCGTGCCCAGTACCCCTGCCCCCGCCCCCACCGCTCCTGCTCCCGCCCCGGCTGCGCCCGCCGCGGCTCCGGCAGACCCGACCGCGCGCGACACCAGCGAGGACCCCCGATGACAACGCCGTCCACGCCGCAGACGCCGTTCCAGCAGGCGCCGTTCCAGCCGCAGGCGTACCAGCAGCCGCCCGCACCGCAGCAGGGCGCGGGGGCGGGCTTCTACACCTCGCCGATCCCGGTGCGCCGGGCCACCCTCGCCGACGCGATCGCCTCGGAGTGGACCAAGATCCGTTCGGTCCGCTCGACGATGTGGACGCTCGGCGTCCAGATCGTGCTGCTGCTCGTCATCGGTCTGCTCGTCGCGATCGCGGTCGACGCGTCCGACACCGATCTGGGCTCCACCCCGGTGCTCAGCCTCGGCTTCTTCGGCGTTCTGCTCGGCTCGATCTGCGTGATCACGCTCGGCGTGATGACGATCGCCTCCGAGTACGGCACCGGGATGATCCGTACGACGATGACGGCCTGCCCCAGCCCCGGCCGGGTGCTCGGCGCGAAGGCCATCGTCTTCTTCCTGCTCGCCTTCGTCCTCACGACCGTGATGACCTCGATCGTCGCGGTGCTCCAGACGGCCATCCTGGACGCCGACGCCCCCAGCGGTTCCGACTGGCTGCGCAGCACGGTCGGCGTGGGCCTCTACATCGCGACGCTGGGGCTGCTCTCGCTGGCGATCGGTGCGCTGATCCGGCACTCCGCCGGCGCGATCACGATCATGATCGGCGTCGTGCTGCTGCCGCTCGTGCTGGCGATCTTCATGTTCGCCGAGTCGCTCGCGAAGCTCCAGGAGTGGCTCCTGGAATACTCCATCCCCAACCAGCTCAGCAACTTCTACGACACCTCGGTCACCGGCACCGGGCCGTCCGGCTGGGAACCGCTGTGGATCATCCTCGGGGTGACCGCCGTGGCCATGGGCGGCGCCTACCTCGCGATGAGCCGCCGCGACGTCTGACCGGGCCACCGCGCCGGTGCCGCGCACCGGGGGGACGTTCAGTACCGAGGCGCGTTCCTGGACCGCTGCACCCGAGTGGTGCGGCGGTCCTTCGCGTTCCAGCACGCCTTGTGCCAGTGCCTGCGGTCGTCGATGCCGCCGTACTGGGGCCAGGCCACCAGGTGCGGGACGCCGGACGGGATCTCCTGGTCGCAGCCGGGGCACCGGTAGCGCTTGCCCGCCGCGCTCGCGCCGCTCACCGGGCGGACGGACCAGTCCTCGCCCTGCCACTCCTCCGCGCGTCCGCCACCCCCGTACCGGTCCCCCACCGCGCCGGCGCTATCGGTGGGGCTCTCGCCGCCTCGGGGGCGGTTGCGGCGCGGGGACACGGGACACCTCACGGGGCAGGCTGGGCAGTTCCCGTCCAGCGTAGGGCCATTCGGCCGGGGCATACGTACCGCACCGCGCGCGGCCGGGCCACTGACGGGACGGGTTACCGGAAAATCGCAACAACTTCCGGCCCGACCGTGCCTTTGGCACGTGTCAGACGTTGTTGCCAGCAGGGGAGAGCCGCGTCGGCCGCAAGGAGGCAATAGGCGATGCGTGTGGGAACGTTCGTACTGGCAGCCCAGTTCCCGGGGCAGGGCCCGGGGGAAGCGCTGCACCGCGCGATCCGGTCCGCCGAGGTCGCGGAGGAGTCCGGACTCGACTCGGTCTGGCTGGCAGAACATCATTTCGTGCCGTACGGGGTCTGCCCGTCCGCGGTCACGCTGGCCGCGCTGCTGCTCGGCCGCACCCGCAGAATCCGGGTGGGCACGGCGGTGAGCGTGCTCCCGACGCAGCACCCCGTCGCGCTCGGCGAGCAGGCCGCGCTGCTCCATCTGACCAGTGGCGGCCGGTTCATCCTGGGCGTCGGCCGGGGCGGCCCCTGGATCGACCTGGAGGTGTTCGGCGGCGGCCTGGAGGCCTACGAGAGGGGCTTCCCGGAGTCCCTGGGCCTGTTGCTCGACTGGCTGCGCGAACCGCGCGTGGCGGGCCGCGGGGAGCGTTACGGCTTCCCCGAGGTGGCGGTGGTCCCCCGGGCCGACGAACTGTACGAGCCGGAGAGCGGTGAGAACCCCGGCGGTCCCGAGGTGGTCGTCGCGTGCACCTCGCCGAAGAGCGTGCGGCTCGCGGCCGAGAACGGCCTGCCGATGCTGCTCGGCATGCACTGCGGGGACGAGGAGAAGGCCGAGATGGTCGGCCTCTGGCGGACCGCCGCGCTGGCCGCGGGCCGTTCGCCCGAGAGCGTGCGGGAGGCCGGGCACGTCTCGGCGGGGGTGGCCCAGATCGGGGACCGCGCCGAGGACGCCACCGAGACGCTCGTGAAGGCGATGCCCGGCTGGCTGCGGCAGGGCCTGGACGCCCATGTCACGGTCGACGGCCGGCACCGGGTGATGCGCGACCCGGTCGGCTATACGGAGATGCTGTGCGGCATTCACCCGGTGGGCCCGCCCCGGCTCGCGGCGGACCGGCTCGCGGCCACGAGGGAGCGCACGGGTATCACGCGCTTCGCGCTCCTGGTCGAGGGCTCGGGAGATCTGGTGGCCACGGAGGAGAACGTAGCGCGGCTGGGCACCGAAGTACTGCCGCTCCTGAAATGACCGCCGGAAAGGGCACTTCCGGTGTACGAACGGGAGCTGCCGCCCCGGACCAGTCGCACCTCCCGCGGCCCGGAGCGACAGCAACGACGTTCAGCAGTCCCGTAGTTCGGGCGACTGGTTGAGCAACTGGCCCCTCACCGAGGTGAATTTGGCCAGCCGGTCGTCGACCGAGGCGTCCAGCGGGAACACCGCGACGCGGTGGCAGTTCTGGAATGCCAGACGCACTCCGAAGTGCCGCTGCAGCGCGCCGCGGATCGCGTCACTTGCGAGTGCGCGCAGCAGCTGGCCGCGTGCCTGCTCGCTGGGCGGCGGCGTCTGGTTGTCGGCGAACTCGCCGCCGTCGACCTTCAGCTGAGCCACCAGCGAGCTGATCATCTCCCACGCGAAGGGCAGGGAGGTCCGGACGCAGTCGACGAAGTCGGCTTCGTCGACCTCGCCTCGCTCGGCCTGTTCCAACAGCGCCGGTGAGACGTCGAGCGACATGGGTTCTCCTCTCGCGACCCCGGCAGAGTGCCGGGGCCTTACGGGCAGGGAAGGAGGACGGCGACGCAGCGTGCACAGACGGCGACCTCCTGCATCCACGGTAAGGGTGCAGTCCGGGCCGCACCAGGAGATTGGGAACACAACCGGCCAATAACGAAGGGGTTCAAAGACGGACAAGCCAGATTCGGTCAGGTAGGGGCGGGGATGGAGTGACGGGTGGGTGAATCGCGTCGACCACACTTCGTCGAGTAGCGTTGCCCACCATGCGTCTCGTCATCGCCCGCTGCTCCGTGGACTACGCGGGCCGGCTCACGGCCCACCTGCCCTCCGCTCCCCGTCTGATCCTGGTGAAGGCGGACGGGAGCGTCTCGATCCACGCCGACGACAGGGCGTACAAACCGCTCAACTGGATGTCACCGCCCTGCACCCTGAAGGAGGGCGCCGGCGACACCGAGGGCGTCTGGACCGTGGTGAACAAGGCGGGCGAAAAACTGATCATCACCATGGAAGAAATCCTCCATGACTCGTCCCACGAACTGGGCGTCGATCCCGGTCTGATCAAGGACGGCGTGGAGGCTCATCTCCAGGAACTGCTCGCTGACCGGATCGAGACCCTCGGCGAGGGCTACACGCTGATCCGCCGCGAGTACTTCACCGCCATCGGCCCCGTCGACATCCTGTGCCGCGACGCCGACGGCGGGACCGTGGCCGTCGAACTGAAGCGACGCGGCGACATCGACGGCGTGGAACAGCTGACCCGCTACCTGGAGCTGCTCAACCGCGATCCGCATCTCGCCCCGGTGAAGGGCATCTTCGCCGCCCAGGAGATCAAGCCCCAGGCCCGCGTACTGGCAACGGACCGAGGGATCGGCTGCGTGGTCCTCGACTACAACGCGATGCGCGGCATCGAGGACGACAAACTCCGCCTGTTCTGACCCGGGGGCACATCAAGCCCGTCCGGCGATTGAGGACGCACCCTCGCCCGGAGACCGGGACCCTGCCGGACGGGCGCTCATATCAAGCCCGTCCGGCGATTGAGGACAAGGCGCCCGCCCCGGGCGCCCGCACCCCACACCCCCCACCCACGTCCGCGTCCGTTCCGCTCAGGCCACCGACGGGCTCTCCGACGGCGCCCCGGACCCCTCCGCGCTCGCACTCATCGCCCCCGAAGGCCCACTCGCCGAGTCCGACGAATCGGGCTCACCCGGATCGTCCGTCGCGGGGTCCGTGGGCGACGGCGGCTCACTCGTCGGCGGCACAGAGGTGCTCGGGGACTCGCTCACCGGCGGCGGATCCGATTCCGGCGGCTCGGACGACTTGGACGACGTGTCGGACGGGCTCGGCCGGTCGCTCGACGGCTTCCCCGAGGAGGACGGGGTGTCCTGCGGGGTACTCGACCCCGGGGACGAACTCCCGCTCCCGGTCGGCGCGGACCCGGTGCCCGTCGGCCCCGGCGTCGACGAAGTGGAGCTCGTCGCCGGGGAGGACGGAACCGTCCGGTCCGCCGGCTCCTGCGCCGGAGCCTCGTTCTGGTCGTCGTCGCCCCCGCCCACCGACTGCTCGGTCGAGACGGCGGGGTCGTCCTGCGGATCGCTGTTGGACGTCAGCCCGAGCGTCACCACCGTGCCGAGCACTCCGGCCAGCAGCACGCCCGCACCCGCGGCCACCAGATTGCGGCGCGCCCCGCCCAGCACCGCGAGACGCCCGCCGGCGCCCTTCGGAGCGGTCTGCCGGGACAGGACGGCGGTGGCGTCGTCCGCGTACGGCGCCGACGGCATCGTGACCGGTATGACGGACGTCGTGGCACCGGACGGCGTCGCCTCGAAGCGGCTCGCGGGCAGCTCCTCGCCCACCGGGACCTGCCCGGCCACCGCAGCGCCGGAGAGGTCCTCGACCAGGGCGAGCGCCCGGCGCCCGGCCACGGCCCCCGGCTTGTCGGCGAGCGCCCCACGCATGCTGATGGAGGTCTCCAGCTCGGCCCTGGCCCGGTCCGGATGACCGGCGCAGAGCGCGAGTACGCCCAACTCGTGGTGGAAGTAAGCCTCTTCGGCC
The DNA here is from genome assembly GCF_041435055.1 of Streptomyces sp. NBC_00341. Taxonomy (NCBI): domain Bacteria; kingdom Bacillati; phylum Actinomycetota; class Actinomycetes; order Kitasatosporales; family Streptomycetaceae; genus Streptomyces; species Streptomyces sp. NBC_00341. Next base: position 6,233,548 of record NZ_CP108002.1, on the reverse strand, counting down.
ACCTCACCGGCGATCCGGGCCGCCTCCTGGCCGATCCGCAGGGACTTCTCCCAGCCGCTCCAGTGCAGCCCTGCCGCGAAGGCGGGCGCGGCGCTGCGGGCCAGTAGTACGGCGACACTGGTCTGCCCGGCCCCGTCCCCCGGCACCAGCTGGGTCATCGCCGCGACGATCGCGTCGGCCTCTGCAACCGTACGGGCGGGGGTGACCGAGGGGTGACCGGCCCACCAGGCGTAGTGCTGGGCGGCCGTACGGGCCCGGACCGTGGCGTCGTCCCCGTATCCGGCGGCCACCAGCTGGGCGAGCACCCCGGCGGCCAGCCGGTAGCGGGACCCGGCCGGGGAGAGCAGCCCGCAGCCGGCCAGCTCCCCGAGCGCGGCATCGGCGTGGGTGTCCCCCACGAGCGCGGGCAGATGCGCCTGGTGCGGCACCTCACCGCCCAGCGCGACCGCGAAGCGCAGGGTGTCGCGCGCGGCGTCGCTCAGCCGGGAGGCGAGCAGCGCGGCGGGCGCGGCGCCCTCCCCGAGGCTGGGCAGCGGCAGGTCGAGGGGTTCGGGCGGCAGCGGCTCCTGCGCGGGCGGCCGGCTGTCGAGGTAGCCGTACTCGTCGTACGCGGTGGGGTCGGCGCGCAACAGGTCGCGCTGGCGCAGCAGGGCGCCCGCCTGGACGAAGCGCAGCGGGAGGCCCTCGGACTCGAACCAGAGGTCGCCCGCCCAGTTGGCCTCCTCCTCGGTGAGCGGCCGTTCGACCACCCGCTCCATCAGGACGACCGAGGCGTCACGGTCGAGCCCGGTGAGGAAGACCTCTTCGAGGTGGGAGTCGGCGTCCGGTGCGGTGACGTCGGGCGTCGCGGCGAGCAGGAAGGCGCATTCGGGCGTCGCGTCGAACAGTTCGTCCAGCGCGGCGCCGCCGAACTCCAGGTCGTCCAGGACGACGACGGCGCCGGTGGTGCGCAGCTTCTCCAGCAGCACCGCCCGGTCCGGGCGGTACAGCGGTGCGTCGTGGACGGCGTCGAAGAGCCCGTACAGCACGTCGGTGACGGTCCGCTTGTGGCCGCTGAGCCGGACGACTCCGTCCGGTGCGAGTTGCGCGCAGTCCGAGGCGACCGCTTCGAGGAGCGCGGTTCGGCCGGATCCGGCCGGTCCGGTGAGCCGTACCGAGCGTCCGCGGGCCAGCAGGCGCACCAGCCGCTCGCGTTCGTCCGCGCGCTCCAGGAGGGGCAGCTGGAGGACGGGGGGTCCGGGCGGCACGGGGGGTGCGGCGGCGCGTTCGCGCTCCGCGCGCTCCGCGGGGGTGCGGCGGACCGGTTCCGCGGGGTGCTCGCCCGGCCGGACCGGTTCGACCTCGCTGCCGTCGACGGGGTTGACCGTGAGCAGGAGGCTGCCCGATATGAGCTGGACGATGCGGGCCTGCTGCGGTGTTTGCTGACCGAAATCGGGCGTCAGCGGATCGCGGGCGGGACGCCGGCGGCCGGCGTCCTGCGCGGAGCCGTTGCTGTCGTGGCCGTACTCTTCCGGCCCCCGGTTTGTCGGGTCCATCGCCAAAGCCCCCAAGACGCGTCGAGCGCGGTTGTCCCTCCCGGCCTCGCACGTCCAGCTGTTGCTTCCGGTCCGGTGTCAGCCAGGTGGGTCCGTCAATCGGCAGACGGCCGAACCCTAAACCTTCGCACAGTATCTACGAACATCCGGGGTGCCGTGCCGCCCGACAGATCACGGTCTCGTGAGGATTGTGCGGGACCGGCCGCGGGTGCGGACGGGTGTCCGCCGCCCGCCGGTCACCTCAGACGCGTGGCAGGGACTCCGCCGCGATTCCGCCCTCGATGGCCAGGATGCGGTGCAGTCTGGTGGCCACCAGAAGTCGTTGCATCTGCGGTGGCACCCCGCGGAGCACCAGCCGCCGACCGGCCCGGCCGGCCCGTCTGTGCGCGCCCATGATGACACCGAGGCCGGTGGCATCCCATGAATCCAGCTCGGTCAGGTCCAGCACCAGATCGCCGACTCCGTCGTCGAGGGCCGAGTGCAGGACCGTACGGGCGTCCGCCGCGCTTCGGACGTCGAGGCGGCCCCCGACGACCAGCTCGGCGTGGTCGCCCCTGATGTGCATATGCGCTCCCCTGGAATGCTCCGTAGCAAGGTCCGTCTGTCTGAAACTGCCTCTGCCCCAACTGACTGCGACAGCGACAGGGAAGTTGCCGTCTGTAAGCGAACCGATACCGAATTCACTCCGTGGAGTGACCCGGGCCCGCCATGGATCCCCCTGTGGATCCACTGGTTCCGGGGGCGGCCCCCGTGGCCTCCGGGCCTGATTGACGGCGGATCAGACACCGGAGGAACAGAAACGATCAGTAGGTGTAAAAACCCTGCCCACTCTTGCGGCCGATGTCACCTGCATCGACCATCCGGCGCATCAGCTCCGGAGCGGCGAACTTCTCGTCCTGGGACTCGGTGTAGATGTTGCCGGTGGCGTGCAGCAGGATGTCGACTCCGGTCAGGTCCGCGGTGGCGAGCGGGCCCATGGCGTGGCCGAAACCGAGCTTGCAGGCGATATCGATGTCCTCGGCCGAGGCGACGCCCGACTCGTACAGCTTGGCTGCCTCGACGACCAGTGCCGAGATCAGCCGGGTGGTGACGAATCCGGCCACGTCACGGTTGACCACGATGCAGGTCTTGCCGACCGACTCGGCGAACTCGCGTGCGGTGGCCAGGGTTTCGTCGCTCGTCTTGTAGCCGCGTACCAGCTCGCAGAGCTGCATCATCGGGACCGGCGAGAAGAAGTGCACACCGACGACGCGCTCCGGGCGCTCGGTCACCGCCGCGATCTTGGTGATCGGGATGGCGGAGGTGTTGGAGGCGAGCACGGCGTCGTCCCGGACGATCTTGTCGAGGGCCCGGAAGATCTCGTGCTTCACCTCCAGCTTCTCGAAGACGGCCTCGACGACGACGTCCGCGTCCGCGACCGCGTCGAGATCGGTGGTCGTGGTGATGCGGGCGAGCGCGGCCTCGGCGTCGGCCGCCGCGAGCTTGCCCTTGGAGACGAACTTGTCGTAGGAAGCCTTGATGCCGTCACGGCCGCGGTCCAGGGCCGCGTCGGTGACATCCCGCAGCACGACGTCCCAGCCCGCCTGGGCGGAGACCTGCGCGATGCCGGACCCCATGAGTCCGGCTCCGATAACGGCGAGCTTCCTGGCCACGTTGACACCCCTGCTTTCCATACGGTTTCTGTTCCATGCTCTCCGGCGGAGGTTAGTCCCCGTGGGAGGCGCTGGGGCTGCGAAGAGATGCGCGTCACGTCTCAAATGACGGACATCACACCGGGATGCGTCATTCGGCGGCGCGCCGGGCGTAGTTGAGCACCTTTTCGCCCAGCAGGTCCTCGATGTCGTCGAGCAGGACCAGGGCGTCCCTGGACACTTCGGCGGCCCTGCGGCCCGCGACCATCTCGCGTCCGATGTACCCCATGAGCGTGCTGTGCACCCAGGAGAGCTGACCGGCCACCAGGACCGGGACCGGGTCCCCGGGCTCCGCACCCGACTCCTCCAGGAGCGTCTCCTCCAGACGCAGGAGGGCCTCCTGCTGTATGTGCCAGAGGCGGGCCTTGAGGCCGTCGGCGCCCTGGATGACCCGCATGAAGCTCTCATACCCCTCCATCAGGCCGACGGCGGGCGACACGCTCTCCACCTGGATGCGCAGTTCGCGCAGGACGGCGTCGGCGGCGGACTCGCCCCTGTCCCGGCCCCGGACGTACCGCGAGAGCCGGTCGACGATTCCGCTGCTGCGGTCCAGGAAGAGGTCCTCCTTGGTCGGGAAGTAGTTGTAGACCGTGTTCACCGAGACGTCGGCGGCGCGGGCGACCTCCGCGATGGTGACCGCGTCGAAGCCCCGTTCGAGGAAGAGACCGGTGGCCACGTCCGAGAGGTGCTGCCTGGTCTGGCGCTTCTTGCGCTCCCTGAGTCCCTCAGCCATGGACCCATCGTAGAGCTCGGCTGGGGTCCCTGAATATTTGGTGTCATTGCAATTTTTCAGTGACTCTGTTTTTGTGGTCGCTATGCCAATCATCAGCACGGCCGGGCTCGCCCGGACCTTCGACACCAAGGCCGGTCCGGTCCAGGCCGTACGCTCCGTCGATCTGACCGTCGCGGCCGGCGAGATCGTCGGACTGCTCGGCCCCAACGGAGCCGGCAAGACCACCACGCTGCGCATGCTCACCACGCTGCTCGCCCCCACCGGCGGCGCCGCCACCGTCGCCGGCCACGATCTCGTCGCGGACCCGGCCGGGGTGCGGGAGAACTGCGGGTACGTCGCCCAGTCGGGCGGGGTGGACCCACACATCACGGTGCGGGAGGAGCTGGTCACCCAGGGCCGGATGTACCGGCTCGGCAAGGCCGCGGCGGTCACCCGCGCCGGCGAGCTGGCCGGGGAGCTGGGCCTGTCGGAGCTGCTCGACCGCAGGACGGTCTCGCTCTCCGGGGGCCAGCGGCGGCGGCTCGACATCGCGATGGGGCTCACCCACCGGCCGCCGCTGCTCTTCCTCGACGAGCCGACCACCGGCCTCGACCCGGGCAGCCGCACCGATCTGTGGAACCTGGTGCGGCGGCTGCGCGACGAGTACGGCACCACCGTCGTGCTCACCACCCACTACCTCGACGAGGCGGACGCCCTCGCCGACCGGCTCGTCGTGATCGACGGCGGCGTGGTGGTCGCGCAGGGCACGCCGACCGCGCTGAAGACCCGTCACACGGGCTCCCCCGCCGCCTCGCTCCAGGAGGCCTTCCTCGCGATCACCGGCCGCGCCCCCGCCGCAGAGACCGCTCCCGTCGCCGTTTAGGAACCGAACCCGATGCTTCTCCACGACACCGCGCTGATCTTCGGGCGGTACGCCCGCCAGACCCTGCGCTCGAAGTTCCAGATCCTCTTCGGCATCCTCATGCCGCTGCTGTACCTGCTCCTCTTCGGCCCGCTGCTCACCGGCCTGCCGCTCGGCAGATCCGGTGACTCCTGGCAGATCCTGGTCCCCGGCCTGCTGCTCCAGCTCGGCCTGTTCGGCGCCTCGTTCTGCGGGTTCGCCATCATCATCGACAAATCGACCGGGGTGGTGGAGCGGATGCGGGTGACGCCGGTCAGCCGGCCGGCGCTGCTGCTGGGGCGGGTACTGCGGGACACCCTGCTGTTCCTGTTCCAGGCGGTGCTGCTGGTGCTGGCCGCCCTGGCCATGGGCCTGCGCGCACCGCTGCCCGGAGTGCTGATCGGCTTCGCGTTCACCGGTCTGCTGACGGTCTCGCTGGCCTCGCTCTCGTACGCCCTGGCCATGAAGGTGAACACACCGCAGGAGTTCGGTCCGGTGATCAACGCGCTCACCATGCCGGCCATGCTGCTCTCCGGCCTGATGCTGCCGATGACCCTGGGACCGGCGTGGCTGGACGTGCTCTCCCACTTCACGCCGTTCCGCTATCTCGTGGACGCGGTGCGGGACGCGTACATCGGCTCGTACGCCAGCGCCCACATGCTGTACGGGGTACTGGTCGCCCTCGGACTCGCGGGGCTCGCCGTGACAGTGGGCACACGCGTCTTCCGCAGGGCCGGGGCTTAACTACGCTGACCACATGGTCAATCTGACGCGCATCTACACCCGCACCGGCGACCAGGGCACCACCGCCCTCGGCGACATGAGCCGGACCGCCAAGACCGATCTGCGGATCTCCGCGTACGCCGACACCAACGAGGCCAACGCGGTCATCGGGACGGCCATCGCGCTCGGGCAGCTGACCGACGACGTCGTGAAGGTCCTCGTCCGCGTGCAGAACGACCTGTTCGACGTGGGCGCCGACCTGTCGACCCCGGTCGTCGAGGAGCCGAAGTACCCGCCGCTGCGGGTGGAGCAGTTCTACATCGACAAGCTGGAGGCGGACTGCGACCACTTCCTGGAGCAGGTCGAGAAGCTCCGCAGCTTCATCCTGCCGGGCGGCACTCCGGGCGCCGCCCTGCTGCACCAGGCGTGCACCGTGGTCCGGCGCGCCGAGCGGTCCACCTGGGCGGCGTTCGAGGTGCACGGCGAGGTGATGAACGCCCTGACGGCGACGTATCTCAACCGGCTCTCCGACCTGCTGTTCATCCTCGCCCGGGTGGCGAACAAGGAGGTCGGCGACGTGCTGTGGGTGCCGGGCGGCGAACGGTAGGGCCACAAGCCCGTCCGTCCAGCACCATCCAGCACCGTCCAGCACCATCCAGCCCGTCCGGCGATTGAGGACAAGGCCTCACCCGGGCGGGCCCGACACCCTCTTCGTGTCCTGCTCCCGATCCCGCTCCCGCCCGGGCCCCCGCTTCGGGAACACCGTGTAGCTCGCCGCGATCACCAGGTTGATCCCGATCACGAACAGCATCGTCTGCTGCCAGGACCGCAGCGACGCCACGTCCCCGTCCCCTCCCACGTACCAGACCGCCCCCTGGAGCAGCGCCAGCGCCGTCACGGCGGCCAGCGTCCACCGCCCGGCCACCCGCCACTCGTGCACCGCCCGCGCCATCCCGTACTTCGGCGGCTTCACCGGGGGCGGCCCGCCCGCGAAGCGGTGGGCGACCCGGGCGTCGACCCAGCGGATCGTGGAGTGGCCGAGGCCCACCGTGAAGCCGATGTACACGGCGGCCAGTCCGTGCTTCCAGTCCGGGGCGGCACCGTTCTTCAGGTCGACGGCCGTCACCACCAGCAGGACCACCTCCAGCAGCGGTTCGCACAGCAGCAGCGCGCCACCGAGCCGCGGCTTCCTCGCCACGTAGCGCAGCGTGAGCCCCGCGGCCAGCAGCACCCAGAAGGCGATCTCGCAGAGAACGATCAGTGTGACGATCACGGTCCTGTTCCTTTCGCTCCCCTCCAGCGTCCCCGCCCCGGCGCGCCCGGTCGTCGCCCGGAGTGACGAACCGCCGCTGCATACTTCGATGTACTCGCGGCTCACTCCCGGTAGGGACGTCCGCCGACGGCCCGCCGTGTTGGATGGAAGGGTGCTCATCCATCCCCGCCCCCACCGCGACGACGTCCTCATCGCGGTCACCGGCCTGCTCGGCGGCGTGGTGCTGTGGCTGCTCGGCCTGCACACGCAGAACGGCCGGCCCCTCGACGCCCCCGGGATCGAGCTGGTCCCGCTCGCCGTGATGGCGTCGCTGGCGCTGCTGCGCCGGAGCGCGCCGCAGACCGCCCTGGTCATCGGCACCCTGGCGCTGGTCATGGACCAGTTCACGGCCGGGAACCTGGCGACCGTGCTGCTGTACACCGACGTCATGTACGCCGCCGTGCTGTACGGCACCCCGGCGGCCGCCCGGCGCATCCCGGTGACCACCCTCCTGATCACGGTCGCCGTCACGATCGGCTTCCTGGCCTGGTTCCGCAGTGCGGAGGCGCTGCTCATCGGCATCGTCACCGGACTGGTCTCGTTCGTGCCCGCGCTCACCGGGGTCAGTGTGCGCAACCACCGCGACGCCGCCGAGACCGAGCGGCTGCGCGCCGATCAGACGGCTCTGCTGGCCGAGATGGACCGGGCGCAGGCGGTGACCGCGGAGCGGACCCGGATGGCGCGCGAGCTGCACGACATGGTGGCCAACCACCTCTCCGCGATCGCCATCCACTCCACCGCCGCGCTCTCCCTCGACGACCCGGAGACGTCCCGGAACGCCCTGGGCGTCATCCGGGAGAACAGCGTCGACGGTCTGGCCGAAATGCGCCGCCTGATCGGGCTGCTGCGCACCGGTGCGGCGGATCCCGGGCCCAGCGCCTCGCCCACGCTCGGCTCGTTGGACGCCCTGATCGAGCAGCACCGTACGAACGCCGTCTCCAGCGGGCTGACGTGCGTGCTGGAGGACTCCCGCACCGCAGCCGTTCCCCTGCCGGCGCCGGTCGAGCTGGCCGCGTACCGCATCGTGCAGGAGTCCCTCACGAACGCGCTCAAGCACGCCGGGCCGGGGCCGGTCACGGTCCGGCTGGGGCAGCCGGACCAGCGGCTGACGGTGGAGGTCACCAGTGTCCTCGGGAGCCGGCCCGGTCCGCGCGCGCCCGGCTCCGGGGCCGGGCTGACCGGGATGCGGGAGCGGGTGGCGCTGCTCGGCGGGGAGTTCGAGGCGGGTCCGGTGCCCACCGGGAGCGGGACGAAGATCTGGCGTGTACGGGCTGAACTGCCCGTCGGGGAAGGAAGCGTGAGGGCATGAGCATCCGGGTTCTGGTGGCCGAGGACCAGTCGGCGGTGCGTGCGGGGCTGGTGCTCATCCTGGGCAGCGCACCGGACATCGAGGTCGTCGGGGAGGCCGACGACGGGGAGGCGGCGGTGCGGCTGGCCCGTGAGCTGCGCCCCGATCTGGTGCTGATGGACGTGTCGATGCCGAGGCTGGACGGGGTGTCCGCGACGCGCCAGGTGGTCTCGGAGGGGCTGGCGGATGTGCTGGTGCTGACGACCTTCGACCTGGACGAGTACGTCTTCGGCGCGCTGCGGGCCGGGGCGTCGGGCTTCCTGCTGAAGGACACCGAGGCGCACGGCCTGCTCGAAGCGGTACGCACGGTGGCGCGGGGCGAGGGCATGATCGCCCCGGCGGTGACGCGCCGGCTGATCGCGGAGTTCGCGGGTGCCACCGCCGCGCCGCCGGACGCCCCGGACCGGGCGGTGCTGGACGCCCTCACCCGGCGCGAGCGCGAGGTGCTGGGCTGCCTCGGTGAGGGGCTGTCGAACGCCGAGGTCGCGGTGCGGCTGTCGATGGCGGAGGCGACGGTGAAGACGCACGTCAGCAGGGTGCTGGGGAAGCTCGGGCTGCGCAGCCGGGTCCAGGCGGCGGTACTGGCACAGGAGTTGGGCATCTGAGGTTCACTCCGGCCGCACTCCGATCTTTGGTCTGGACCTCTTGACGATTGGTCCAGACCTTCCTAATCTCACCGAACACACTGCGGTGAGTACGCCATGACAAGGCGTGCTCAGGGCGGCGCAGGGTTTGCAGTCGACGGACCATCCCCGTTTGTCCGGACCTCACCCCAGGAGCACCGTTGAGCACTGAGACCCCCCGCCGGACCCGATTCAGACTCGGGGCCGGGAAAGCCACCAGATCACGAGCCGTCGCGGGCCTCACCGCACTGCTCCTCCCGCTCGCCGCGATGGTCGGCATGGCCTCCCCGGCCCAGGCAGCCACCTCGGCGACCGCCACCTATGTGAAGAAGTCCGACTGGGGCAGCGGCTTCGAGGGCCAGTGGACGGTGAAGAACACCGGCACCACCGCCCTCAGCTCCTGGTCCATCGAGTGGGACTTCCCGGCCGGCACCGGTGTTGGTTCCGCCTGGGACGCCACCGTCACCAGCTCCGGAAACCACTGGACCGCCAAGAACCTCGGCTGGAACGGCTCGGTCGCGCCGGGCGCCAGCGTCTCCTTCGGCTTCAACGGCACCGGCTCCGGTTCCGGCGCCGCCACCAACTGCAAGCTGAACGGCGCCTCCTGCGACGGCGGCAGCGTGCCCGGTGACAACGCCCCCTCCGCGCCCGGCACCCCCACCGCGAGCGGCGTCACCAACACCTCCGCGAAGCTGAGCTGGAGCGCGGCCACCGACGACCACGGCATCAAGAACTACGACGTCCTGCGGGACGGCGCGGTCGTCGCCACGGTCACCGGCACCACGTACACCAACACCGGCCTCACCGCCGGCACCGACTACTCGTACACCGTGCAGGCCCGCGACACCGCCGACCAGACCGGTCCGGCCAGTGGCGCGGTCAAGGTGCACACCACCGGCGGCGGCACCGACCCCGGCAACCCGGGCACCGGCGACAAGGTCAACCTGGGCTACTTCGCGGAGTGGGGCGTCTACGGCCGCAACTACCACGTGAAGAACCTGGACACCTCCGGTTCGGCCGCGAAGATCACCCACATCAACTACGCCTTCGGCAACGTGACCGGCGGCAAGTGCGCGATCGGTGACTCGTACGCCGACTACGACAAGGCCTACACCGCCGACCAGTCGGTCGACGGCGTCGCGGACACCTGGGACCAGCCGCTGCGCGGCAGCTTCAACCAGCTCCGCAAGCTCAAGGCCAAGTACCCGAACATCAAGATCCTCTGGTCCTTCGGCGGCTGGACCTGGTCCGGCGGCTTCGGCCAGGCGGCCCAGAACCCCGCCGCGTTCGCCCAGTCCTGCTACGACCTGGTGGAGGACCCCCGCTGGGCCGATGTCTTCGACGGCATCGACATCGACTGGGAGTACCCCAACGCCTGCGGTCTGACCTGTGACACCAGCGGCCCGGCCGCGCTGAAGTCGATCACGTCCGCGCTGCGCACCAAGTTCGGCAGCAACAACCTGGTGACCGCCGCCATCACGGCCGACGGCTCCGACGGCGGCAAGATCGACGTCGCCGACTACGCGGGCGCCGCACAGTCGCTGAACTGGTACAACGTGATGACCTACGACTTCTTCGGCGCCTGGGACGCGAAGGGCCCGACGGCTCCGCACTCCCCCCTCACCCCGTACACCGGCATCCCGAAGGCCGGCTTCAGCTCCTCAGAGGCCATCGCCAAGCTGAAGGCCCAGGGCGTTCCCGCCTCGAAGCTGCTGCTCGGCATCGGCTTCTACGGCCGGGGCTGGACCGGAGTCACCCAGGACGCGCCCGGTGGCACCGCCACCGGCGCCGCCCCGGGAACGTACGAGGCGGGCATCGAGGACTACAAGGTCCTCAAGAACAGCTGCCCCACCACAGGCACCATCGCCGGTACCGCCTACGCCCACTGCGGTACCAACTGGTGGAGCTACGACACCCCCGCCACCATCTCGTCCAAGATGACCTGGGCGAAGAACCAGGGCCTGGGAGGCGCGTTCTTCTGGGAGTTCAGCGGGGACACCAGCAACGGTGAACTCGTGAGCGCGATGAACAGCGGCCTCAAGTAGTCACCGCCGCTCCGCAACCCGCGTAACCCCCGAAAAGCACCGGGGAGACAGGTCCGCCCCCTGTCTCCCCGGTTTTCGTATGTGCGGCGCCAGGCCCTACGCCACGTTGACCCGCTGGCCGGGCGGTGCCGCCTCCAGCCAGGCGAGGAAACCGGTCAGCGCGTCCTCGCTCATCGCCAGCTCCAGGCGGGTCTCACGGTGGAGACAACCGAGCACGATGGCGTCGGAGAGGAGCGCGAGCTCCTCCTCGCCCTCCGGCATCCGGCGGGCGACGACCTCGATCGCGGAACGTTCCAGCACCCGGCGCGGACGCGGGGAGTAGCTGAAGACCCGGAACCAGTTCACCTTGTCGCCGCTGTACCGGGCCACGCCGTAGACCCAGCCCTTGCCCGAGAGATCGGGCTCCACGGGCACATCCCAGCGCAGGCTGCAGTCGAAGGTCCCGCCGGAGCGCTGAATCAGCCGCCGGCGCAGACCGAAGACGAAGAGACCAACCGCGACCAGTGCGACGACCAGCCCGCCCACCCACAGCGCGAGGAACATCTCCACCGACCTCCTCGCGTCGTCGAGTAAACGGATACCGCCCGAACTTCACCTGCACCTGCATCGCCTCAGCCGCGACACGGTCTGGAGGGGTCTCCAGCTCGGGCCGCGGCTGAGGGTAAAGACGTTTCGCGGGGTGGCTAGGGCGCCGCCACCGCACGCAGTCGCACATCGGCGCGACGCTCGGCGGCGCCGTCCGTGTCCGACTTCGCACGTTCCAGCGCACGCTCCGCGCGCTGGACATCGATCTCGTCCGCCAGCTCGGCGATCTCCGCCAGCAGCGAGAGCTTGTTGTCCGCGAACGAGATGAAACCGCCGTGCACCGCGGCGATGACAGTGGAGCCATCGCTCGTACGGATCGTCACCGGGCCCGATTCCAGCACACCCAGAAGCGGCTGGTGACCGGGCATGACGCCGATGTCGCCGGACGTGGTGCGCGCGACGACCAGGGTGGCCTGGCCGGACCAGACACTACGGTCCGCCGCGACCAGCTCGACGTGCAGCTCAGCAGCCAAGGGTGGCTCCTCGGGTCACCACCCGGCGGTCATGCCGGGTGTTGGGTCAATTCTACGGGGCGTGGTGAGGGGGACGGGACGCGCCCGTCCCCCTCGGTGAGCCGGAGGCTCAGGAGACGCCGAGCTCCTTGGCGTTGGCCTTGAGGTCCTCAATGCCACCGCACATGAAGAACGCCTGCTCTGGGAAGTGGTCGTACTCACCGTCGGCGATCGAGTTGAACGCGGCGATCGACTCGTCGAGCGGAACGTCCGAACCGTCCACGCCGGTGAACTGCTTGGCGACGTGGGTGTTCTGCGACAGGAAGCGCTCGATGCGACGGGCGCGGAAGACGGTGAGCTTGTCCTCCTCGCCGAGCTCGTCCATTCCGAGAATGGCGATGATGTCCTGGAGGTCCTTGTACTTCTGAAGGATTCCCTTGACCCGCATGGCGGTGTCGTAGTGGTCCTTCGCGATGTAACGCGGGTCCAGGATCCGGGACGTGGAGTCCAGCGGGTCCACGGCCGGGTAGATGCCCTTCTCGGAGATCGGACGGGAGAGAACCGTCGTCGCGTCGAGGTGGGCGAAGGTGGTGGCCGGAGCCGGGTCGGTCAGGTCGTCCGCGGGGACGTAGATCGCCTGCATCGAGGTGATCGAGTGACCACGGGTCGACGTGATGCGCTCCTGGAGGAGACCCATCTCGTCGGCCAGGTTCGGCTGGTAACCGACCGCGGACGGCATACGGCCGAGCAGGGTGGACACCTCGGAGCCGGCCTGGGTGTACCGGAAGATGTTGTCGATGAAGAAGAGCACGTCCTGCTTCATCACATCGCGGAAGTACTCCGCCATGGTCAGACCGGCCAGCGCGACCCGCAGACGGGTGCCCGGCGGCTCGTCCATCTGACCGAAGACAAGCGCCGTCTTGTCGATGACGCCGGACTCGGCCATCTCCTCGATGAGGTCGTTGCCCTCACGGGTACGCTCACCGACGCCCGCGAACACCGACACACCGTCGTGGTTGTTGGCGACGCGGTAGATCATTTCCTGGATCAGAACGGTCTTGCCGACACCGGCACCACCGAACAGACCGATCTTTCCACCCTTGACGTACGGGGTGAGAAGGTCGATGACCTTGACGCCGGTCTCGAACATCTCGGTCTTCGACTCGAGCTGGTCGAAGGCCGGGGCCTTGCGGTGGATCGGCCAGCGCTCGGTGACCTCGGCCTCGGCCTCGGGCTTGTTCAGGATCTGACCGAGGGTGTTGAACACCTTGCCCTTGGTCATCTCGCCGACCGGCACCGTGATGCCGTTGCCCGTGTCCGTCACCGGGGCCTGGCGGACCAGACCGTCGGTGGGCTGCATCGAGATGGCGCGGATCACGCCGTCGCCGAGGTGCTGAGCGACCTCGAGCGTCAGGACCTTGATCTTGCCGTCCTCGGCCGGGTCGGCCACCTCGACGGTCAGCGCGTTGTAGATCTCCGGCATCGCGTCGACGGGGAACTCCACGTCGACGACCGGGCCGATGACCCGGGCGACGCGGCCCGTGGCAACGGCCGTCTCAACTGTGGTCGTCATTACTTGTCACTCCCCGCGGTCGCGTCGGCCAGCGCACTGGCACCACCGACGATCTCGCTGATTTCCTGGGTGATTTCGGCCTGGCGGGCCGCGTTGGCAAGCCGGGAGAGGCTCTTGACGAGCTCCCCGGCGTTGTCGGTGGCCGACTTCATCGCGCGGCGGCGGGCAGCGTGCTCGGAAGCAGCGGCCTGCAGCAGCGCGTTGTAGATACGGCTCTCGACGTACCGCGGAAGCAGGGCGTCCAGGACGTCCTCCGCCGACGGCTCGAAGTCGAACAGCGGCAGGATCTCTCCCTTGCCGTCCTCGTCCTTCGTGAGGTCGAGACTGAGCGGCAGCATCCGGTTGTCCACCGGGTTCTGCGTCATCATCGAGACGAACTCGGTGAAGACGATGTGCAGCTCGTCCACGCCGCCCTCGGCGGTCTCCTTGCTGACCGCCTCGATCATCGGGGCGGCCGCCCGCTTCGCATCCGCGTACGTCGGGCTGTCGGTGAAGCCGGTCCACGACTCCGCGACCTTGCGCTCGCGGAAGTTGTAGTAGGCGACACCCTTGCGGCCGATCACATACGTGTCGACCTCCTTGCCCTCACCGCGCAGCCGCTCGGTCAGCTGCTCCGCGGCCTTGATGGCGTTGGAGGAGTAACCGCCGGCCAGACCGCGGTCGCTCGTGACGAGCAGGATCGCGGCCCGTGCCGGGGACTCGGCCTCGGTGGTCAGCGGGTGCTTGGTGGTGGAGCCGGTCGCCACCGCGGTGACCGCACGATTCAGCTCGGTGGCATACGGCATCGAGGCCGCCACCTTGCGCTGCGCCTTGACGATGCGCGAGGCGGCGATCATCTCCATCGCCTTGGTGATCTTCTTCGTGGCGGTGACGGAGCGGATGCGGCGCTTGTAAACGCGAAGCTGAGCGCCCATCTATCAGCCCTCGCCCAGAAGCTTGCCGTCCGAGGTCTCGAACTGCTGCTTGAACGCGGCGACCGCGTCGGCGATCGACTGCAGCGTGTCGTCGGACATCTTGCCGCCCTCGACGATGCTGGTCAGGAGCTCCTTGCGCTCGCGGCGCAGGTACTCCAGCAGCTCGCTCTCGAAGCGGCGGATGTCCTCGACCGGGACGTCGTCCATCTTGCCCGTGGTGCCGGCCCAGACCGAGACGACCTGCTCCTCGACCGGGATCGGGGCGTACTGCGGCTGCTTCAGCAGCTCTACCATGCGCTTACCGCGCTCCAGCGAGGCCTTCGAGGCCGCGTCCAGGTCGGAACCGAAGGCGGCGAACGCCTCCAGCTCACGGTACTGGGCGAGGTCCACGCGGAGCCGGCCGGAAACCTGCTTCATGGCCTTGTGCTGGGCGGAGCCACCGACACGCGAGACCGAGATACCGACGTTCAGGGCCGGACGCTGGCCGGCGTTGAACAGGTCGGACTCCAGGAAGCACTGGCCGTCGGTGATGGAGATGACGTTGGTCGGAATGAACGCCGACACGTCGTTCGCCTTGGTCTCGACGATCGGGAGGCCCGTCATCGAACCGGCACCCATCTCGTCGGAGAGCTTGGCGCAGCGCTCCAGCAGACGCGAGTGGAGGTAGAAGACGTCGCCCGGGTAGGCCTCGCGGCCCGGCGGACGGCGCAGCAGAAGCGATACGGCGCGGTACGCGTCGGCCTGCTTCGAGAGGTCGTCGAAAATGATCAGGACGTGCTTGCCCTGGTACATCCAGTGCTGGCCGATGGCCGAACCGGTGTACGGCGCCAGGTACTTGAAGCCGGCCGGGTCGGACGCCGGGGCGGCGACGATGGTCGTGTACTCGAGCGCGCCGGCCTCTTCGAGGGCACCGCGCACGGAGGCGATGGTGGAGCCCTTCTGACCGATGGCGACGTAGATGCAGCGCACCTGCTTGTTCACGTCGCCCGAGCGCCAGTTGTCACGCTGGTTGATGATCGTGTCGACGGCCAGCGCGGTCTTACCCGTCTGACGGTCACCGATGATCAGCTGACGCTGACCCCGGCCGATCGGCACCATGGCGTCGACGGCCTTGTAGCCGGTCTGCATCGGCTCGTGCACCGACTTACGGACCATGACGCCAGGGGCCTGCAGCTCAAGCGCGCGCCGGCCGTCGGTCGCGATCTCGCCGAGACCGTCGATCGGGGTGCCGAGCGGGTCGACGACGCGGCCGAGGTAGCCCTCGCCGACGCCGACGGAGAGCACCTCACCGGTGCGCTGCACCGGCTGGCCCTCCTCGATTCCGCTGAACTCGCCGAGGACGATCGCACCGATCTCGCGCTCCTCGAGGTTGAGGGCGAGACCGAGGGTGCCGTCCTCGAACTTCAGCAGCTCGTTCGCCATGGCGGAGGGCAGGCCCTCCACCTTCGCGATGCCGTCGCCGGCAACGCTGACCGTACCGACCTCCTCGCGCGAGGCCGCGTCCGGCTTGTACGACTGGACAAAGTTCTCCAGCGCATCCCGGATCTCCTCCGGCCGGATCGTGAGCTCCGCCATCTGGGTTCCCTGCTCTCCTTGTTGGGCCCGAAGTTTCTTAAGGGGGTCTGGGGGCCGACCCCCAGGAATCTTCTGCAATTTCTGCACGGCCCAACCGGGCCGCTGGTCTTGCTCTGTCTCTGTTACTGCGCCGGGCTGGGTCAGCCGGCCATCCGCCGCGTCGCCTCGTCGAGACGCTCGGCGATGGTGCCGTTGACGACCTCGTCACCGACCCGCACCGTGACTCCGCCGAGGACCTCGGGGTCCACGTCGAGGTTCAGGTGCATCGACCGGCCGTAGATCTTCGCCAGGGCGGCGCCGAGGCGCTGCTTCTGCCGATCGCTCAGCGGCACGGCCGAGGTGACGATCGCGACCATGCGGTCACGGCGCTCCGCGGCGAGCTTGGAGAGGGAGTCGAGTCCCTCTTCCAGGCTACGTCCCCGAGGCTGGGTGACAAGCCGCACGATGACGCGCTCGGTCGTGGGCCGCGCCTTTCCGCCGAGCAGGCTGCGCAGCAGCTCGCCCTTGGCGGCGGTGGTCGCGGTCCGGCTGGTGAGCGCGGCGCGCAGCGCCGGGTCGGAGGCGACGATCCGGCCGAACCGGAACAGCTCGTCCTCGACGTCGTCGAGGTCTCCGTTGCGCTGGGCGGCGGTGAGGTCTGCGGTGTTCGCCAGCTCCTCGACCGCGTCGACCAGGTCGCGGGACTGCGACCAGCGCGAGCGGACCATGCCGGAGACCAGATCGACGGCTTCGCCGCCCACCTGGCCGCGCAGCAGGCGCCCGGCCAGCTCGGCCCGTGCCTCGCCGGCCTGGGCCGGGTCGGTCAGGACCCGGCGCAGCGACACCTCGCGGTGCAGCAGCGCCGTGACACCGGCCAGGTCCTCGGCGAGCTTCGCCGCGTCGACCGACGTGCTGTCGGTCAGTGCGTCGAGGCGCTCACGCGCGGCAGCCAGCGCTTCGCGGCTCGCGCCGTTCATCGGACGGCCTCGGCCTTCGCCTCGAGCTCGTCGAGGAAACGGTCGACGGTGCCGCTCTGCCGGGCGTGGTCCTCAAGGGACTCGCCGACGAGCTTGCCGGCCAGGTCGGTGGCGAGCTTGCCCACGTCCTGACGCAGCGCGGACGCCGCCGCCTTGCGGTCGGCCTCGATCTGGGCGTGGCCCGCAGCGACGATCTCCTCGCGCTGCCGCTGGCCTTCCGCCCGCATCTCCTGCAGGATCACGGAACCCTGCTCCTGCGCCTCCTGGCGCATGCGAGCGGCTTCGTGACGGGCTTCGGCGAGCTGAGCCTTGTACTGCTCAAGAACGCTCTGGGCCTCGGTCTGCGCCGCATCGGCCTTCTCGATACCGCCCTCGATGGCCTCACGGCGCTCTTCCAGAACCTTGTTGATGTTCGGGAGGAGCTTCTTGGCGAGGAAGCCGAAGACGATGACAAAGGCGATGAGGCCGATGATGATCTCAGGGATCGCCGGGAGCAGAGGGTTCTGGATCTTTTCCTCGGCCGCCAGGTGTAGGGCGTTCACATCAATGCCTTTCGTCGCATCGGGCAGTTGTAAAGCCGCGACTAGAACGGGTAGACGAAGGGCATGACGAGACCGATCAGGGCGAGCGCCTCACAGAGGACGAAGCCGAGGATCTGGTTCGAACGGATCAGGCCGGCGGCCTCGGGCTGGCGGGCCAGCGCCTGGGTGCCGTTACCGAAGATGATGCCGACGCCGACGCCGGGGCCGATGGCCGCCAGGCCGTAACCGATGGAGCCGAGGTTGCCCGAGATCTTGACTTCGGCGAGGGTCTGGAGAGCGGACATGCCGTTTCTTCTTTCTCTTTCAGAACCGGTGGGGGTTGGCCACCGGACGACAATCGGGGTGGAGCTGGGCTGGTCAGTGGTGCTCGGCGAGAGCGCCCTCGATGTAGTTGCAGGCAAGGAGGACGAACACGTAGGCCTGCAGCGCCTGGATGAACAGTTCGAAGGCGGTCATCAGGATGACCATCACGAACGAGACACCGGCGTATGCGATGCCGATGCCGTTCAGCAGGTACCAGCTGGCGATGGTGAAGATCAGCAGCAGCACGTGGCCGGCGAACATGTTGGCGAAGAGTCGCACGGCGTGCGTGAACGGCCGGATCAGCAGGTTCGACATGATCTCGATGAGCATGACGAACGGGAGAGCCGGGCCGAGCGTCTTGTCGTAGCCCGAGAAGTTCTTCCAGGCGCCGACGAAGCCGTGGCGCTTGAAGGTCAGGCTGACCCAGAGGACGTACACGATCGCGGCCAGCGCCACCGGGAAGCCGATGACCGAGACCACCGGGAACTGGGCGAGCGGAATGATCGCCCAGAGGTTCATGACCCAGATGAAGAAGAACAACGAGACCATGAGCGGGACGTACTTCTTGCCCTCGCGCTTGCCGAGCGTCTCGTACACCACGCCGGTACGGATGAAGTCGTAACCCATCTCCGCGACCGACTGCAGCTTCCCGGGAACCACCTTCGGCTTGTTGAAAGCCGCCCAGAAGAAGCCGACGACTACAACGGTGCTCAGGACCGCCAGCAGCATCGGCTTGTTGATCTCGACGCCTCCGACGGTGAACATCGGCTCGAAAACAAAGGAGTGCAGGCCAGGAGCCGGGAAGCCGCACCCATTGAAGATGTGGCAGTCGGTCTCGAAGGCGAGCACCTGTGTCGGGTCAGCACTCACCGCGGGCTCCTTCAGCGTGGCGCATAGGTACGGCAACCTCGTTGTGTCGGCGCGGCGCGCAGCCGCGGTTCGGCACTGGACTGGTGTTACGGATGTGTGAGCGGCAGTCAGGCATTGAGCCTCGCGATTGTGCAGGCGTCAGCTCGTATGCCCGCGCCCGCAGTGCCGCAGTTGGAACCGGACGATAGCAGGGTCCTGCACCCGCGCTTATTCCGCCCCTACCCATCACGTCGAAGAGCCCGTCTTTTCGGACTTGTCGCCCTTACTGGACTCAGGTTCGACGTAGAGGATCTTGGCCTTCATGTGCCCCCGGGCCTGTGCCGCGACCCAGACGATGGTCGCGACGACCAGCGAGATCGCGAAGGCCCGGGGGTTGAACAGCGTCGTGTTCTTGAACACGGCGAGGAAGATGAAGAGCAACAGCAGCTGTGCCGTGTACAGCATCAGCCCCATGGACTGGAACAGATGCGGGAAGGATCGCGCCGTCCGCAGCAGGACGCCGAGCCCGATCCCCATGAAGAGGATCACCAGCACCGTCCCGATGACCGATCCCAGAGCCCCCTTGCCGCCGGCGACGCCACCACTGATCGCGGCGGCAACAGCGCCGGCGACAGCGGTGGGTACGGCGGCTTGAAGGACGGTCCGGACATCGTTGGACGGCATGGCGGCAGCTCCGCTTGCTGGGGGTCGGCAGTGTGTCGTCATGGACGAGCGTAGGCCCGGTCCGAGTCGATGCCTCGGGGCCAAGGGACCGCGCTACTCAGGTCCTTCGGCTCTGTCACCGGGTTCGTGAACGGTATCACAAACTATTTGATGAGGTCTTTACCAAGAAAGTGTGGTTGCTGTCACACGTGAGAGTGACTTGACACGCGTGAGCGAGATAACTCGGCACCTTGTCTGGTAATGACCCGCGATGACCGAATTACCGGCGCGTGGAATCCGCCTTGCGCCGGTCCGCGAAGCGCGAACGGGGGCCAATGGCGGTCGCTCCGTTGACGCCCGAGACTCCTGCGGCGATCGGGGCCCGTGCGGCGGCCTCCTGTTGCTCCGGCTCCATCTCGGCATCCAGCGGCCCCTGTTGGCTCTCCGTACCGCCCTCGGACGCTTCCGGCTCCGCGGCCGGGCGGCGCCGGCGCCGGTAACGCGGCGGCACGATGCGCTGCGCCCACAGCGGAGCCCGCGGGGTGAACCGGGGCATCAGCAGCAGGATCAGGCCGAGCGCGCTCAGGCCCACGATCACCAGGACGATCCACATGGACGCCGAGTGCACGGAGTAGCCGACCGCGCCGAACGCGATCAGGGCCGACCAGAAGTACATGATCAGCACGGACCGGCTGTGCGAGTGGCCGATCTCCAGCAGCCGGTGGTGCAGGTGCCCCCGGTCGGCGGCGAACGGCGACTGGCCGTTCCAGGTACGCCGCACGATCGCCAGCACCAGGTCGGCCGCCGGGATCGCGATGATGGTGAGCGGCAGCAGAAGCGGGATGAAGACCGGCAGCATCGCGTGGGTCGCCTGCCGCTCGCTGCCCTCGAAGATCTTCATGGTGTCCGGGTCGACCTGGCCGGTCACCGAGATCGCACCGGCGGCCAGCACCAGGCCGATCAGCATCGAGCCGGAGTCACCCATGAAGATCCGGGCCGGATGCATGTTGTGCGGCAGGAAGCCGAGGCACATGCCCATCAGGATCGCCGTGAAGAGGGTCGCCGGAGCGGCCGCCTCGATCATGTGCCCGTACCAGAGCCGGTACGTGTAGAGGAAGAACGCGGCCGACGCGATGAGGACCATGCCGGCCGCCAGTCCGTCGAGCCCGTCGACGAAGTTCACCGCGTTGATCGTGATGACGACCAGGGCGACCGTGAGCAGCGTGCCCTGCCACTGGGTGAGGGCGACGGTGCCGACGCCGGGGATCGGCAGCCACAGGATCGTCAGGCCCTGGAGGACCATGACCGCCGCGGCGATCATCTGGCCGCCCAGCTTGATCAGGGCGTCGATCTCGAACTTGTCGTCCAGGACGCCGATCAGCCAGATCAGGGCCGCTCCGGAGAGCAGCGCGCGGGGTTCGCTGGAGAGGTCGAAGACGCTGTCGAGGTTGGCCAGGTGATCGGCGACGATCAGCCCGGCGCACAGCCCGCCGAACATCGCGATGCCACCGAGCCTCGGTGTCGGTTCACGGTGGACGTCGCGCGCCCGGATCGCGGGCATCGCCCCGATCGCGATGGCGAACTTACGCACCGGGCCGGTGAGCAGGTAGGTCACCGCTGCCGTGACACAGAGCGTCAGCAGGTAATCACGCACGGGCTGCCCCACAACTATCGCCGGCCATCTCAGCCCACACCTTAACTTCGTCGGCCTCATGGTTGAGGACACGAAGCCACCCGCGATGGTTGCACGAGCCAGCCCCATTCAGGACATAGGACGCATGTCACCCCGGGTACGGCGGGAATTTCGCCGCCAGTTCCCGTACGTCCGCGAGGACGTCGCCCTCCGCGCGTACCGCGGCGCCGAACAGCGCCGCGAGCCTGGCCATGGCGGCCTCGTCCATGCCCTGGGTGGTGACGGCCGCGGTGCCGAACCTGATGCCGCGGGCGTCTCCGTACGGAAGGGCGCAGGTGTCCAGCACCAGGCCCGCGGCGGCCAGCCGGGTGCGGGCGGTGGGGCCGTCCACGCCGAGCGGGGCCGGGTCCGCGACGATCAGGTGGGTGTCCGTGCCGCCGGTGGTGACGTCGAAGCCCTCGGCGGCCAGTCCGGCGGCGAGCACCCGGGCGTGGGAGACCACACGATGGGCGTACGCGGCGAAGGCCGGTGTCCCCGCTTCGTGGAAGGCGACGGCCTTCGCGGCCACCGTGTGCATCTGGGCGCCGCCCTGGGTGAAGGGGAAGACCGCCCGGTCGATCCGCTCGGCCAGCTCCGCGCCGCACAGGATCATGCCGCCGCGCGGTCCGCGCAGCACCTTGTGCGTGGTGGCGCAGACGACGTCCGCGTACGGGACGGGGCTGGGCGCCGCTCCCCCGGCGATCAGTCCCATTGGGTGCGCGGCGTCGGCGATGAGGTAGGCGCCCACCTCGTCGGCGATCTCGCGGAACCTCTGGTGGTCCGGGTGGCGCGGATAGGAGATGGAGCCGCTGACGATCGCCTTGGGGCTGTGGGTGCGGGCCAGGGTCCGGACCTGGTCGTAGTCGATCAGGCCGCTCCCGGCGTCCACCCCGTAGCCGATGAACTCGAACCAGCGGCCGGAGAAGTTGGCCGGTGAGCCGTGGGTGAGGTGCCCGCCGTACGGGAGTCCCATCGCGAGCACCGTGTCGCCGGGCCGTAGCAGCGCCGCGTACGCCGCGAGGACGGCGGAGGAGCCGGAGTGCGGCTGGACGTTGGCGTGCTCGGCGCCGAAGAGGGAGGTGGCGCGGCGGACGGCGATGCGTTCGGCTGCGTCCGCCTGTTCGCAGCCGCCGTGGTGGCGCCTGCCGGGGTAGCCCTCCGCGTACTTGTTGGCGAGCGGCGAACCCAGGGCGGCCAGGACCGCGGGCGAGGTGAAGTTCTCCGCGGCGGTCAGCTGGAGCGTGCCGGACTGCCGGCCCAGCTCCGCCAGCAGCACGTCCGCGATCTCGGGGTCCTCCCGGAGCAGCGCGCCGAAGTCCTGCGGCAGGGTGGCCGGGGGTGCGGCGGAAGCGGTGACCGGCATCGGGGGCTCCGGGCCTGGGAGGAGTGCGCTGACGTCAGCTCCAATGTAGGGCCGCCACGGGCCCGCTGCCCGCTGTCACGCCTCCCGGTACGCCCGTCCGGCGGGGGCGCCGGACCCCGCGCCGGTCAGCGCGGGGTCGATACGCCGGTCAGCGCGGTGACGACCGGCTCCAGGGCCTGGTTGATCTCGTCACCGATGGACCGGAAGAACGTGATCGGGGCGCCGTACGGGTCGTACACCTCGTCGGCCTCCGCGGTCGGGGCGAGCAGCCAGCCGCGCAGCGCGGCGGCGGCGCGCACCAGCGCGCGGGCGCGCTCGACGACGCCCTCGTCCTTGGCGTCGGGCAGCGTCGCGTGGTCTATCGCCCGCACGAGCCGGGTGAACTCCTTGAGGGTGAAGGTCCGCAGGCCTGCCGAGTGCCCCATGGAGATGACCTGGGCCCGGTGGTCGCGGGTGGCGGTGAGGACCAGGTCGGCGCGGATCACGTGCTCGTCCAGCAGCTCACGGCCGACGAAGCCGGTGGCGTCGGCGCCGAAGTCCGCGAGGACCACTTCGGCGTTGGCCTCCATCGGGGCGCCCTCGTGGCCCCAGGTGCCGGCGCTCTCCACGATCAGGCCGCCCTGGAGCGGGTCACCGAGGCGGTCCACGAGGGCATGCCGGGTCAGCCGCTCGGTGATCGGTGAGCGGCAGACGTTGCCGGTGCTGACGTGGAGGATGCGGAAAGTGTCGGTCTGCCCCGCTATGCCACGCCCCTCAGGGGCGGTCAATTGGCCACCTCAAGGTCGGGTACCACCTTGCGCAGCTCCTCCGCGGAGAGCGCGCCGGCGCGCAGCAGGACCGGCACCTTGCCGGTGACGTCGACGATCGAGGACGGGACGATGCCCGGGGTCGGACCGCCGTCGAGGTAGACGGAGACGGAGTCCCCGAGCATCTCCTGGGCGGCGTCGCAGTCCTCGGGCGAGGGGTGTCCGGTGAGGTTGGCGCTGGAGACGGCCATCGGGCCGACCTCGGTGAGCAGCTCGATGGCGACCGGGTGCAGCGGCATCCGGATGGCGACGGTGCCGCGGGTGTCCCCGAGGTCCCACTGCAGGGACGGCTGGTGCTTGGCGACGAGGGTGAGGGCGCCGGGCCAGAACGCGTCGACGAGCTCCCAGGCCTGCTCGGAGAAGTCGGTGACCAGACCGTGCAGGGTGTTCGGGGAGCCGATCAGGACGGGGGTCGGCATGTTGCGGCCCCGGCCCTTGGCGTCCAGCAGGTCGGCGACCGCCTCGGAACCGAAGGCGTCCGCACCGATCCCGTACACCGTGTCGGTGGGCAGCACGACCAGTTCGCCGCGGCGAACGGCGGACGCGGCCTCGCGCAGACCCGTCGTACGGTCGGTCGCGTCGTTGCAGTCGTATCGCCGTGCCATCAGCCGGCCTCCTCAAGCATGTACGGGTAGGGCTGGTACGGGTCGTGCGGGTGGTGTCCGCCGGTCACGGCATGGCCTTGCGGGCCGTGGCGAAACGGGGGCGGTTGTTCAGGTCGGGGTGATCGGCCGCGTCGGCCCAGCCCCGCTCCTCGGTGAAGATCCACGGCACCTGGCCGCCCTGGGTGTCGGCGTGCTCGATGACGACGAGGCCGCCGGGGCGAAGCAGCCGGTGGGCGGTGCGCTCGATGCCCCGGATGGTGTCGAGGCCGTCCTCACCGGAGAAGAGCGCCATCTGCGGGTCGTGGTCGCGGGCCTCCGGGGCCACGTACTCCCATTCGGTGAGCGGGATGTACGGCGGGTTGGAGATGACCAGGTCGACCTGTCCGTCGAGCTCGGGAAGGGCCGTCAGAGCGTCTCCGCGGTGCACGGTGACCCTGGAGTCCTCGGCGTTCTTCCTGGTCCATTTGAGGGCGTCCTCCGAGAGCTCCACGGCGTGCACGCGCGAGCGCGGCACCTCCTGGGCCATGGCGAGGGCGATGGCGCCGGAGCCCGTGCACAGGTCGACGATCAGCGGCTCGACCACGTCCATCGCTCGGACGGCGTCTATCGCCCAGCCGACGACCGATTCGGTCTCGGGCCGCGGCACGAAGACGCCCGGCCCCACCTGGAGCTCCAGGTAGCGGAAGAAGGCACGTCCGGTGATGTGCTGGAGCGGTTCGCGGGCCTCGCGCCGGGCGATGGTCTCCCAGTAGCGGGCGTCGAAGTCGGTGTCCGGAACGTTGTGCAGCTCGCCCCGCTTGACGCCGTGCACGAACGCGGCGAGTTCCTCCGCGTCGAATCTCGGCGAAGGCACACCGGCGTCGGCCAGCCGCTGGGTGGCCTGGGCCACCTCGGCGAGCAGCAGGTTCATCGCGGTTCTCCGTACAGGTTCACGAGCGGTGCGGGGTGGTGGAGCTTACGCGGCGGCGAGCTTCGCGGCGGAGTCGGCGTCGACGCAGGCCTGGATCACGGCGTTCAGGTCACCGTCGAGCACCTGGTCCAAGTTGTACGCCTTGAAGCCGACGCGGTGGTCCGAGATGCGGTTTTCCGGGAAGTTGTAGGTACGGATCTTCTCGGAGCGGTCGACCGTGCGCACCTGGCTGCGGCGTACGTCGGAGGCTTCCTGCTCCGCGGCCTCCTGGGCGGCGGCCAGGAGCCGCGAGCGCAGGATGCGCATGGCCTGCTCCTTGTTCTGGAGCTGGCTCTTCTCGTTCTGGCAGGAGGCGACGACACCGGTGGGCAGGTGCGTGATGCGGACGGCGGAGTCCGTCGTGTTGACGGACTGGCCGCCGGGGCCAGAGGAGCGGTAGACGTCGATCCGCAGGTCGTTGGCGTGGATCTCGACGTCGACCTCCTCGGCCTCGGGCGTGACCAGCACACCGGCGGCGGAGGTGTGGATGCGGCCCTGGGACTCGGTGGAGGGCACGCGCTGCACGCGGTGCACGCCGCCCTCGTACTTCATCCGGGCCCAGACGCCCTGGCCGGGCTCTGTGGCCCCGTTGCCGCCCTTGGTCTTCACGGCGACCTGGACGTCCTTGTAGCCGCCGAGCTCGGACTCGGTGGAGTCGATGATCTCGGTCTTCCAGCCGACGCGCTCGGCGTAGCGCAGGTACATGCGCAGCAGATCGCCGGCGAACAGGGCGGACTCGTCGCCGCCCGCGCCCGCCTTGATCTCCAGGAGCACGTCCTTGTCGTCGCTGGGGTCACGGGGTACGAGCAGGAGGCGGAGCTTCTCGGTGAGCTCCTCGCGCTCCTTCTCCAGGTCCTTGACCTCGGCGGCGAAGTCGGGGTCGTCGGCGGCGAACTCGCGGGCCGTCTCGATGTCCTCGCCGGTCTGCTTCCAGGAGCGGTACGTGGCGACGATCGGGGTCAGCTCGGCGTAGCGCTTGTTGAGCTTGCGCGCGTTCGCCTGGTCGGCGTGGACCGCCGGGTCCGCGAGCTTCTTCTCGAGATCGGACTGTTCGCCGATCAGTTCCTCGACCGCCTCGAACATCTTCGGGCTCCTGGTTTCTTCGCTGGACGTGCCTGCCGGCCGGGCGGGATGCCTGCCGGGCGGGATACGGGGCTGCCGTGTCCCGGCCGGAAAAAACGCCGGTCTCGGCGCCCCCGGGAAGAGGGCGCCGAGAACCGGCGCAGTTGGCTCGCTACTTGCTGGCGGAGCCGGCAGCCTTGCCGAAGCGGGCCTCGAAGCGGGCCACACGGCCACCGGTGTCGAGGATCTTCTGCTTGCCCGTGTAGAACGGGTGGCACTCGGAGCAGACGTCCGCACGGATGGCGCCGCTGTCCAGGGTGGACCGGGTGGTGAACGAGGCGCCACAGGTGCAGCTGACCTGGGTCTCGAAGTACTGGGGGTGGATCTCGCTCTTCAAGGGTGTCTCCTAGTTTCGGGAGGGCGCCGGGTCGTACGCGCGGATTGCGCGTCCGTGAACCGGGGCCGACGTACCAGTCTGCCAGGACCGGCCGTATCTCCCAAAACCGGGGTCGGCCCGGAACTATTCCCGGGCGCTCCGGTCATCCCACGATGTCGCCCGCGTCGCCCTTGTCGCCCGCCGACTTCGCGGTGGCGGACGCGGGGATCGGCCGGTCGTGCCGGAGCGCCGTCCACACCTGCTGTCCGGCCTTCTCCTGCGGTATGACGCGGTTCGGGTCGGCCGGGTCGTACTCGACCGGCAGGGTCACCATGTGGACGTTCTGGGCGCCGAGGCCCTTGAGCCCGTTGGCGAAGCCCGCGAGCTTCTTGACCGAGCCGAGGTCGGAGTCGGTCGTGATGGCCTTGGTCGCCGTGTCCGCGAGGCCGTACAGCTTGGTTCCGTCGAGGACGCCGACGCTCTTCGCCTGCACCATCAGCGCCTTGATGAACGCCTGCTGGAGCTGGATGCGGCCGAGGTCGCTGCCGTCGCCGACGCTGTGGCGGGTTCGGACCAGGCCGAGCGACTCCTCGCCGTTGAGGGTGTGGGTGCCCGGCTCCAGGTTCAGGTGGCTCTTGGGGTCGTTGATCGCCTGCTTGGTGGTGATCTCGACCCCGCCGAGCTTGTCGATCAGCTTCTTGAAGCCGGTGAAGTCGACTTCGAGGTAGTGGTCCATCCGGATCCCGGACATCGACTCGACGGTCTTGACCGCGCAGGCCGGTCCGCCGACCTCGTACGCCGTGTTGAACATCGCGCGCTGCTCGCCCGAGACGTCCGCGCCGCTCTCGTCGCTCGTGCACTCGGGCCGGGTGACGAGGGTGTCGCGGGGGATGGAGACGACACTGGCGCTCTTGTGGCCCTTGTTGACGTGGACGACCATCGCGGTGTCGGAGCGGGCGCCGCCCTGGTCGGCGCCGTACTGCTTGTTAGCGCCGGAGCGGGAGTCGGAACCCAGGACGAGGATGTCCTCGGAGCCGTTGTCGACGTTCTGGGGGCGGTTCTTGCCGAGGGCGTTGTTGATGTCGACGGCCTTGAGGTTGCCGTCGAGCTGGAAGTAGGCGTAACCGAGTCCGCCACCGCCCACGACGACCAGGCCGGCCAGGCTCCAGGCGGCTATGACGGTCGCCCTGCGACGGCGGGACGGCTTCCTCCGGCGTTTGCCGGTAGCCCGTATTCGGCCTGTGCTCCCGCTCTGCTCGGTCATCCGTCTCCCTCGTTCCCTCGGCTGCTCCCGGCTACCCCCTGCTGCGGTGTGCGGGTCCTGCGCCGCGTCGTCCCTGTTGGGTACGACGTCACGGCGACAAGAAGGGTTGCACAGCGTGCTGTGGCCGCGGGGCGTGCGGGAGGGAGTCGGGCGGAGGCCGGGGACAGCCGGTGATCCGGCGTTCACCTGCGGTTTCTTGCCCGGTACAGGCAACGTGTGGCGGGTGCGGGGCCCGGTGGCCGTGTGGCGAAGGTCTCGGATCGGCAACGGCCGGGAGCGGCCGGGACACGGCACAGGGCCGCCCCCGGCACCGAAGTGGCGGGGGCGGCCCTGGTACGGCTGCCGGGCGGCTGCGACTAGTCGTTGTTGCCCGGGGCCGGTGTCGTCTTCTGGATCTGGAGCAGGAACTCCGCGTTGGACTGGGTCTTCTTCATCCGGTCCAGGAGGAGCTCGATCGCCTGCTGCTGGTCCAGCGCGTGGAGCACCCGGCGCAGCTTCCAGACAATCGCCAACTCGTCGCTGCCGAGCAGGATTTCTTCCTTACGGGTGCTGGACGCGTCGACGTCCACCGCCGGGAAGATGCGCTTGTCGGAGAGCTTGCGGTCGAGCTTGAGCTCCATGTTGCCGGTGCCCTTGAACTCCTCGAAGATCACCTCGTCCATGCGCGAGCCGGTCTCGACGAGCGCGGTGGCCAGGATGGTCAGCGAGCCGCCGTCCTCGATGTTGCGCGCGGCACCGAAGAAGCGCTTCGGCGGGTACAGCGCGGTCGAGTCGACACCACCGGACAGGATGCGGCCGGAGGCGGGGGCGGCGAGGTTGTACGCGCGGCCCAGACGGGTGATCGAGTCCAGCAGGACGACCACGTCGTGACCCAGCTCGACGAGACGCTTGGCGCGCTCGATGGCCAGCTCGGCGACGGTGGTGTGGTCCTCCGCGGGACGGTCGAAGGTCGAGGAGATGACCTCGCCCTTGACCGACCGCTGCATGTCGGTGACTTCCTCCGGACGCTCGTCGACCAGGACGACCATCAGGTGGCACTCCGGGCTGTTGACCGTGATCGCGTTGGCGATCGCCTGGAGGATCATGGTCTTACCGGTCTTCGGCGGGGCCACGATCAGGCCTCGCTGGCCCTTGCCGATGGGGGCGACCAGGTCGACGATGCGCGTCGTCAGGATGTTGGAGTCGGTCTCCAGACGGAGCCGGTCCTGCGGGTAGAGCGGCGTCAGCTTCTGGAACTCCGGGCGGCCGCGGCCGGTTTCGGGCGCCATGCCGTTGACCGTGTCGAGGCGGACCAGCGCGTTGAACTTCTCGCGGCGCTCGCCGTCCTTGGGCTGGCGCACCGCACCGGTGACGTGGTCACCCTTGCGCAGGCCGTTCTTGCGGACCTGGGCGAGCGACACGTACACGTCGTTCGGGCCCGGCAGGTAGCCGGAGGTCCGGATGAACGCGTAGTTGTCGAGGATGTCCAGGATGCCCGCGACGGGGATCAGGACGTCGTCGTCGGTGACCGGCGGTGCGTCACTGGCGAAGTCGTCGCGACCACGACGGCCGCGGCGGTCGCGGTAACGGCCGCGCCGGCCACGACGGCCGCCCTCGTCGTCGAAGTCGTCCTGCGGACCGCCGCCACCCTGCTGGCCCTGGTTCTGACCCTGACCCTGGCCCTGGCCCTGGTTCTGCCCCTGGCCCTGGCCCTGGCGCTGGCGCTGGCCGCCCTGGCCACCGCCCTGCTCGTCGCCGCCCTTGCCACGACGGTCGCGCTGGCGCTCGCGACGGTCACCGCGGTCGCCGCGGTCACCACGCTCGCCGCGCTGGCCCCGGTCCTGGCGGTCGCCCCTGCGGCCCTCCGCGTTGTCCGCGGCGGCCTCGGCCTTGGGCTCGGAGCGGTCCTCGGCGGCGGCCTCGCGCTTCGGCTCGTCCTGCGTGCGGTCCTTGGCCTGCGCCTTGGTGTCCGCCTTGGTCTCCGGGCTGCCCGCCTGAGCGGTCGCACGGCGACGACGGCGCTCGCCCGCGGGCTGCTCGTCACTGGCCGGCTGACCGGGGATGTCGATCTGTTGCTGGTCCGCGGTCTTGTCGGCGGCGGCAGCGGCGGCCGGGGCCTCCTCGGCACCGGTGCGCGCCTTGGAGGTGGCCCGGCGCTTCGGCTTGGTCCCGGCCTCTTCCGCGGGGGCCGCGGCGGCGGCCTTGGCGGCCTTGGGGGCGGCGGAGCCGCCGGCCTGGGCCTCCTTGATGACCTCGATCAGCTGGCTCTTGCGCATCCGCGCGGTGCCCTTGATGCCGAGGCCGGACGCGACCTGCTGCAGCTCGGCCAGGACCATGCCGTCAAGGCCGGTGCCGGAGCGGCGGCGCCGTGCGGTGGTGCCAGTGGCAGCACCTTCGGCGGGCGCGGCACTGTCGACGCTCTTGTCGGCAGTCACGCCCATCAGATCGGTGGTGTCGCTCACGAAGGGTCCTTCCCTGGAGCGGACGTCGGCCTTCTGGCTCGGCGACCGGTTGTGCTGTCCGACTACGGTCTTTGGTTGTGCGGACCGAGCCGGGGCGGTGGTCCGCCGGGTAGGTGCGGCGGAGAGATGAACGTGTGCATGGGCCCGGCGCGAGCATCCCCCTGCTCGGCCCACTCCTGGACGAGCGAGAGGGTGTCGTGCCGGTTCCGGAGCGTGCTCGAAACTGCTCAGGCAGGCTGCTCAGGCAGTTGGGGAGGCTCCCGGAAGAAATGGTGGTCCCGGAAAGGGACACGAAGCAACGCGCCTCATAGACGTCGATTGCAGACTTGAGGTTAACACTACCGGCTCCAACAAACATTCCCCCTCTCACGCACCGGCAATCACTTCTCGGCTACGGGGCGAGCGGCAGCACGCTCGCGCCCTGGGCGTCGAGAGTCAGCCGGTTGGCCGCCCAGCCCTCGCCCGCCAGCTGTGCGACCTTGTCGGCCGCACCGTCCTCGGCCAGTGCCAGCACGGTCGGCCCGGCACCGGAGATGACCGCGGGGACGCCGTCCGCGCGCAGTCGGTTCACGAGTTCCACGCTCTGCGGCATCGCCGGGGAGCGGTATTCCTGGTGCAGCCGGTCCTCCGTGGCGGTCAGCAGCAGCTCGGGGCGCCTGGTCAGGGCCTCGACGAGCAGTGCGGCACGGCCCGCGTTGAAGGCGGCGTCGACGTGCGGAACGGTGCGCGGAAGCAGTCCGCGGGCGGTCTCCGTGAGCACCGGGTTGCCGGGGACGAAAACCACCGGAACGATGGAATCAGCGGGGTCCATCCTGATGGCGCGGGCCGATCCGCCGTCCATCCAGGCGAGCGTGAACCCGCCGAGGAGGCAGGCCGCGACGTTGTCCGGATGGCCCTCGATCTCGGTGGCGAGCTCCAGCAGGGCGGCGTCGTCGAGCCGGGCGTCACCGCCGGTCGTCACCGCGCGGGCGGCGACGATGCCGGCGCAGATGGCGGCGGAGGACGAGCCGAGGCCCCGGCCGTGCGGGATGCGGTTGGCGCAGACGATCTCCAGGCCGCGGGGCTGTCCGCCGAGCAGGTCGAAGGCGGTGCGCAGGGACCGTACGAGCAGGTGGTTCTCGTCGCGGGGCAGCGTGTCCGCGCCCTCGCCGGCGATGTCGATGTGCAGTCCGGCGTCGGCGACGCGGACGACGACGTCGTCGTAGAGCCCCAGCGACAGGCCGAGGGCGTCGAAGCCCGGACCCAGGTTGGCGCTGGTTGCGGGGACGCGCACCCGTACGGCGGCGGCTCGGAAGGCGGGACCGGCCATCGCTCTGACGACTCTCCTTGTGAGGCGGCGGGGAATTCCGAAGTGCTACGAGATATTCGGGTCTCTTTGCGGCTCTTCGGCTTCTTCTGGGGGTGGGCGATTACGGCGGCGGGTATTGCGTGAGTCCGGGATCGGACGGACAGCCGCAACGGCCCGCGCACCCCGGTCATATGCGGCGGGGTGGGTTGGGTACAGCTTATCGAAGGAAGGTTCTGTGGCGACATAGGGCGCACAGGAGGCGCACGATGCGTGTCGCCCGCCGATGGTGCGCTCTCCGCCCCGAAAGGGGCGGTTGAGCCGTCTTCCTGACGAATCCGCCGCCGCGTCGGCCGCCCGGTGCGCAGGAGGCACCGGGCGGCCGACGCGAGGTGTGTCCTAGGCGAGGCCCAGCTTCTCGGCGGCGGCTACCGCGTCGACCGGGACGGTGACCGGCTGGGGGGCGCCGGCGACGGCCCAGTCCGGGTCCTTGAGGCCGTTGCCGGTGACCGTGCAGACGATGCGCTGGCCCCGGTCGACCTTGCCCTCTTCCGCGGCCTTGAGCAGACCGGCGACAGAGGCGGCCGACGCGGGCTCCACGAAGACGCCCTCCTGGGAGGCCAACAGCCGGTAGGCGGACAGGATCTGCCGGTCCGTCACCTCGTCGATGAAGCCGCCCGACTCGTCGCGCGCGTTGAGCGCGAACTGCCAGGAGGCCGGGTTGCCGATCCGGATGGCGGTGGCGATGGTCGACGGGTCCTTGACGATCTCGCCGCGCACGATGGGCGCGGAGCCGGAGGCCTGGAAGCCCCACATCCGCGGCTTGTGCGTGGACAGGCCGTCCCCGGCGTACTCGCTGTACCCCTTCCAGTACGCGGTGATGTTGCCCGCGTTGCCGACCGGCAGTACGTGGATGTCCGGGGCGTCGCCGAGCGCGTCGACGATCTCGAAGGCGGCGGTCTTCTGACCCTCGATGCGCACCGGGTTGACCGAATTGACCAGCGCCACCGGATAGTTGTCCGAGAGCGAGCGGGCCAGCGTCAGGCAGTCGTCGAAGTTGCCGTCGACCTGGAGGATCTTCGCGCCGTGCACGAGCGCCTGGCCCATCTTGCCGAGCGCGATCTTGCCCTGCGGTACGAGGACGGCGCAGACCATGCCCGCGCGGACCGCGTACGCGGCGGCGGAGGCGGAGGTGTTGCCGGTGGAGGCGCAGATGACGGCCTGCGCGCCCTCCTCCTTGGCCCGGGTGATCGCCATGGTCATTCCGCGGTCCTTGAAGGAACCGGTGGGGTTGGCGCCCTCGACCTTGAGGTGCACCTCGCAGCCCGTGCGCTCGGAGAGGACCTGAGCGGGTACGAGCGGCGTACCGCCCTCACGGAGCGTGACGACCGGCGTCGTGCTCGTGACCGGGAGACGGTCCCGGTACTCCTCGATGATGCCGCGCCACTGGTGGGTGCCCTTGGTGGTCATGGGTCCTTACTCCCCTTCAACACGCATGATGCTGGCGACACCGCGTACGGTGTCGAGCTTGCGCAGCGCCTCGACGGTCCCGGAGAGGGCGGCGTCGGGCGCGCGGTGGGTGACGACGACGAGCGAAGCCTCGCCGCCGCCTTCCTGACGGCCTTTCTGGCGGACCGTATCGATGGATACGCCCTGTTCGGCGAAGACCGTCGCGACCTGGGCGAGTACGCCAGGCTTGTCGGCCACGTCGAGACTGATGTGGTACCGCGTGACCACGTCGCCCATCGGGCTGACCGGCAGACGCGTGTACGCGGACTCACCGGGGCCCGGGGCCTCGTTGAGCTTGTTGCGGCAGACCGCGACGAGGTCGCCGAGGACCGCGGAGGCGGTGGGCGCGCCACCGGCGCCGGGGCCGTAGAACATCAGCTGCCCGGCGGCCTCCGCCTCGACGAACACCGCGTTGTAAGCCTCGCGGACGGAGGCGAGCGGGTGGCTCAGCGGGATCATCGCGGGGTGCACGCGGGCCGTGACCGAGCGGCCGTCGGCGGCGCGCTCGCAGATAGCGAGGAGCTTGACGGTGCAGCCCATGCGGCGGGCGGAGGCGATGTCGGCGGCCGTGACCTCGGTGATGCCCTCGCGGTGCACGTCACCGATCTTCACCCGGGTGTGGAAGGCGATGCCGGCGAGGATCGCGGCCTTGGCGGCGGCGTCGAAGCCCTCGACGTCGGCGGTGGGGTCGGCCTCCGCGTATCCGAGCGCGGTGGCCTCGTCGAGCGCCTCCGAGTACCCGGCGCCACTGGTGTCCATCTTGTCGAGGATGAAGTTCGTGGTGCCGTTGACGATGCCGAGGACCCGGTTGACCTTGTCGCCGGCGAGGGACTCTCGCAGCGGCCGGACGAGCGGGATGGCGCCCGCAACGGCGGCCTCGTAGTAGAGGTCCCGGCCGTGCTTCTCGGCCTCGGCGTGCAGGGCGGCGCCGTCCTCCGCGAGGAGCGCCTTGTTGGCGGAGACCACGCTGGCGCCGTGCTCGAAGGCGGAGCGGATGAGCGTGCGGGCGGGCTCGATGCCACCGATGACCTCGATGACGACGTCGATGTCGCCCCGTTTGACCAGGGCCGTCGCGTCGGTGGTGATCAGTGCGGGGTCGATGCCCTCGCGCACCTTGGAGGGCCGGCGCACGGCGACACCGGCGAGCTCCACCGGCGCGCCGATGCGCGCGGCGAGGTCGTCGGCGTGCGTCGTCATGATGCGCGCCACCTCTGAGCCGACCACTCCACAGCCCAGCAGCGCCACCTTCAGCGGACGCGTACGCATCATCCGACCTCGTTTCCTTTACATCTGATGTATGGACCAGTCTCACTCACCGGACGGGCGTTCCCCGCCACCCGTCCGGATCCTGAGATGTTTACCGGGGACCTGGGGTGTGCCCCGGGAAATACGGCGTCAGCCGACGTCGAGACGCAGGAGATCTTCCTCCGTCTCGCGCCGGACGATGACCCGCGCCTCGCCGTCGCGCACGGCGACGACCGGCGGGCGCAGCGCGTGGTTGTAGTTGCTCGCCATGGAACGGCAGTACGCGCCGGTGGCGGGGACCGCGATCAGGTCGCCGGGGGCCAGGTCGGACGGCAGGAAGGCGTCCTTGACCACGATGTCGCCGCTCTCGCAGTGCTTGCCCACGACCCGGACGAGCATCGGCTCCGCGTCCGAGGTGCGGGAGACGAGCGCGACGCTGTACTCGGCGTCGTACAGGGCGGTGCGGATGTTGTCCGACATGCCGCCGTCGACGCTGACGTACGTCCGCAGCCCCTCCAGGGGCTTGATCGTGCCGACCTCGTACAGCGTGAAGGCGGTCGGTCCGACGATGGCGCGGCCCGGCTCGACGGAGATCCGGGGGGTGGCGAGCCCGGCGGCCTCGCACTCGCGGGTCACGATGTCACCGAGGGCCTTGGCGATCTCGTGCGGCTCGCGCGGGTCGTCCTCCGAGGTGTACGCGATACCGAGGCCGCCGCCGAGGTCGATCTCGGGCAGCTCGACGCCGTGCTCGTCGCGGACCTCGGCCAGCAGCTGCACCACGCGCCGGGCGGAGACCTCGAAGCCGGCCATGTCGAAGATCTGCGAGCCGATGTGCGAGTGGATGCCGATCAGTTCGAGCCCGTCGAGGGTGAGCGCCCGCCGGACCGCTTCCGCGGCCTGTCCCCCGGCCAGCGCGATGCCGAACTTCTGGTCCTCGTGCGCGGTGGCGATGAACTCGTGGGTGTGGGCCTCGACGCCGACGGTCACCCGGATCTGCACGGGCTGGCGGCGGCCGAGCCGCTGCGCGATGTGGGAGACCCGGACGATCTCCTGGAAGGAGTCGAGGACGATCCGCCCGACGCCCGCCGTGACGGCCCGCTCGATCTCGTCGACCGTCTTGTTGTTGCCGTGGAAGGCGATGCGCTCCGCGGGCATCCCGGCGTCCAGCGCGGTGGTCAGCTCGCCGCCGGAGCAGACGTCGAGGTTGAGTCCCTCCTCCTTCAGCCAGCGCACGACCGCGCGGGAGAGGAAGGCCTTGCCCGCGTAGAAGACGTCGGCGCCGGGGCCGAAGGCGTCGGACCAGGCGCGGCAGCGGTCCCGGAAGTCGGCCTCGTCCAGGAAGTAGGCCGGGGTCCCGAACTCCTCGGCCAGCCGGGCGACTTCGATCCCGCCGACGGTCAGGGCGCCGTGCTCGTCGCGGGTGACGGTGCGGGACCAGACCTTCTCGTCGAGGACGTTGAGGTCCTCGGCCGGGGCGGAGTAGTGGCCCTCGGTCATGACGTCGGCGTGACGGGGACCGGCGGGGTGTGCGGATCGGCTCATCGTGTTGCTCTGCTCTCTCGGGTCTCTCAGAGGTACGGGGGCGCGCTGACGCCGAGCAGGGACAGGCCGCCTGCCAGCACCGTCCCGGCGGCTTCGGCGAGGGCGAGCCGGGTGCGGTGGGCGGCCGAGGGTTTCTCGTCCCCGGCGGGAAGCGGTGACGCGGCGTCGTGGAAGTCGAAGAACGCGTGCGCGACCGCTTCGAGGTGGCGGGCGAGCCGGTCGGGTGCGCGGTGGCGGGCGGCGGCGGCGAGGACGGCGGGGTGGTCGGCGACGACGGCGAGGAGCGCGAGCGCCTCGGGCCCCGGCGCCTCACCTGCGTCCTGGCCGGGGTCGCCCGTGAACCCGAGCAGTTTCGCGCCGCGGCTCAGCGCACGGGTGCGGGCGTGCGCGTAGCGGACCAGGAACAGCGGGTTGCCCTCGCCCTGGACGAGGAGCTCGCCCCCGAGCGGGGCGCGGTCGTGCCCGGCCGGCCGGAGCAGCCCCCAGCGGGTGGCGTCGGGCCCGAGCCGTGCGAGCAGCTCACCGGCGGCGGCACCGGCCGGGACGGGCCGTATCTCCGTGAGGGGTACGGGGGGCCGTCCGTGGGCGTCGACGGTGATCCCCAGCCCTGCCCAGTCCGGGTCGGCGGCCTCGTCGCAGCTGATGCGTACGGGTGCGCCCTGGGCCCGTACCAGCCGGCGCACCGCGTCGGCGGTGACCGCGGCCCGGACCTCGCGGGCGTGGCTGAATTGCAGGGGTGCCCCGGCGAGCGCGTCGCCGTGCCCGTACCGCGTCCCGCGCTCCAGCACCTGGCGGACGAGTGCGCCGTGGGCGGCGGCGTCGGTGGCGGCGTCGAGCGTGAAGTTCAGGAAGCCGGGGCCGGTGATCTCGACCCGCCCGATCCCGGGCGCCCCGGCGATGCGCATCCGAAGGATCTCGGCCACCTCGCGTGCGGGCAGTGCGGCGGGCCCGGCCAGCTGGAGGGCGACGGCACTGGCGTAGTCGCCGCGCCCGCCGGGCCGCGTCCTCTCCACTCGCACGCGCGCGGGCACGGGCGCGCGCAAGGCGTCCTCGTCGACCGCGCGGCGCACGGCGTGCAGCACGGTCGAGGAGAGATCGGCGGGGGTCACGGGACAAGCGTATGGGAGGGAGGGGGGCCTTTCGCGAACCGGTTTCGCCATCCGGTCAGCATCCGGTCAGCCGGCGGCGCTCTCCGCCCGCCCCGCACCCTGCCTGCCGTCGAGCGCGGGCGGCCGGCCGCGCTCCATCAACTGTCGTACGACCCGCACCAGCTCGCTCGGCTCGAAGGGCTTCGCCAGGAACGCGTCGACCCCCGCCGCCACGCCGTTGTCCACCTCGTACGGCGTACAGGCACTGATGATCGCGACGGGCAGATGCCGGGTCCGCGGATCGGAGCGGAGTCTGGTGGCCGTCTGCAGACCGTCCAGCCGGGGCATGACGACATCGAGCGTGATGACATCGGGGCTGACCCGATGCACCAGATCCAGACACTCGACACCATCGGCCGCGGTCACGACCTCGAAGCCCTCAAGCTCAAGATTGACCCTGATCAACTGCCGGATGACCTTGTTGTCGTCGACAACAAGCACGCGGCCGGACGCCACTGACACTCTTCGAGAGTAGGCGGGCCGGAGTGGCTGCGTCCGGGTTTTGCCCACTTCCGTCCCCGGAGGGGTGGCGGCGAAGGTTGGCCGGATGTGTGTGCGACGGTCCGGGCGCGCCGTCCAGCCCCTTCGCGGCGGCTCCGCGCTGTCTCTGTGGTGCCTGCGCGGCGACTCTGTGGCGGCGCGGAAATACCTGTTCACGGCCACCCCGTCGAAGCTGGTAGTGTTTCACCCGTCGCAGAGCAACACCGCGATACGCCCCCGTAGCTCAGGGGATAGAGCATCGGCCTCCGGAGCCGGGTGCGCAGGTTCGAATCCTGCCGGGGGCACTTCCACCGGAACAGCGTGATTACGGCGCTGGACAGGTGAAGTGCCAGACTTCGAGAGCCGGACCCAGTGTCACTGGGTCCGGCTCTTTTGTCGTTGCGTGACCAGTGACCGGTGACCAGCGCTGTCAGGCCCGCGTCCAGGCCCTAGTTCTGCGGCGCCAGGGTGCGCAGGACGCAGAACTCGTTGCCCTCGGGATCTGCCATGACCACCCAGTTCCGGTCCGAGCCCTGACCCACGTCCGTCCTGGTGGCACCGAGACCGAGCAAGCGGCTCACCTCGCCCTCGGTGCTGTCGTCGATCGGGCTGACGTCGAGGTGGAGCCGGTTCTTCACGGCCTTGCCCTCGGACACCTGGATGAACACCAGGGTGGGCGGCATCTGGCGGGTCCGGACGTCTTCGACGGTCGGCGCCCAGGAGCCGATCTCGACCTTGCCCTCACTCCGGTCGATCACCTGGAAATCCAGCACCTCGCACCAGAAGGCCGCGAGCCGCTCCGGATCGTGGCAGTCGACGGACAACTCGGTGAACCTACTCGCCATGACTCCCCCAGACCGTACGGACGGGGGCCAGCGTACTGTCCAGGCCGCCTGCGGGCCCGGCCGGTACCGGCCGGGCCCTCTGTGCGCGACTCACTTAGCATCTCCGGCCATGAGCGATGCGGAGCCCCTTCTCGACTGGCTGCAGAACTGGTACGCGCAGCAGTGCGACGGCGACTGGGAGCACGAGTGGGGCGTGAAGATCGCCACGCTCGACAACCCGGGCTGGACCATCGAGATCGATCTTGAGGAGACGGACCTGGAAGAACGCGAGTACAGCCTCCAGGGGTTCAGCCGCAGCACGCAGGACTGGGTCCGTACCTGGACCGCCGAGAAGACCTTCCACGCCGCGTGCGGCCCCGGAAACCTCACTGAGGCCCTCGCCCTGTTCCGAACGTGGGCGACAACGACCGCTCCCTGGACCGGTGCGGAGCCGGAGACGCCGAACCGGTGACCTGAGGGGCCGGCGCACCCTGTGGGCACCTGGCTGGGAGTCGCCCGCGCCGAGAGGTAGTCCGTCGGGGTGTACCCCAGGCCGAAGCGGTTGCTGTGCGGCCCAGCCGCTGAGTTCCGGAGCTACTGGACAGCCTCTCCCTGAGCGGTCTCCCGGCTCCGGCGCACTTCGTTCACCGCCTCCGCGGCCTCCCGGCGCACCTCGGGGTGGGGATGCTGAAGGAACCGTTCAACGACCGGAAGCACCGCCTGGTCATGAGTCGAGCCGAGTACGCCCAGGACGTAGTCCAGGAGCACAGGCTCAAAGGCATCCGCACCGACGGCGAGCGGCTCCACCACCCGGTAGGGGAGCTCGTAGTGCGTGGAGGCGGTGAGAACCGCGTGCAGCGCGGACTCCCGTACCGGGTGGCTCTCGTCGGAAAGCGCGACTGCGACGAGGTGTTCGACGGCCCGCTCGGCGTCACCCGGCGTCAGGCGACCCGTTTCCAGGACGTCGCTGATGACATCGAGGCAGAGGTCCCGGCGGCCCGCATCGGAGCCGTTCAGTTCTTCCCAGGCCGATTCGATCAATGCCGTCAGGCCCTGATATCCGTCCATGACCAGAGCTTAGGAAGGGTCAGCCGGTCGGGAAGTGGTCCGGAGTGCTGATCCGGTCCTTGAGCAGTGCTCCGGACTCGGTCAGCACGCCGCTGGTGCTGTAGTCCGTGCCGTCGCACGTACCCGGCCGGAGCGCGGCGCTGCTCTCCGGAGCGTCGGAGTAGGTCCAGTTCGCGTAGCTGATCTTCAGCTGGTCGAGGAGGTCCAGCCAGGTCGTGGTGCTCGCCCGGTCCATCGTCCCACCGCCGGTGGCACTCACCGTGCCGAACTCGGTCACGAACAGCGGCAGTTGTGTGGCGGCCCGGCTCACGGCCGCGCGGTAGTTGTCCTTGTGGCTCGCGGCGTAGAAGTGGAACGTGTACATGATGTTGGCGGCGTTGACGGGGTTGTTGACGATCTCGCTCTCGCCCGAGCCGTCGGAGACTCCCAGGGAGGACCAGCCACGGGTGCCGACGATGACGACCGCGTCCGGGTCGGCGGCCCGGATGACCGGGATGACCTGTTCGGCGTAGCTCTTGATGGCCGACCAGCTCACGCCGTTGGGCTCGTTGGCGATCTCGTAGATCACGTTCGCCTTGTCGGCGTTGCGGGCGACGACGGAGGCGAAGAACGTCCTGGCGCGGTCGAGGTTGTAGTTCGGATCGCCCGGCGTCAGGGTGTGGAAGTCGATCAGGGCGTACATGCCCCGGTCCTCGGCCATGTCGACGAGGCCGTTCACGCGGTCCGTGAAGCCCGCCGGGTCGGTCTCGTAGCCGTCTTCCTGCACGTACATCGCGATGCGCAGGAGGTCCGCCTTCCAGTCATGGGCCAGCGCGTCCATCGAGGCGGCGTTGTAGCACTGACTGAACCACTGGATGCCGTGGGTGCTCATGCCCCGCAGCTGTACGGGGCGGTCGTACTGGTTGCACAGGTTCACTCCGCAGACGTGGAGCCGTCCGTTGATCCCCACGGGGGTGCCGTCGTCCACGACCGGCGGGGGCCCGTCGGAGCCCGTGCAGGTGACGCCGTTGAGCGTGAACGCGGAGGGGGCCGGGTTGGCGCCCGTGAAGGAGCCCGTGAACCCCAGGTCGGCCGCCGCGCCGGTGGCCAGCGCGGCGTTCCAGTCCGGGGCGGTGGCGGTGACGGCGGAGCCGGACTGCGACCAGGTGGCGTTCCAGCCCTGCGCGAGCCGCTGCCCCGTGTCAGGCATGGCGAATCCGAGCTTCCAGCCGGCTACGGGGGCGCCCAGGTTGGTGATCTTCACCGCGGCCTGGAAGCCGCCCTGCCAGGTGTTGGTGACGGTGTAGTCGACCCGGCAGCCGGTGGCGGCCACCGCCGCCTGGGGAGTGACCAGTGCCGTGAGGCCCAGGACCGTCGCGCAGGTCGCCAGTAAGGCGAGAAAGCGTTTCAAGGCGTTCCTCCTCGTGCGAAGCGGACAACGACGATGGGAGCCATGGGAGTTGTGCGGGATATGGGAGCGCTCCCATTTCTCCGTTGGCCCGAGACCGTACACCCGTACGCCGATGGCGCAGAAGGCATCCGACACCGGGAGATTCCGACGACCCGGCCCGCGCCCGGGGTTCGGGCGTCCCACCGGATAACAAGATGATCAATAAGTGGATCACTTTGCCCACTACTGAATCCTGTGCCCGGTTAGTGAAGATCATTCAACCTTCACGTGAAGGCGTGTTCATGGCACTCTCACGGAGCAAGCGGCAGCGTCGACGTGTGGAAGAGGCGAGCACGCCGGCAGTTGTCGCGCCGCGGGGAGTCTGACCCGGACAGCGGGCCGCCTGTCATGCTCATGCAGAGGTGCTGCCGAACGGTCTAGAGATTGCAAGGCAGACATGTCAATGCTCAGAGACGTCGGCAGACGCCGGCGTCGCATACGTTCCACACTGGCAAGAGCCACCAGTGCGACGGCGCTCGTCACCGCCGCGGCCGTACTGATGGGTGTGATCCAGGCTCCGCAGGCGCTGGCCGCCCCGGCGCCCGAGGAGGACACCGGGTACACCCGTAACAGCGTCGGCGAGTCCCCCCGGCGTGACCGCTGCCTCGCGGGTGTGGCGCTGCACGTCGGCGGACCGCAGATGAAGGCCAAGGCCATCGAGGCCCTGACCGGCACCGACGCGCAGCTCCGCGAGGCCATCGGCGACATCGGCTGGATCGGCTTCGGCCCCCTGGGCACGGCCGGAACCGCCGACGAGGACGACGGCAAGGCCTACCGGGACGCCATGGACCTGCGTACCGAGGAGCTCGACGAGGCCAACAAGCCCTACCGCGAGTCCGCGTGGGCCAGCGACGACATGGAGTGGCACGCGCCCGCGTTCGGCGCGGACGTGAACTACTTCACCGCGATCAACCAGGTCCAGCTCGTCTCCCCGCTCGGCTGGGACGGCCACAGCGAGGCCAGCGACGAGGCAATCGCCCGCGCCCGGGTCATCACCGACGAGAACGAGGGCAAGGACAGCTGGAACGACGCCGCGGCGAGCGACATGCTGCGGGACGTCGGATACGACTACTCGGGCGGTACCACCTCCAGCGACATCGCCTCCTACCTGCGGCGCGGCGGATACTCGACCGAGGCACCGGCCGAGGACTCGCCCGAGTACCGCGTCGAGGTCGAGGACCTCAAGCAGGCCTGGGCGGCCTGTGACTACCAGAACCCGATCGACCCGCGCCGCAAGCTCAACGCCCCGCTCATGACCGCGATGGTCGAGTGGGAGTCGGAGTACGCGGGGCAGGCCCCCCAGCGGGCCGCGGTCATCCAGGCGGAGGCGGACGCCGCCGCGGCGACCCAGTCCGCGACCAACGACATGGTCGAGGCCATCCGGCAGGCCTGGATCGTCGAGCAGATCCTGATCTGGCGCAAGTACTGGCAGGACGAGCTCGCCAACGACCCGGACACGATCTTCGAGAAGCCCGACCAGGCGTTCTACGACAAGGCCACGGCCGACCTGAGCGCCGCCCGCACCAAGGTGGCCGCCCTGGTCGTCTCGGCCAAGGCGCAGGCGGGCAAGGCCGCCACGGCCGCGCAGAAGGCCGCGACCGCGCAGCAGGAGGCCTGGGCCGTCGCCGACAGCGCCCATGTTCCGCGCGGCCGGGGCCT
This sequence comes from Streptomyces sp. NBC_00341, assembly GCF_041435055.1. Classification (NCBI taxonomy): domain Bacteria; kingdom Bacillati; phylum Actinomycetota; class Actinomycetes; order Kitasatosporales; family Streptomycetaceae; genus Streptomyces; species Streptomyces sp. NBC_00341. Next base: position 6,191,519 of record NZ_CP108002.1, on the reverse strand, counting down.
GATGTACGCCCAGCAGTCGGTCCAGGTGGCCCGCGCCTCCGCGGCCGCCGCCACAGCCGCCTCGAAGGCGACCGAGACCGCGCTCTCCGCCGCCAACGCGACGATCGCGAACGCGGACGCCCTGCTCGCCAAGGCGCAGACCGACTCGCACGCCATCAGCACCGAGTTCCGCCGCGTCGCCGCCGAGGAGGCCGCCGCCCAGGCGAAGGCCGCCGCCGACAGCGCCGAGACCAACGCCGGGGCCGCCGCCGACAGCGCGAAGACGGCGAAGGACGCCCGCACGACGGCGGAGCAGAAGCGGAACAAGGCCGAGACGGCCGCCGCCACCGCCGCTTCCGAACGCGCCAAGGCGCAGACGGAGAAGGCCAACGCGGCCGCCTCCCGCGCCACTGCCGCCACCGAGCGGGCCAAGGCGCAGGAGGCCGAGCAGCGGGCGGCGACCCAGCAGACGACGGCCAGTAGCGCCGATACGGCTGCCGAGACCGCGACCACCGACGCGACGGCGAAGCGCAAGGTCGCCACCGAGAAGGCGAAGGCCGCGCAGACCGCGCGTGAGAAGGCCGTCGTCGCGCTCCGGGCGAAGCAGGCCGTCGCGGCCCGCGCCGCCGCACTCGAAGCGGCGGCCACCGCTGCCGAGGGCACCGCCGCTGCCACCGAGACCCGGGCCTCGGCCACCGCCGCCCGTACGGCGGCGAGCCAGGCGGCCCAGGCCGCCACCGCCGCGCAGACCGCGGCGGACGAGGCGACCACCGCCGCCGTCGGCGCGCGGACCGCCGCGACCAAGGCGGAGGGCGCCGCCAAGCGTGCCGAGGCCGACGCGGTCAAGGCGTGGTCGGCATACCGCACGTCCCTCGACGCGTCCTCCTCCGCGTACGCCGCCGCTGCCGTGGCCCTGGACGCTTCGCAGGACGCGGCGCTCCTCGCCGACAACGCCGCCACGGCGTCGGGGAACGCCACGGAACTGGCCAAGAAGGCCGAGCAGGAGTCGGTGGCGGCCGGGACCGGCGCGGCCGCGGCTGTGAAGACTGCCGCGACCGCGGTCGGCCGCGCCTACGCGGCCGGACAGGCGGCGCTGGCTGCGCGTGACAGCGCGAAGGAGGCGATCACCGCCTCCAACGAGGCCATCGCGGTGGGAACCCCCTACCGGGTGACGGACAGTTCGGCCGCGTTCGCCGTACTCGTCGGCCAGTCGTCGAAGACAATCGCCGAGCAGCAGGCGGCGGCTGCCGAGGCCAAGGCCACCGAGGCGGCAGCGGCGTCCGAGTCCGCGCAGCAGGCTGCCACGCAGGCCACGGGCGACGCCAAGCTCGCCGCGGAGGCCGCCGCACGTGCCGCGAGCGATTCGGTGCGTGCCGTCGAGGCCGTGACCCGCGCCCAGGCGTCCGCCGCCGAGGCGTCGGCCGCCCACAAGGGTGCCAAGAGCGCGTCGACCGAAGCGGCCGGATTCTCGGAACAGGCGGGTACCGACGCGGCCAGTGCCGCTCTCCTCGCGACCGACGCGCGCGACACCGCCGACGCGGCGGACCGCGAGGCGACCGACGCCGAACGGCACGTCGCGGAGGCGAACGAGAAGGCGGGCCGGGCCGGGGAAGCCGCCAAGGGCGCCCAGGACAAGGCGGATCAGGCGGAGAAGGACGCCAAGGACGCCGAGGGCAAGGCGTCCGACGCACAGGGCGACAGCACCGCCGCCGAGGATGCGGCCGAGCAGGCGGAGAAGGAACAGCGCGAGAAGAACGAGGCCGCGCACCAGGACGCCCTCGCGGAGGGCGTCACGCCCATCAAGGGCGGCGCCGACAACTGGCCGGTCCTGGGCGAGCGCGAGGAGAAGATCCTCCTCGACGCGTGCGGCCAGACCTGTGTCGACGACTACCGGGGCGGCCTGAAGGCCGTCTCGGTGGACCTCGTGGCGTGGGTGAAGGCCAACGGCGGACAGATCCTGTTCGATCAGCTCGACGCGGCCGACGTTAAGGAGTGTCTGGCCGGCTACGACGTCGAGGACTGCCTCTGGGATCTCGTCGACATCGCCTCCTCCGTCGCGATCGTGGGCAGGGTGCCCGCGCTCGCCCAGGCGGTGGAGAAGGTGTCCGAAGGCGTGCGGCAGATCTTCGTCGACGCCGACAACGCCCTGCGCCGGCTCACCGAGCTGACCGCGGTCATCAGTGACGTCCGCTCCACCCCGCGCCTCAACCAGTGCCTCGCCGGAGTCGCCCTGCACGCGGGCGGCGCCAAGATGAAGGCCAAGGCCATCGAGGGCCTGACCGGCACGAACGAGCAGCTGGACGCCGTCATCGGTGACGTCGGCTGGATCGGGTTCATGCCCCTGGGGCAGGCCCGAGACCAGGACGAGAAGGCCGGCTACGCCTTCCGGGACGCGATGGCGGCCCGTGAGGCCCTCCTGGAGGACGCCAACCGGCCGTACGCGATGAGCTCGTTCGACGACGGGATCACCCTGCACGCGCCGGAGTTCGGCGAGGACATCCTCGGGTTCACCCTGGCCTCCCAGGCCGAGCTGTCCCAGCGGCTGGGCTGGGACGACCACACCAACGCGGGCGACGAGGCGCTGGCGAAGGCCCGGGAGGTCACCGAGCAGAACCGGGGCAAGGACAGCTGGCACGACTTCGAGGCCGACGTCATGCTGCGGCCCTCGAATGTGAGCAACACCCGGTACTCCGGCGGTACGACCTCGGCCGACATCGCCAGTTACCTGCGGCACGGCGGCTTCCTCGGCAAGAAGGTCGCCGAGGACTCCCCCGAGTTCCGCGTCGAGGTCGAGAGCCTCAAGCAGGACTGGGCCTCGTGCAACCACCAGGACCCGGTGGACCCGCGCAACTCCCTGAGCGAGGTCGTCTCGCAGGCCTCGGCCGAGTGGGACGCGGAGTACGCCGGCCAGGCGGCCCCGCGTGCGGTCATCATGCAGGCGGAGGCGGACGCCGCCGCCGCGACCCGGTCCACCGCGGACAACATGGTCGAGGCCATCGGCCAGGCGTGGCTCGCCGACCAGATCCTGCGCTGGCAGAAGTACTGGCACGACCAGCTGGAGAACGACCCGGACGACATCCTCAAGCCGAAGCAGGCCCTCTTCGACAAGGCGAAGACGGACCTCGCGAAGGCCCGGGGCAAGGTCCAGGCGCTCGTCACCACCTCCCAGCAGCAGGCCACCGCTGCCAAGGCCGCCGCGCAACGCGCGGTGACCGGCCAGCAGCAGGCCTGGGCGATCGCAGACGCCGCAGAGGTGCCGCGCGGGCGCGGGCTGCTCTACGCCCAGCAGTCGGTCCAGGTAGCCCGCGCCTCCGGTGCGGCCGCCACGGCCGCCGCGAAGGCGACCGAGACCGCGCTGAACGCGGCGAACGCGACCGTGTCGACGTCCGAGGCGCTGCTCGCCCTGGCGAAGACCGAGGCGCACGCGGTCAACACCGAGTTCCGCCGGATCGCCGCGCAGGAGGCCGCCTCCCAGGCGAAGGCCGCGGCGGACAGCGCCGACGCCTACGCAGCCTCGGCCGCGGCGAACGCCGCCACGGCCAAGAAGGCCAAGGAAACCGCCCTGGCGGAGGAGGAGGACGCCCGCAAGGCCGCAGCCGAGGCTCAACGGACGCGTGCTGTAGCCGAGTTGGAGCGCGCCAACGCGGCGGCCTACCGGGCCACCGCGGAGAGCGAGCGGGACAAGGCCGCCGGCCATGAGGCGGATGCGGTCGCGCAGGGCCGGATAGCCTCGGACGCGCGTGCGTCGGCGGAGGCGTCCGGAGCCACGGCGTCGTCCCGCAGGGCCGACGCGGAGCAGGCGGAGCGCGACGCGGTCGCCGCCCGTGGCGACGCCCTTGAGGCCGAGCAGCGGCGGGACTCGCTGAAGGCCAAGGCCGCGGCACTGGAGGCGCACGCCGACGCGGTGGACAGTACGGACGCGGCGGAGGCGGCCCGTGCCGCGGCCACCGACGCCCGTAGCGCCGCCGACACCGCGACGACGGCGGCCACCAACGCACGCGCGTCGGCGAACGCGGCCACGACCGCGGCCACCAACGCCCGTGAGGCTGCCACCAAGGCACAGGGCGCGGCAGCGCGCGCCAAGGCGGCGTCCGACGCCACCTGGGCGTCCTACCTGGTGGCGGCCGGTTCCGCCGCGGCAGCCCACGCCGCGGCGGCCGAGGCCATCGACGCCTCGGAGGCGGCGGCGCTCGACGCCAAGGGAGCCAAGGAGGAGTCGGAGAAGGCTTCCGCCGCGGCCAAGACAGCGAAGGAGGAGGCGGCGGCCGCTCGCAGTGAAGCGGTCCAGACAGCGTCCTGGGCGGCGACCACCGCGGGCAAGGCGCTCGCGGCGGTGCAGTCGTCACTCGCGGCGCGGGACTCCGCAGCAGCGGTGAACAAGCCGGCGAACGAGGCGATCAGCCTCGGCGGCCCGTACCAGGAGACCGACAGCTCGGCCGCGTTCGCGACGCTCCTCGGCCAGCAGTCCCTGACGGTCGCACAGCAGCAGGCAGCCGCGGCCGGCGCCACGGCCGACATGGCCGAGGGGTTCTCCGCGGAGGCGAAGGCCCTCGCCGCGAAGGCCGCGGCGGACATGAAGCTCGCAGCGGAGGCGTCCGCGGCAGCGGCGTCCGACGCGGTCCGCGCCGCCAAGGCGTACCAGCGGGCCCAGTCCTCGGCCACCCAGGCCGCGGCGGACGCGAAGCTCGCTCAGGCCTCGGCCAAGCGCGCCGACGGCTATGCCCAGTCGGCGGGCGCGGACGTAGCGAAGGCCTGGACGGCGTCGAACGACGCTCAGACGGACGCGGCCGCAGCGGACAGCGCGGCCACCGAGGCGGAGCACGATGCCGCTTCGGCCCGCGCCACGGCCACCAAGGCCGAGGAGGACGCGGCCAGTGCCCGCTCCACCGCCACCAAGGCGGAGACCGACGCGACGGCGGCGGAGAAGGCCTCCGAGGGCGCGTGGGACGCGGCGAACGAGGCTCAGGAGGCCGCGGACCGGACGGAGAAGAGCGGCAACACCGACCAGATCACACAGGGAGTCACCACTGGGATCGGCGGGGTGTGGGCGGTCCTCGACCACATCGAGTACATCGGTGATCCCAAGAACGTCGTCAAGGACAACTGCAACCCGATCATTCACTTCGGGGACTGCACGATCACGGCTGATGTCACGTACAAGTCGCACGTCGACCTGTTCATGTGCATGGCCACCCCGGAGTCCTATTCGGGCAGTTGCCCGAACGCGGAGACGGTCTACCTCGGCCCGGAGGTCTCGGACGCCGAGACCAAGCGGATGTCCTACACGCTGTCGATGGTCGACTTCAACTCGGGCATTGATCCGGTCGACATCCTGCTCGGCGACTTCATCGGCTGCGCCAAGCTGATCACCCCTGGTGTGTCGGGCGGCAGCTGGGGCGACTGCGCCTGGGCGGCCAGCTGGTTCGTCGCGGGCGCGCTCTTCAAGGCGGCCAAGACCGCGGTGACGGCGATGGACGCCGCCGCCAGGACCGGAATCGGCTTCGTCGACGCGTGGAAGGCGCTCCGGTCCGTCGGCCTGACCGAGGCTGCCGTCGAGGGCATGGTCAGCCGCATCGTCCGGAAGCTCAACGATGCGTGCGAGACGGTCAGCACCGCGACCTTCAGACAGGCGTCCTTCTCCGCCGCCGCGTCCAGCGGTGGCAAGACCGGGCCCGGTTGCTGGGTCGGTGGACTCAACGGGCCCGGGGCCTGGTCGCAGGCGAACGAAGGCATGTCCGCCGGTGCCGCCGCCTACCAGCAGCGGGTTACCGGCGGGGTGCCGGAAGGCTTCGTCTACAAACTCAAGATGAAGTACCCGGTGGCCGGACGGAAGGGCGAGTACGTAAAGCTCGACGGCTATCAGGACGGCAAGCTGATTGACGCCAAGTTCTGGGAGGACAGCAAGATCATCGACCCGGCCACGGGTAAGTTCAAACCGTTCATCACCGCCCCTGTGACGGAGGCCAAGGCCCAGGTAGCAGGAGCCAAGGCTGCGGGCAGCAACACGTACACGCCCATCGTGTACTACGTGAGCACACCCGAAGCCGCGACCGCATTTCGGCACATGGTCGCCGACACCCCTGAACTCGCAGGGAAGATCGACGTAATCTACATGCCGTAGAATGCTTTACCGGTGAGGCTTTTCCTGGAAGTTGACTCTTCAGGGAAAGCCTCACCGGAATCGTTTGCCGGAATTCTTTACCGGAATCGTTCGAGGAAAGACTGCGGTGAGGTCCAGAAAATGAGTCGTATGCTGTTTGTGCTCCGCTATCGGAATGGCGAACCGGAGCCCCTCGATATGGAGCTCCTACGGCAGCTTCTGACGCCGTACATCGTCGATGCCGACGAGGACCTGACGGCCGGCGTCCGGATCCGGACGGCCGATGGCCACGAGGTGGAGCTCGACATCAACGAGGTCTGCATCGCAGTCAGTCGTTTCCCGCCCGGCCAGTTCTTCGAAATACTGGCTCGGCTGGTGGATCGTCTCGGGGCAAGTCTCACCCTGACGGACCGGCCGGCGGTTCTGCGCGCGGAGGATGACCGGCCCCACCTTCCCGACGAAGCCTGGCGGGACGAAGCCGTCGTCGTCGAGATGACGGGCCCAGCCTTGGAAGAGTTCGTCAACGGCTCTTGACCAGCGCCTGCGCGGGACAGGGACCGAGCCCCCGTCCCGCGCAGGCAGTCCGCGTCAGCCCGACTGTCCCGCGATCCGGTCGAGCTGCGTCTGGATGAAGCTCTTCGAGATCGCGGCCTTCTTCGCATCGAGCATGTTCACGCCGTAGAAGACGGCGACAACGCCGTCTTCCCGCACGACCGTGTACGTCATCGGCACCTTCTGCTTGCCGATGTCACCGGTGATCCGGTAGTCGACGCTCTCGTCGCCGAGATTCGTCGCGGGAAGCTTCTCGACCTTGCCGTACGTAAGGCCCAGCGTCTTGAATCCCTTGGGGCACGCGGTAATCGCGGCGCGGAGGTCCTTCATGACCTGGGTGGCGTTCTCCTCCGAATGCGAGGCGAGCCACATCGAGCCCACTGTCGCATTGGTCGCCTCGACGGGCTGGAGGGATCGGTGCGTCTCACCCACGGCAGGGATGTGCGTGAATCCGCCGATGAGGCTGGCGAGGGGCTGGCATGCCTTCTTGTCCGCCTTCATTCCCCGCCCGGCCTCAACCTCCGCCTTGGCCACCTTCTTGGCGTTGATCCCCTTGGTCGTCCCCGTGAGAGTCACCTTTTCGAGGTGCTTGGTGTCAAGGGCCCCGATCCGCTTCGCCTCTGCCGCCTCTTTCTCCTCGGCACTCTGCTTGCTCTTCGCGCTGGGCGTGGCCTTCTTGGCGTCGGACCCGTCCGCATCACTGCTGCACGCGGATATCACCAGGAGGGCCGGAAGTACGGCGACGGCCGGCAGGATCCTTCGCAATCTCATTTTGTTCCTGACATTTTCACGGAGTAACGCATTGGAGAAACGATCTTACCGAGGGATAAGCCGAGTTCCAGTCACGTTTTGACTACGCCGCAGGTCGGTCCCCCGGGGCTTCACCACGCTCCCGCTCAACGCCGGCCGGGTCGTGGGAAAGCGGGACGCAACCGGACGGGAACGGAACTCGCCGGGCACGGAGGGAACCAACACGACGGCGGCCCGCACAACCCCAACAGGGCTTGTGCGGGCCGCCGTAGCGCCCGCGGCCGGTCGGCCGGAGGCATCCTGCGTAGTGGGGGCGCCGGCTCACCGGCAGCCGGGGGCCGTAATCCCGGGCAGGACGTCAATCCCGGGCAGGACGTCGACCGGTGCGGCGCTCGCCACCGCCGCCGTGGCGCCACGGCCCGGGTCCTCCCATTCCAGCAGCGGGAGACCGGCGCCGCCCGCCTTCAGCAGGGCCTCCCGGCGTACCCAGGCCCGGAGCAGTCCGGGACCGGGGTCCTGCGAGGTGGCCGCTTCCAGATCGGCCTCGGGCAGCATCCGTCGCAGCACCGCCATCGGGCCGGGCCGGCGGGTGGAGGGCTCCACGTCGATGCCCACGGCGCCGGGACCGGCCGCCGCCGCGACCAGGCCGTGGGCATGGCTCATGCTGACGCCGGTGCGGGGGCTGTCCCGGAGCGAGGGGCGGCCGTGCTCGTACCGCTCGCACTCGGGGCAGAACTGGATGAGCTCGTGGGCGTCCGGGGCGCGGCCGGTGAAGCGCGAGGCGCACAGGCGCAGCAGGAGCCGCGCCGCCACAACGTCGTCGCGGCGGGCCGGCACCCGTATCCGGTCCAGGCGTCGGTGCTCCCAGGGGGCGAGCATGTCCGCGTCCAGGTCCGGGTGGGACAGGACCTCCGCCGTGGTGGCCACCGCGGCCACCACGTGGTCCTGGCGCGGTGGGAGACCAGCGATCAACGGCGGACGCTCAACCGGACACCGCCCCGGAGGCCGCCGAGGGGACGGGCGGGGTCAGGAAGGTTCGCTGTATGCGGTCGAGGGTCCGGAAGTCGTCGATGGTGACTTCCTGGAGGTCGATGCTGTTGCCGGAGAGCTCCTCCAGCAGGTCGATGAACTCCAGGAAGTCCATGGAGTCGATGAGCCGCGCCTCGATCAGGTCCTCGTCCGGGGCGACAGTGCCGGTGAGGCCGGGGTTCTTCTCGTGGAGCCAGGCGGTGATGCTGTCCATGGTGTGGAACCGTTCCTTGTCGTACGGGTGTTATCGGGGGCGGACCGGCCGGGGCCCGGGGGCGGACCGGCCGGTCGCCGGGCCGGAAGGCGTTCAGTCGCGGGCGCGGCGGAGGCGGTCGAGGGCCCGCTCGGGGGTTCCGTGGGCGAGGACCATCGCGTGGACCCAGCGCTCGACGCCGAAGGCGACGCAGGAGCTGTACACGGGGTCCGGGGAGCCCGCGCGGATGTCCAGCCGCTCGCCGAAGAAGTTGCGGTGCCGGTTGACCGAGGCGATCGCGGTGCCGTCCGGGGCGCTGAACTCGTGCTTCACCGGGTCCAGCATCATCAGGCGGGCACGGGAGCCGCCCTTGTCGTAGAACGGGTCGTCGGCCGCGGCCCGGGTCAGCTCCAGGCCGAGCAGGGCGGCGGCCTCGCGGATGAACTCCGCTCCCCGGTCCAGGTGTTCGGATGCCCCGTCCTGGGTGCCGAGGTACAGCACCTCACGCATGTGGAAGCCCCAGAGCCGCCGCAGCCCGTCGTAGTGGGTCTCGTTGCGGTAGCAGCGGCCGGTCGCCGAGAGCCTCAGTCCGTCGGCGCCGATGTCCTGCCCCTCGAGCGAGAGCAGCAGTCCGTAGCAGGTGGCGGAGGGCAGGAGGTGGCCGGTCGGCTCCAGCGGGAGGCCGCCCGGCTGCTGCCCGCCGGCCAGTCCGTCGAAGGCGTCCGGGGCGAAACGTCCGGCGGCGACACCGAGATGGGGGAAGTTGCGGAAGTAGTCGAGCCGGGACAGCCCCTCCGCGGCGAGCAGCGGCGGGCCCACCACCTCAGGGGCCGAGAGTCTGGCCGCCAGCCCCGTCAGCAGGGAGTCGAGGCCGTGCAGCAGTGCGGTGTGGACCGGGTCCAGCGGGACCAGTCCGGGTGCCGGGCTCTTCAGGGTGATGCCCGGCGGCGTCGTGGTGTCGGATGTGCTCATGCAGACCGCTCCCTCTGAGGGTGGCGAAGCGCCGAGGAGCTGGTCCATCGGCAGGGCGGAACGTCCCGCTCCGCTGGTCAGGGCGGAGTGAAGTCCTGCGGGAAGGTGGCGATTTCACCGGAACGCAACGCAGTGCGCCGGCGGACGCCCCATCAGGGGCCGTGCCACGTAGGGACCTTAGGACGGGTCTCCATAATTTGTCTAGACCAAAGATGACGAAACCCCTTACGGCAGGGGCACATTGCCCCCGACGGCGAAACCCGCCCGTATGCCCGCTCCGGCGCGTCGCTTGACAGAGGTAATGGTCTGGACCACTGTGCTGATCGCGGGATCTCCACCGATCCGCCGGAGTGACCGCCCCCGATCCTGCTGTCCGCACCTCCCCGCGGGCTGCGGCGCGCTGCCCCCGGCCGAGAAGGAGTCCGTGTCCGCCATGCCCTTCTCACGCCCCCCGCGCGCTCTTCCTCCGGCGCCTGCCAACCGGACCCCGGGCCACCGTCAGGACGCCCAAGGCCCCCTGCCCAGAAGGTCAGAGTGATACCCAACACCCCGCAAGGCCCCCGCCGCCCCCGGCTGCACCGGGCGGCGTCCGACCGCCCCTACTTCAGCGCCGACGGCGAGTCCTACCTCGCGCAGACCACCCTGCGGGAGCTGAGCAAGTCGCGGCCGCTGCGGGTGCTGTCCGAGGAGGACTTCGCCCACTGGCAGACCTACGGCTACGTCGTCGTCCGTGAGGCGGTGCCCGCACAGACGGCCCGTCAACTGCTGGACTTCACGTGGGACTTCCAGGGTCTCGACCCGGACCGGCCGGACAGCTGGTACGAGGACCGTCCGTTCCGTTCGCAACTGGACCGTCAGCTGCACGTCTACGGCTTCGTCGAGGCCTACCACCACCAGTTGCTCTGGAACAACCGCCAGGCCCAGCGGGTGTACGACGCCTTCGTCGACGTGTGGGACTGCGAGGAGCTGTGGGTCACCCTGGACCGTCTCAACCTCAACCCGCCCAACGTCGGGAACCGGGACCGCGCCCTCATCGACCCCACGGACCGCGGCTTCGACATCGAGCTGCACTGGGACATCGACACCACGCTGGGCGTCCCGCCGCAGCGGGTGCAGGGCATCATCGCGCTCAACGACACCAGCCCGGAGACGGGCGGCTTCCAGTGCAACCCCGAGCTGTTCCGGCGGTTCGAGGAGTGGAAGACCGCCAGTCCCTCGGACCGGGACCCGATCCGCCCTTCGGTGGACCGCTCCGAGTTCCCGGTCGTACGGCCCGACCTGCACCCCGGCGATCTGCTGATCTGGAACGGCCTGCTCGCCCACGGGGTGGCGCGCAACACCTCGCGCGACGGGGTCCGGGCGGTCCAGTACCTGTCCATGATGCCCGCGCTGGAGGAGCACGAGCGGCTGCGGCACTCACGCGTCGAGTCCTGGCGGCACCTGCGCACCCCGCGCTGGAACCGCACCCTGGTCGGCGATCTCACCCGGCACGAGTCCAAGCGCTACCCCACCGCCACGCTCGACGGGCTCGGCAGCCGGCTGCTGGGCCTCACCTCGTGGAGCGACGGGGACCAGGAGCAGGGCCAGGAGCAGAGCCAGGGCCAGGAGCAGGGCCGGAGCCAGGACCAGGAGCCGCTCGCCGGCGGACGGAGCGAGGAGCCGTCGTGCGCCGCGTCTGCCTGACCCTCCCGACCAACCGGCCCTGCGCCGAGACCATCGCCGCGGTCGCCGCGGAGGCGGCCCACGGCGCCCGGCACTTCGGCGTCGAGGTGCACCTGCTGATCCTGGACTCGTCCGACGCCCCGACGCTCACCGGGCACCGGGCGGCCGTCTCCGGCCTGCCCCGGGAACCCGGCGTGGTCGTCCACCACCTCGACGAGGACCGGCAGCGGGCCTTCCTGCGGGAGATCGCCACCAGATCCGGCATCGCAGAGGCGGACCGGGTGCTCGACCTGATGCTGCCCGAGCGTGTGTCGTACGGGGCCTGCACCAACCGGGCCTTCCTGATCGCGGAAGCGCTCGGCTGCGAATCGGTGCACCGCCGGGACTCGGACAGCCGGTACCAGAGCCTGGACGGCGAGCCGGTCTTCCCTCTCCACCAGGAACTGACCTACCTGGGGCGGCGGGCCGCCGACGTGGCGGACCTGGTATCGCGCGGCAGACTCGACCCCGCCTGCACCGGCCGGCCGGTGGCCATGGTCGGGGGCTCCTTCATCGGCGAGATGTCCGTGGACGTCGAGGAGATCCGACGGCTCGACCCCGCCGTGCACCACGACCTCGTCGGGCTGTCGGTGCCCGAGGGCTATCCGGAGATCTGGCGGCGGAACCTGATCGAGGAGTCCTTCCGCGGCGCCGGGAAGAGCCCGTTCGCCGCCGACCTCACGACCCTCACCAGGGTCGCCCCGAACCGTGTGGACATGTGCAACATCGGCTTCGACAGCCGGGTCTACGGGGCGGTTCCGCTGCCGCCCGCCACCGACACCATCGGCAGCGACTACTTCCTCATCCACCTGGTCCACGACGCCCGCCTCCCCGGCGTGCTGCACAACCGCCACATAGTCAACTACCACACCGGTGAACGCCGTACCGGTGCCGGCTTCGTCGCCTACCAGGTGCGGCTGGCGAAGTTCCTGCTGTCGATGCCGTACTTCAACGCCGTGTACGCGGCGGCGGCAGCGGCCGGCGACACCCTGCTGGACCCGGCGGGCCGGGTCCGTTCCCGCGCCGTCGCCGCGCTGGTCCGGGGCAGTACACAGCTCGACCCGGCGGGGAACGCAGAGCGGTTCGACGTCATCGAGCGCTCCTACCGTGCGCTCGGCGGCCGGTACACGGCGGTCGCGGAGGCCCTCGCCGAGCGCCGCGGGCGCCTCCTCGACGAGGCCAGGGCGGACATGGAGGACTTCGCGCTGCTGATCGATGCCTGGGAACCCCTGGTACGGGCCGCCGGACGCGCCGGCCTCGGCACCGGTACCGCCACTGCCACCACGAGCGGGGTACCCCGGCCGGGGCGGGAACGTACCGTCACCGTCGCCTACGCGGGCGGCGAGGAACGCCGGGGCCCCGTCACGATGGGGCAGGCGAACATGATCCGCTGCATCCTGCGGGACGACCCCCTGCACATCAACAACCACGCCGTCTGGCCGGTGCCCGCGGGCACCGCCGCGGAGCGGGTGCTCGACGCGCTGCGCGAACTGGTCGTACGCCACGAAGCGCTGCGCACCACCTTCCCCGAACCGCCCACCGGTGCGCCCCGCACCCAAGTGGTCGCCGCCGAGGGCGATTTCACCGTACGCCTGCTGGACCACGAGGAGTTCGGCTCCGATCCCGCGCACTACGCGGAGACGGTGGCCCGCCAGGCCCGTGCGGGGCGGTTCCGGCTGGACCGCGACTTCCCCCTCCGCATCACCGTGCTCAGCCTGCGCGGAGCACCGGCCTTCGTCTCCCTGTCCTCCAGCCACGCGGTGACGGACGGCAGCGCCCTCGCCGTCCTGCACGAGGAGTGGCTCGCCCTGCTGGGCGGCGCCGTGCTGCCCCCGGTGGAGGCGCTCACCCCGCTCGACCTCGCCGCAGAAGAGGCAACGCCGGCAGGACTGCGCAGGTCGGAGGCGTCGCTGCGGTACTGGAAGCAGATCATCGGCACCGGGCCCCAGGAGATGTTCGCCGAACCGGCGGCCACCCGCGCCGACGGGCAGCAGCCGCAGCTCACCCTGCGCTCGCTGCGGGGCGCCCGCGCACTCGCCCAGGCGGCCAAGCGCACCGGCAGCCCCTCCCCCACCGTGCTGCTGACCGCCTGGTGCACGCTCGTCGCGCACCGCGCGGGCCAGTCCACCTGCGTCGCCGCCGCACCGCTGTCCAACCGGTCCCGCCCGGGGCTCGCCCGCTCGGTGAACACCCTGTCCCAGGACGCGCTCCTCTCCCTCGACGTGCGGGGCCCGTCCTTCGACGCCGTACTGCGCAAAGCGTGGGGGGCGGCGCTCGGCGCCTACCGCCACAGCCAGTTCGACTCGGTACGGCTGTGGGAGGCGATCGGCGAAACCACCTTCGAGCGGGGCAGCCACTTCGCGCGCGACGTGGTCTTCAACGACGTGAGCGGACTCACCGAGGCCCGCGGACCCGCCCCGGGCCAGGACACCCGGGACGACGCGCAGGATGCCGAACTCGACCTCGACTGGGGTCCGGTACAGGTGCTGCCGACCCGCCTGCTGTGCTTCGCCTACCGGACGCAGCCGCTGCTGCACCTCGGGATGTGGGCCGACCCCGCGCTGTTCCCCCGGGAGGAGGCGGAGACCTTCCTCACCGGTCTGGTGAAGCTGCTGGAGGCGGTCGCCTACGAGGACGTACCGCTGGCCGCACTGACGGAGATCACCGGAATCCGGCCCGCCGAGCGCGAAGGCGACTGGCGGCAGGTCGACGGCTGCTGGGTCTCACCGGCGGCGGTGGCGGACGCGCTGAGCGGCGCCCTGGGCGGCCTGCCCGTACACATCACGACGGACGACGGCTCCGTGCCCGCGCCGGACGGGGAGCGCATGACGGCCTTCATCGCGTCGGGCGGCGCGCCGCTCACTCCGGACGGAGCCCACACCGCGCTGATGGAAACGATCTCCGGGCCCAGTCCCTCGGGACTTCTGGCGCCCGTGCGGTACGTCATCGTTCACGATCCGCCGGCCGCTCCGGGCGACAGCTCCGCGTGGCTCCGGCAGCGGGTCCTCATGGAAGGGAACGGCCGTCTCCGGCCGACGCGAGATGACCACTGACGAACTGCTGGACCGGCCGGAGTCACCGGATTCCGCCCAGCTCCCCAGCCCCTGGAAGTCGGGTACCTTCCGGCTGTTCTTCACCGCCCGAAGTGCCTCGCTGCTCGCCGACGGCATGCTGATGGTCTCGCTGACCACGGCCGTGCTGGGGGCCGGATACGGCGCCGGGGGTGTGGGATACGCGCTGGCCGCGTGGATGGCACCGATCGCCCTGCTCGTGCTGTTCGGCGGTGTACTCGCGGACCGGTTCACCCCGCAGTTGATGATGGTCGCCGCCGACATGGTGCGGATGCTGGCCATGCTCGCGCTCGCGGCGCTGCTCCTCACCACCGAGGTGCGCCTGTGGCAGATCATGGCCCTGATGGCGCTCAGCGGCGCCGCGACCGCCATGTTCCAGCCGGGTGTGGCCAGCATGGTTCCGCAGGTCGCGCCGGACATCCAGCGCGCCAACGCACTGCTGCGGATATCCGAGGCGATGAGCGCGCTGGTCGGCCCCGGCCTGGCCGGACTGCTGGTCGGCTACTGGCAGGTGGCGGGCTCCTACTTCGTGATCGCGGCGGCCTACGGGCTCAGCGCGCTGGTCCTCGTACCGCTGCGCAGGCTCAGCGTCGTCCGGGAGGAGGGCGACGACCCGGTGCTGCACCGCCTGAAGGCGGGCTGGCACGAGTTCAGCTCCCGCTCCTGGCTGTGGGGCGTCATCGTCATCTGGGCGATCTACGGCCTGTTCGTCTTCGGCCCGGCCCTGCCGCTGGGCGCCGCCCTGCTCACCGAGCAGCACGGGGCGGACGGCTACGGCTGGATCGCCTCCGCCGACGGCGCCGGAACGATCGTCGGCGGTCTGCTCGGCATGCGGGTACGGCCCACCCGCCCGCTCGTCGCGGGCGCCTGCGCGATGTTCTGCTTCGCCCTCAACCCGCTTGCCCCGGCGCTCGGTTGGTCCTTCACCGTCACCATGCTCACCGGGGTCCTGGCCGGCTGCGGATTCGCCTTCTGGGGGGTGATGTGGGCGACCAGTGTGCAGTCCCACATCCCGCTCGCCGTGCTGAGCCGCGTGTACGCCTATGACGTCGCCGGGTCCATCATGGCCATCCCGCTGGGCAGGGCCCTGGCCGGCCCGGCGTCCGAGGCCTTCGGCGCGGACCGCGTACTGCTGTTCTCCTCGGCCGTCTCCGTGGTGTGCCTCGCCGTCATGCTGAGCGTGCCCGCCATCCGGAGACTGGGCCGGGCTCCGGGGGAGGCCGACGCCCCGGAACCACCGATCACCGCGGAGGAGGTCCCGGCGGTCGGTCCGGCCGGGCCTGCCTGAAAGAGCCGGTCCTACCGCGCCGGCAGGAAGGACATCGGCGGTGCCTGGGTGAAGCTGCCGGTGACATCTCCGACGAGTCCGCCTTCGAGGCCGGTGTCGCCGGCCAGATCGAGCTTCAGCGCGGGCGCACCGTCCGAGAGATCGAGTCCGGACATACGGACCCAGACGATGTTGGGCCGTGACGTCGACTCGTAGACGTAGATGCCGTTGGTCAGGTCCACGAGGGTGCGCCAAATGGTCTGCGAGGCGTAGGGCTTGTCAGGGTCGGCCACGCGGAAGGGCTGAGCGGCGTTACGCATCACGCTCAGCAGTGATGCGACGGCCTCAGTGGTGCTACCGGGCTGCGGGAGCCTGGACAGGTAGTACGCCGCGCGCGCAAAGCGGTCCGAGGGGTCGGTCCCGCCCGGCAGCGGCTCAGCTCCGCCCAAGCCCTCGACCGTGCGCAGGCGAGCGAGCTGCTCCTCGAACGGAGGCGAGTTGGTGACCACCGTGTAGGCCCGGTCATGGTGCACCCGAGGCGTCCCGTCCAGGTACTCGACGACCGCCGAGTCACCCGTCCGGTCGTCCAGCGCCATGTGCAGGGTCACCGGTTTCCCGCTCGACGGGTCGGTCTGCGCGACGACTTGGAGCTGAGAGCTCTCGATCCAGGCGACCGCGTCGGAGACGGTCGCGAAGTTGTCGAGTACGTACTGCATCCAGACCGCCACACTCAACGCCGGCCGGCTCTCGTCCCGCTCGCCGTAGTCGGACTCCGGGAGGAACAGCTGATGCGCCGCGAGACCGGCTTCGTTCACCCCGTCGACGGTCATCAGGTCATGTGCGGCGGCGACCACACTGCCGTATGCGGAGGCCCAGGTCAGCGTCCCGTCGAGGCCGTCCTCACGGGCCATGCCACGTGGAAACGCCCAGAGGT
Source organism: Streptomyces sp. NBC_00341 (assembly GCF_041435055.1). Taxonomy (NCBI): domain Bacteria; kingdom Bacillati; phylum Actinomycetota; class Actinomycetes; order Kitasatosporales; family Streptomycetaceae; genus Streptomyces; species Streptomyces sp. NBC_00341. The sequence goes on along the minus strand of NZ_CP108002.1, from coordinate 6,174,971 downwards.
TCGTCGCCATCTCCTCCATCCAGTCCATGTTGCGTCCGGCAAGAACCGCCCCGCCGGCGTCGGCCCAGAGTGCTCGCGTACACATACGTTCTCGCTTTCCGCCCGTCAGAGATCCGAACTGGCCCGTAGTGGGCAGAAGCCATGATCGTCTCTCGTGCGAGGCCGAGCCTGGCGACACACCCGTGCAGGGCCCACCGGTCGGTTGATCGGAAATTGGGTCGCAGGGTGCCGAGGGCGTCTGGATACTGCCTCGGTGACCACTACTACGCAGTCCCAACCGCTTCTGCCTCGCGCCCTGAAGCCCGGAGACCTCGTCGTGATCGCGTCGCTCTCCGGGCCGCTGCACGCACAGTACGAACCCGACCTGGAGGAGGCGGTAGCCGTACTCGATCGGATGGGGTTCCGCGTGCGGCGGGCACCCCTGCTCGAAGCGGGGAGGCGCCATTGGTGGAGTGCGGCGACACCGGCGGAGATCGTCGGGGAGTTCAACGCTCTCCTGCGTGATCCCGAGGTACGCGCGATCATCGCGCACGACGGCGGCCAGACGGCTTTCGGCTACCTCGACCTGATCGACGTCGAGGCGATCAGCTCCGACCCCAAGCCGATCCTCGGCTACAGCGACATCTCGCTGCTGCATCTGGTGCTCTACGCACAAACGGGGCTGGTGGGGTTCCACGCCGACCTGGCCACACCCGGACTCGGCGGACACTGGCAGACCGCGCCCGCCGCACGCAGGGCGGAACTCGAAAAGCTCTACGCGACGCTGCTGACCAGCACGGTCCCGATCGGCCCACTGCCACCCGGCCCGTCCTGGGAGTGCTGGCGCACCGGTCGCACCGAAGGCCACCTGATCGGCGGGGTCCTCAACCGCATCGCTCTGAACCAGGCGACGCGGTACGCGCTGCCGCTCGAACGGTTCGACGGAGCGGTGCTGTTCTGGGAGGAGTTGGGCGGCCTCGCCTCACACGTGTGGAGCTACCTCCAGGTCCTGCGGCACGCCGGCATCCTCGACCGCATCTCCGGCATGGTCGTGGGCATCCCGACCGCGATCGAAGGACTCGGCTCACCCGAGGAATCCCCCACACTGCAAGAGCTGGTCCTCGACGCCCTCGGCGACCGCGACATCCCGGTCCTGGGCAACGTCGAGTTCGGCCACGCCGGCCCGAACCTCCCGATGCCCGTCGGCACCCGCGCCGCCCTCGACGCACGGCAGCGGACCTTGTCACTGCTCGAACCGGCGGTACGTTGACGGGATCGGGTGGCTGGGCCACGCGGATCGGCGTCCAATGCGGGCCGGCCTCTCGACCAGGCTTCCCTCCCAGCGGGTCTGCCCTGTACGGATTGAGCAACCCGGGACCTGTGTTCAAGAACTTCTCGTACGCTTCCCGGCGCATCTCCCGATGCTCGATCGCTCGTCGCTCGGCCCGCTCCACGCGGGCCAGGACACACTCGTGACGCAACTACAGACCGGCCACCCAAGCCGAAGCGGCACCTGCGAGCCCTGCCACCCTCAGCGTGGACAGGGACGTGATCAGGGCAACCGCGAGTGTCATTCACGGGCCTCATCCTTCAGTCTGAGGCCGGAGAAAGCTCATGGCATCGCCGCGCCAAAATCCTGCACGGCCGAAATGTAGTCCCTTCTCACGGAGTCCCTCAACGGAAGATCCGACAGTCGCCCATCTGCGAGCTCTAGAGCCGGACGAAGAACTGCATGCGCGAGATCATCTAGGCTCGACTTACCTAGCAATTCACCTTTGGTCGACACCGAAACGACCCCCTTTCCATCCCGCCTGAAATCGAGTTGAAACGACGTGTCGGCACCCGTGAATGAGACCGCGCTTTCTTTGCCAGAAAAAAATATTCTCAACGAGTCGAGCAGGAGGGTCACAGAAATATAGATCATCATCCCCTGGTCGGGGGTATGACCGAAGGACCCCGCTACCCCATTTTCCCCCTTGCAAGTAATGTCACCGAGATCAAACCCACTCGATTCTCCCTGACCTGGGCGCACCGAGAACATCATCTCAATCACGGAACGTAACTCTTTCCTACCGGAAACAAGGTGATAATGCGATTCCCATCCGAAGAATCAACAATCAGGCGATAGACAGCTCGCATGCCATTGACCTTCATTCGCTTCTCTAGCGTCTGTATGTCGCGTTCCGGTTCTGACACTCGCTTTCCCTTTTTAACAATCTGATCCGCCGCCTCTTGCACTTGCGCTCGGGTCGTAGAAGGCGGCATTAGGTCGCCGTGCCCACGGGGGGACGTGCCACCGATGTGACGCTCATAGATATGCTTCCACCCCTCCTTTCCGTTTCCGTCTTCCAATCTCGGCTTTGTCCGGCACAAAGCCAGCCCGAGTGGGTCCACCCAAGTGTATGGATTCGGCCCGTACCAGCGGGGGTTCGGACCACCCTCCAAACCGATCGGATCCGAGCTGATGTAACGAGACACATCGGGGTCGTAGTAGCGAAGATAGTTATAATGGAGCAAGCTTTCTCGGTCAAAGTATTGCCCCGGAAAGCGCAGCGGAGTATAGGCCGTGCTGTCCTTGGCCCACGCCGTGCACCCCCATACCGTACGTCGAGTTCGCCACGACAGGTCTCCTGACTCCTCGACAAGTTCGTCGGGGCTGCCCAACAGATCGGTGACGATGGCCAAGAATCGCTCATCCACGACCTCCTGCGGATCATTTGTAGTAGCGACGCGTTCTAGTTGAGCAAGGGGGCGAAGTTCGTCATAATCCCAGGTTAGAGTCACCACATTGAGCATCTCAACCCCTTGATTCACCTCCTCACACAACGTAGTACCGTCCCAGACGAAGGTTACCTGCTCCAACACAGTTTGCCCATCACCGGAAAGCCGCTTCTTAGCGATACGACGACCCAGGGCATCGTATTCATATCTCCACAGAGTGCCGTCTGGTGTTTTTAGCGCAACCAGTCGGTCTTCCGCATTCCATTCGTAGTGCCAGATGTCGGCCTTGCGTGAAATCCTCGTCTTGTGACGCACAATAATCCGCCCTTGCCCGTCGTGCTCGTAGCGGACGTTGCCGGCTTGGCGAATGAGGGTACCGGAGTAGCTGCGAGAGCCAGTGGCTTCGTGGGCAGGGTGCGAATTCGGCCAGGAAGCCGAAATCTGATTCCCGGCAGTGTCGTAGGTATAGCGTTCGTCCCAGTGGGCTGATTGAACCGCAGTCACCCGACCGATCGGATCGAGGTCCAACCGGCGGATGCCGGAGAATCGGTCATCAATGGCGAGGAGACCGCCATCCTGTCGATATTCATATGCGCGCCGCTGAAGGGTCCGACCACGGCCAATAACATGTTGGTCCGCGAGACGGCCCATGGTGTCGAAGGAATGCCTGAGCGTGATGTTCTCACCAATGTGACGGACCACCTCCTGCCCTGCGGAGTCATAATCGAAGGAGAGCCTGCGCCCTGAGGTCGTGAGCGAGGTCCGGCGCCCTGCTGGGTCGTACGCCCACGCGCTAACTGCACCGGCGGGTGTCGTCCTTCCAGTTCGCCGGCCCAGCTCATCGTGTTCGAATCTGGTCGTACGCCCGTTCACGGTTTCAGACTTGAGTCGTCCGTAGCGATCCCGTGTGCGTATAAGCACGGAACTATTATTGGTCGCCAGGCTCAGCTCGTCGAAAGCGTCGTACTCGAACACGGTGATGTCGCCCTCAACGTCCTTGAGTACCAGTTGGCCCAGTTCGTTGTGTTCGAACCGGATGGCCTGCCCAAGGCCGTTCGTCCGGGACGCCAGTCGGCCAGCCCGGTCGTAGGCCTGAAAGAGGGTCCGACCGTCGAAGTCGGTCTCTCGGAAGGGGCGGCCGACTGGGTCGTATGTGTACCTCCAGGTCAGTCCCTGCGGATTGGTGACCTCGGTCAACCGGAGGTTCGAGTCGTATCTGAACGCAAAACACGCTCCCTCCGGGTCGGTTCGACGCTCCAGCAGATCGAATCCCGTGTACTCGAACACGGTGACTCCGCCTATGGCATCAGTGTGGCTGACACAGTTACCCTCACCGTCGTAGCTCCAGTGCTGATCGCTTCCGTCGGCGTCCAGACGGCGAGCGATTCTTCCTTCCACGGTCCACTCGAAACAGGTGACCGCACCGAGCTCGTCCACCACTGACACCGGACGGCCAAACGCCTCGCGGATGTAGCGAGTGCTCGCACCGAGTGGGTCGGTGATCGAGACCGGCAGCCCCGCCTTGTCGCACCGAACGGCTGAACTGCTACCCAGAGTGTTGGTGACCTGGCGCAGGTGACCTGCCTCGTCGTACGCGTAGTGCGTCGTCGCTCCGCTCGAATCGATGACTGCCGTGCAGTTGCCGCGGTCGTCAAAGTCTTGTTGGGTTGCGTTGCCGTCGGCACCGACAACGCGTATCAAGCATCCGAGTTCGTTGTAGTCGGCTCGTGTCTGTCGTCCGTCTGGGCGCTCCACCACAGTCAGACGACCATGCTCGTCGTAGGTAGAGCGGCTGATGTGTCCCAGTGGGTCGGTGATCGACAGCATCCGGTGGAACCGGTCGTCCTCGAAGCGGGTCACCGCGCCCAGGGCGTCGATCTCGGCTATGACCTGGGAGCGGTTGTTGATCACGTATCGCGTGGTGTGACCGAGGCCGTTCGTCATGGAGGTCATGCGCAGGCCGGTGGCGGGGTCGGTGTCGTCCCAGGTGAAGTGGGCTTCGAGGTATCCGTTGGTGCCGGCCTGGTACACGCAGCGGTCGTGCTCGTCGTAGACGTACTCGTAACGGCTGCCGTTGGTGTCGGTCCACGCGGTGATGCGGCCCAGCTCGTCGCAGTCGAACCGTAGCGGGCGGCCGCAGGAGTTGGTGGTCTCGGTGAGGTGGCCGTTGGTGTAGCCGTAGCGGAGGATCTCCTGGTCGGTGCCGTCCGGGGCGGCGCCCGCCAAGTGCAGGGCGGTGACTCTGCCTTCGTCCGTGGTGAGTTTCAGGTGGTAGCCGCCGTGGTGCACGATCGACGTCGGAGCGCCGCCTTCGTCGTACTCGAAGGCGATCCATCGGCCGTTGCGGTCGTCGATCTGAGCCAGAAGCGCGAGCTCGCCGTTGGAGTGGTCTGCGAAGTAACGCACCTGGCCGGTTTCCGGGTCAGTGACGGTGTAGCCGTCGTCGACCCGGTCCAGGGGCCAGCGCCGGCCGTGCGTCGGCATGACGGGAACGCCGGGCGCGGGATGCGGGTAGGCCAGCAGGCTGCCGTCCTCGCCGCTGAAGACCACGCCTTCCGCGTCGATCTCCAGACGCTGGTCAACGGTGCTCGACCAGCCGGACCCGAACCAGTTACCGGCCCGGTAGGAGGAGTCGAAGACCCGCTCGAAGGCGAGGGGCAGCGAACCGGGCAGCACGATGTCCGTCTGCGGGAGCAGCATGCGGCCCGTCGCGACATCAATGGGGTCCCCGGCGCATTTGACTTTGCTGCACGGGTTGGCGTTGGAGTCGGGATTCCTCTCGTGGCCTTGTCGGCTCTTTCCCTTCCGGCGTTCGAGGAGGTCCTTCATACCGGCCCGCAGGCCGCCCTTGAGGAAGCCGCCGCCCTTGGTACCGAAGAGTTCGGGTACGAGTCGGCCGAGGAATTCGGAGGGGTCGCCCTTGGCCGCGGACCAGGCGTTCTGCAGCGCCCGGTCGGGGTTGGCGGCGGTGGATGCGAGACCGGCGAGCGTCATGTTGACGCCCTTGTAGTACTCGGCCGGGTGGGTCAGGTTGTACGGGTCCCGCGGATCGACCGACCGGACGAAGTTCACCAGGCCTGCGGTGCCCTTGATGACGCCGCCGCCGAAGTGGGCCAGCTCGACGCCCTGGCCCACCTCGTAGTCGATGAACTCCTGCTTGGCGCGGTCCAGGCCGGTGGGCTCCTTGGGAGCATGCGCCATCGCCGCGGTGATCGCTGCCTTGGCCGTTTCGGCAGCCTCGTTGCGGGCCCGCCGCGCGTCTTCCAGGATCTCCTGGGCATGACGGCGCTTTCCCACGCCCGGATCGGTGAACTTTCCCGGATGCGGGAGCGGATGGTCGGTGTTGCGGACCGCGTTGTACGCCTCCGCCTTCTCCTTGAACGCGGCAGCCGCGGTCTCGTAGTCCTGCTTGCTCTCCTTGTAGAGAGCAATCGCCTCGGTGGCCTTGGCCTGCGCACTTGTGACCGTCCCGGCGTACGTCTCCAGCGCCGCGGCCGCGTCCTCGCACGCGTCCGCCGCACGTATCCAGTCCGTGGGCAGCGTCTCGAACTTCGCCCGGAAGGCATCGGCCGCCGCACCCTTCCAGTGACCGGAGTCGAGCCGCTTCATCCCCCCGCCGACAAGCTCGAACGCCCGGGAGAAGTCGCGGAGGTTAGTCACCGCCGCACTGATCTTCTCCGGCCTGCCATGGACCAGCTCGTCCGCTTCCTCGCTCTGCCCGAGCTGCTGCTCCCCGATCTCCGCCCCGAGCGAGGACGCGGTTTCATCCCCCCAGTCCTCAACCGCGTCCGCCCACTCGTGCGCACCGACCTTCTCCAGTCCCGAGCCGACAATGTCGGTGCCCTCGTCGACGACCTCACCGACGACCTTCTTGCCCTTGTCGACCAGCTTGCCCGCACCGTCGTACAGGTCTCCGCCGAGCTTCCCCCAGTCCACCATCAGCGGTTCTCCCCCCACCGTGGCTTCTCGGCCTGATCGATCGTCTCCTGCGACGGATCAAGCCGCTCCCTCAGCTCCCCGTCCGCCGCCTCCCGCACATCCGGGTCCACCATCCCGGACCGCTCCATCGAGTCGAGCAGGGAATCCTGCACGTCGTAGGTCGTGTCCTTCCAGGTCTGCTTCACCTCTTCCTGTGCCTCCAGCATCGATTTCCCGCTCCAGTCCGGGTTGTCGTACGCGGTCTGGGTGCTGACCGTGTCCCAGCTCAGCTCCTTGACCTCGTCCTCTGACAGGTGCGGATTCCCGTTCACGGAGTTCACGCCGATCTTGACCGAGTCCTTGACGTACTGCTCCTGCTCAGCGAACGCCCCGGCCGACAGACCTACGCCGCGAGCGAAGCCGTTGCCCTTCTGCGTGAGAGCCCGTACACCCCACTCCCAGCGGTCGCAGAACGTCCCGAACTCGGTCGTGAGCCCGCCATGCCCCAACTCCAGTCCCGACAAAGCGAGATCGGAGAAACCCCGACCCATCGACGCCTGGCCGATCATGCCGAGATCCTTCAACTCCGCATGCGCCAGATCGATCCCCTTCGCGATCTCCGCCAACGCCTCCGGCGGCACCCGAAGCTCCGCACCGTCCCCGCTCATCACAGCCCCCCGAGATCCACAGCGACCGCATCCGGAACAATCCCCGCCACCGGCGGAAACAGCATCCCGCCGTCCTCACTTCCCGCATCCAGAGCCACCCCAGCAGGCCCCGGCAACAACGGCACCATCACGTCCAGCAACCGCGCACCCAGCACCGCCCGGTAGGCCCACTCCCGCCCGGCCTCCCCACGCACCCGCGCGAACCGGGCCAACGCCGCCTCGTCCGAGAACGCACAGATCCAGCGGACCCCGCCCTGCTCCGCCGACCACAGATCCCCGGCCTCATCCAGCGGCACCAGCACCGCCGTACGCCGGAACTCGCCCAGCAACACAGCAAACTCATGACGCGCCATCGCCAACGGATCATCGGCCGCCGTCACGGCACCGACCCTGTCCGGTGTCTCACCCGACGCGGGAACCCCTGCGCCAGCAGGCCGGTCGGTCCATCCCGCCGCACCGGCCTGCTTCGAACGCCAGGCAGAGGCATACGCCAGATCATCCCCGTTATCGAACATACATTGCAGACTGTCACGTCACGCTTCCCAAGAGCAACGACGAAAAATAGTCAGCCGTGTTCCGGCCCCGGTAGCTGAATCGGGAGCGCGCGATGAGCCATGGATCACGTGTGTGCGTGCGGGATATGGACAGGGGAGGTGTGGGCTCGGAGCCGTCGCACGGATGGGAACCCCCGTCGGCCAACACGACACCTCGGCCGCGTCTGCGGCTGAGGCCGCCTGTCGGACCGGATCGCTAGCATGCGGAACATGGCCATCAAACTTGAGAACGTCGGCATCGCCGTTCGCGATCTCGAAGCAACGATCTCCTTTTTCACGGACCTCGGGCTCACGGTCGTCGGCCGTGACACGGTCAGTGGTGAGTGGACCGACACCGCCGTCGGTCTTGATGGCAATCACGCCAGGATCGCGATGCTCCAGACTCCGGACGGTCAGGGTCGTCTTGAGCTCTTCGAGTACATCCACCCCGAGGCGATCGAGACGGAGCCGACGCTTCCCAATGAGATCGGCATGCATCGCGTCGCCTTCTCGGTCGACGACATCGACAAGGCCCTCGATGCAGCCGCAAAGCACGGATGCCATCCGCTTCGTGGTGTGGCGACCTATCAGGACGTCTACAAGCTCACGTACCTCCGCGGTCCCAGCGGCATCCTTGTCATGCTGGCCGAAGAGCTGAAGAAGGGCTGACGGGCCTGCTCAGGACCGGAACTGACGACTGATCGGTTCACACGGCTGCTGTGCGTACCGGCCGTCTACGCGGGCGAGGTGGGACGATCAGTAGGTTCGTGTCACCGAATGCTGGAGCGGAGGGGGTTGAATGCTCACCTTGTCGGCGGTTGCCGAGAACCCGCTGGTCCTGACGCGGTCCGTGAGGCTGCTTGACGGTTCGGAAGTCGTCTTCCGCCCGCTCACACACAGAGACGCGGACGCTCTGGCCGCCTTCCTCGATGGGTTGTCAGCCGCATCGAAGAGACTGGCCACGTTCGACGGGTACGACCTCAGGGCCGCCCGCGAGCTCTGTGACGCAATCGCCCGTTACGACAAGCTCAGGCTGGTGCTCTCCGAGGTGGTGTCCGGCAGGATCGTCGGCCTCCTGGAACTCAGCCTCGATCTGCACCCCTCGGACATCACCCGCTACCGCGAGGCCGGCGTATCCCTGACGGCGACGGACTGCCGCTTCGGCCCGACCCTGGCTGACGACTATCAGGGGAAGGGCGTGGGGACGCAGGTCTTCCCACTCATCGCTGACGTCGCACGGCGCTTCGGCAGGAAGCGGATCATCCTGTGGGGCGGCGTGCTTGCCAACAACCCGCGCGCCATTCGTTATTACGAGAAGCAGGGCTTCCGAACCGTCGGCTCGTTCACCGATGCCGACGGCGCGCGGGCACTCGACATGATCCTCGACCTGTGACCGCCACCCGCTGATCGCGGCGTGCGGCGTGCGGCGTGCAGCGTTCGGCGTTCACCGGCGGTCGTTCAGCCGATGGTGCGCAGTACTGCCGTCTTCGGCTGAACGCGCAGGACCTGGATGGCCTCGTTCATGCCGTTCTCCGAGGCGTCCTCCATGTGTGCGTGGAACGCCTCCATGTCTTCCCATACCTGGATGGCGTAGAAGGCGCCCGAGTCGTCGATGTCCTCGTACTCCGTGGAGCTGATGAGGCCAGGCTTCGCCGAGGTCTCGATCGCGTGCAGCAGGGCGTGCCGTGCGTCCTTCTCCTGTCCGTCCTTGGCGTGGATCTCGATGAGGACGGTCGCTGTGTCCTGGCTGCTCATGGTTGTCCCGCCCGTCGTTCGCTGGTTCCAGGACCGGAGGGGCTCCGGCGGTCAAATAAGAAGTACTGACGCTTCCTATTTCTCGACCGTACATCGCCGCCATAAGATGCACCAACACGTCTTGGAGGTTTCCGGATGCAGCGCAGACGGGGCAAAGCCCTTGAGGCGGCACTGCTCGATGCCGCGTGGGACGAACTGACAGCGCGCGGATACGCGGCGTTCACGCTGGAGGCGGTGGCGAAGCGGGCCGGTACGAGCACGCCGGTGATCTACCGCCGCTGGGCCAACAGGGCCGTCATGGTGGAGGCCGCCATTGCGCACGCCAGCTCGTTGCGTGCCATCGAGGTCCCCGACACCGGAACACTCCGTGGTGATCTGATCGCGATCATGCGGACGGCCAACGAGTCGCGCGTCGGTCTTCTCGTCGCGACCGCGGTACTCCTCGACGGTTACTTCACCGAGAGGGGATCGAGCCCGGAGCAACTGCGTGAGCACATACTCGGCAGCCGCCGCTCGGCAGCCGAGTCCATCGTGCGGCGGGCCGTGGAACGGGGTGAGGTCGATCCCTCGGTCCTGGAGCCACGCCTCGTCTCGCTTCCGTTCGACCTCTTTCGCCATGAGGTCCTGATGACGCTGAAGCCCGTGCCGGAAGAAGTGATCGTCCGGATCGTCGACGGCATCGCCCTGCCCCTTCTGACCAGGCACTCTCCTCGGACGCGTGGGAGCGAGTAGGAGGTCCGGCACCGGGCAGGACAGGACGAGGCCGGGCATTTTGCCCGCGCATGGTTCCGACACCCCTCTTGACATATATATAATTGCCATATGCATCAATCGTCATCCGCCTCAGGGCTCACCGACGAGCAGCGCATCGAGAGCGCTGCCCGGGGCCTCCTCAGAGGCATCGGACGACTGGCGCAGACACTCTTCCGCGCGGGCGAATTCGAACTCACCCGCAGCCAGGCGGCCGTACTGGACGCACTGGAAAACCGCCCCCTCCGGGTGACCGCCCTCGCCGCGTACACGGGCATGGCCCAGCCGCGCGTGACCGTGGTCCTGCAGAGCCTCGAAGAACGCGGCCTGGCCTCGCGCGAACGCTGCGCACCCGACCGGCGTGTCGTCGAAGCGGCTCTGACACCGGCCGGCCGGGCCCTGCTCGAAGAAGGGCGCCGACGGATGGCCGCGGCGCTCCTGAGGGGACTCGACGCCGGTGTCGAGGACTCCGAACGCGCTGTGGCCGCCGCCCGCGAAGCCCTCACCACCTTGCTGAACGCGATGGAATCGGAGACCAGTTGATCAGCCCAGGCACCGCGCCGTCGGACACGGCATCGGCCCCAGCAGCGCCCGCACCACCCACCGGCACACCCACTCCCATCGCAACCCCCACCTCCACCCCGGGGACGGCTGTGCCGCGCACCCCCGCATCCGGGGCCGGCGTTCCGCGCGCCGTCGCGCCGCGTCGGGTGGGCGGACCCCGGCGGCGCTGGGACTGGGTGCTGGCGGCAGATCCCGGTCTGGGTCAACTGCAGTCGGGTTGGCGCACGTTGGTCGCCATGGTGACCTCCCTCGCGGTCGGTTACGCGATGGCGGGCGCCCTCGACATCCCGGCCATGATCGGCATGATGATCGGCGGGATGATGGGCCTGATGAGCGCCTTCGCCGTGGCTGAGAACACCTGGCAGCGGCTCACCCGGGCCATCCTGTGGATGCCGTTCCCCTACGCCGCGGTCCTGTGGCTGGCCGCCGAACTGCACGATGACCGCCGTCTGGAGATCGGGCTGATGGTCGGTGCGCTGGCGCTGACGTTCTTCCTCGCCAGATTCGGTCAGATGTACCTGCTCACGGGCATGATGCTCTTCAACGGCCTGATGGTCGGCATGATGGCGAACATCCCCGCGGGGATGTCGGGCAAGGCGTTGCTCGTCGCCCTGGTGTCCGCCGCAGCGGTCCTCGGGACCCGGCTGCTGCTGTGCTACCCGATGCCGCGCGAGGACCTGCTGCGCACCCAGCGCGCCTTCGTCGTGGAAGCCCGCCGGGTCGCGGACGCTGCCGTCGAGGCGCTGGACCCCGACGCCGACCAGGAACGTGCCGTACGCCGCATGACGCGCGCACTGCGCCGTCTCAACGTCACCACCGTCACCATCGACGGACGGCTCGCCCAGCCGGAGGTCGCGGCCGACCCCGACATGGCCGAGCTTCTCCATCGCCACCTCTTCGACGCGGAACTCGCCCTGCGGGGGATAGGCCGGGCCGTCCAGGACCTGACCGGGCTCGCGGTGGATCCGCACCTGCGCGAGGCATTGGTGGTCGGACTCGTCGTCGCGCGGGACACTCCCCTCGGCAGTGCCCAGGGTTTGCGCCCCGCCGCCGAGATCATCCGCCGGCAGGCCGATGCCACGCTGAACGGCTCCGATGCCGGAAGCCGGCGGGCGGAGGCCGTGGAACCCGCCTACCGCGTGGCCCAGCTGCTCGACTCCCTGGCCGGTTCGCTCTCCCACTGGCTCGCGCTGGGCTGGAGCTCCCCGCAGTCACCGGCGAAGGTCCCCTTCCAGCCGACCGTCGCGCTGGAGCGTGACCGTCCCGCCGGATCCGCCGCGGCGACGCGGCGCGTGCTCGCGGCAGGGACGGAGACGAGCTGGCGACGGGCCGTCCCCTTCGTCCGTGCACCGCTGCACGCGGGGGTCGCCGCCGCCATCGTCTGCCCGATCACCGACGCCATAGACCCGCAGCGTTTCTACTGGGGTCTGGTCGGCGTGATGATCACCCTCTTCGGTACGAACACGACCCACGAGCGGCTGCGCAAATTCGGCCACCGCATGACGGGCACCGTGATCGGCGCGGTGATCGGCATCGCTCTGCTCCACCTGGTGGGCCACGGTCACGTCTACGTGATGCTCACGATCATCGTCGCGGGAATCACGCTCGGCGCCTGGGGAATGCAGCGTGCCTACGCGCTCTGGGTCGTGGGCCTGGTCGTCGCACTCGTGCAGCTGTACGGGATGACGACACCCGACGCCGGCATGGACCACCTGCTCGGCGAACGGCTGCTGGACAACGGTCTCGGCATACTGATCGCGACCCTGTGCGCGGCACTGATCTTCCCGCTGTCCGGCCGCAGGATCACGCGGGAGGCGGAGCGCGGCTACGTGTCCGCCGTGGACGACCTCGTCTCGCAGCTGGCCCTGCGCTGGGAGGACCCCGACGCCCCCGTCCGGCTGCGGGGAGCGGCTCGCGCGCTCGACTCCGCGCTGTTCCAGGTCGTGAGCCTGGTCCGGCCGCTGGTCAGGATGCCGCTCGGGGTGCGCGGGCGGGACGCGGACAATCGGACCGCCCTGCTCACCACGGCGACCGGTCACGCCCGCGCCCTCGCGGCTGCGGCCGACATCGACATCGACCTGGCGCCCCGGCAGGCCGAACGGTTCACCCGCATCACCACGGTCCTGACCGGCTCGCTTCGGGCCCTGGACCACGCGCTGGCCACCGGCGAGCCCGAGGAATCCTGGCAGCGGGTCGGCCCGCTGGTACGGGAACTGAAGGCGGAGCTGGACACGGCACCGTCCGGACCCCGCGCCGAGCGCATCCGAACGGCCCTGCGGGAGCTGGCCGCGCTCGACGACTCGCTCGCCGGGTACGCGGAACGGTGCGGGCTCACCGTGCGCAGCGCTTCGCCGCAGGGCATCGTGAGTTCGCCGATGGAACGGCGCACGCAGGCACTCGTGGCGGAGTGGGGCACCCGGCGGGCGCCCCGGAGCGCTGCCGCCTCCGAGCGCTCCGCCACCGTCACGGCAACCGCCGGTCCGGGAACGGGGACGGCCTCGCCGGAACGCGTCCTGCCGGTTCCTCCGGCTTCCTCGGCCACACCGTCCGGCGGAGCCACCCTCACCGTCACCGTCGCCGGAAGCATCCGGTGCGACCGGCACCCGGCGGGCTGCGCGGGATGGATCACGGTGATCAACGGGCGCGGGAAACGGGTCGCGGCGGGGTCCGTGCAGTCGGGCCGCTACCGCGTCGACGGACTGCGGCCGGGCCCGCACACACTCATCGTGTCGGCGTCCGCCCACGCCCCGCACGCGGAGCTCCTGACTGTGCCGAGTGCGGGCGGGACCGGCCGGATCGACCACGACATGCGGCTGTAGCCGGGCAACGTAACGGACGGAACGGACGGTTGGAGCGCCTGCGGGTCATCGTTCTGGCTCAGGGACCGCAGGGCTCCGGACCGGCAGCGTCGCTCCTTCGGGAGGACTGGTCAGTCGGCCTCCCCCAGACAGCTCAGGGCTTGACGGAAGTCATCGAGGGCGGACCCGAACTCGCCGGCGGCGGTGTGGAAGGTCGATCGGTCGATCAGGTTCCTGGCCAGTGCCCGCTTTCCCTCCCCCGGGTCGTGCCGGGCCAGTCGGCGGGCCAGGCTCACTCCGTCGTCGAACAGGGAGTGCGCTTCCTCCGCGAACCGATGGTCGCGGCTCTGCCAGTAGACGGCGGAGCGAATGGTGAGGACGCGGTTGAGCCGGACCAACTCGGCCAGATGCCGGTCCGGGTCCTCGGCGGCTCGCAGAGCAAGGGTGTCCACCTCTTCGCGGAGGGCATGGCGGCTGTCGAAGTAGCGCTGCTTGGCTCTGGGCGACCAGTGCATGGGATCGGCACCCGAAGACGGATGCGGGCCGTCGGACGCGGGACGACCGCTTTCCGCGCCGGACATGGACAGCAACACCGCCCAGAACGAGGTCCGATAGCCACTCCAGGATTTCCGCTCACTGGTATCGGCCAGCCGCTCCAGCAGGACGAGTGCCTCTTGCCGCGCGAGAGCCGCCTGCTCGGCCCGGCCGTAGGCGTCGAGCATCTGTGCGTACCCAATGAGCGAGTAGAGATGGCCGGCCATCGACCTGCGGTCGTCCGCGGCTTCGGCCGCTTCCGTGCCGACGAGTGTCTCGAATGCGGCGAGTGCCTCGCCGGACCGGCCGGCGTCATGGAGAGCGGCGATCCACTCAAGGAGTGACCAGACGAGAGTCCCGCTGCGGGGCTCGTAGGACAGCATCGCCGTGACCAGCTCGGTCATGGCATCGGCAGCCTCGGCATACCGGCCTTCCTCGGAGAGTCCGGCGGCCCATTCATGCAGCCCTTTGACCACGGGGTCTCCGGACAGTTCGGCCTGTGCACGGCCCATGGCGAGCATCTCGGCGCGCAGGGCGAGCCCTTCGCTGTGCCGGCCCACCCTGTACAGCTCTCCCTGGAACGTATCGAGGGCCCGGTACAGAACGTCCGCACGGCCGGGTTCGGCCGGGTCGATGGACCGCGCCACGGCCACCGCCTCCTCGCACAGCGCCAGACAGGACGCATGCCTCTTGCCGGAGCCACCGTCGTAGCTCAGACGTTGCAGCGCGGAGGCCAGGAGTGGCAGGTACGAGACGGGGCTGACGTGAGCGAGCACCCGGTAGGCGTCGACCTCCTCGCTCGGCGTGCGGCGTCCCGACGCGAGGAGCACATTGCGGGCTCGCACGATGTCGTCCTGATCGACTTTCCGCAGCTGATTCATGGTGGAGATTCTGGGCGCGCGGCGAGGGCCCAACAAGGCTGTTCACCTGTGCCGTTGCTCCTACGAGATCGCTCACTGACCTGTCATGATGGGTGTGACACCACTTATGTGTGCACCTTCGGCCCGCGCACCGGTCAGACCGGCATGACCTGTACGTCGTACTGCGGAATCCACGGGCTCCGGGTGACCAGCGCCAGCCCTTCGGCCTGCGCCTGGGCGATCAGCATCCGGTCGAAGGGATCGGTGTGCACCATCGGCAGCCGGCCTGCCCGTACGCCGTGCGCGGCTGTGATCGGCAGGTCCCTGAACCGGAGATCCCGCACCTGCTCTGCCAGGTCTCCGGGGCCCTCGAAGCCGCCGAGGAACTGTTTGACGGTGATCTCCCAGGCGGACACCGCGCTGACGTACACGGCGGGCTCGGTCTCCAGGAGTTCCTTGTACGACGCGGACAGCTGGGGCGCGTCGGCGATCCACCACATGGCCACGCGCGTATCGAGAAGTAGTCGCATCAGCGCATCCCCAGGGCTTCCGTCACCGATGCGCGGGCATCGTCGAAGTCCGCCGGGATACGGAGGCGGCCCCGGAGCGAGCCCCGGCCCGGCCGTCGCACCTGTGGCGGCACCTGCGGGTGAGGCTGTGGCGGCGAGGGAAGCGGCCTCGCAGCGGGCCGTCCCGCCCTGCTGATCACGATCACTCGGCCGTCGACCACCTGCGTCAGCGTGCCGGTGAAGCGCGGCGCCCGGTCACGTACAGGGCCTCGGCCTCGGCCTTGGCCTCGGAGCCACCTCTTCCAGAGCGTCCTCACGACGGGACCACCGGGGCCGCCTCGGCTGCCGGTGTCGTTCGCACGGTCAGCGGCTCCGCGGCGTGCAGGCGTAGCACCGGGCCCCCGTCGTCGAGGACGATGACGACCGTCGGCCCTCCCGACGCGAACCGCTCGCTCCGGACCGAGCGGACCGGGTGCCAGGCGCCCCACGCGCGTACGCATTGTCCGGGCCGGACGGACACCGCCGCGATCCGGCTCTCTGCGGGGGTGAAGTCGGCTCCCGGTGCCAGCAGTTCTGCCCACACCGTCTTACCGATCCCGGCCCGTCGCTCCTCCACGCCCCAGCGGTGGGCCAGCGCTTCGACGAGCAGGAGCCCGCGCCCGCCCTTGTCCAGCTCGCCGGGCTGCCGCACCTCCGGCCTTCCCTCCCCCGCGTCGCTCACCTCCAGCCGCAGGAACTCGCCCCTCCCCCGGCACTCGATGCGTACGCCCACCAGGCGGTCACCGGGGACGGGCACGCGCACCGCGTTGGTCACCAGCTCGGAGAGCACCAACTCACCGTCCTCCGCCGACGCCCGGCCCGCCCGCCACTCCCCGAGCTTGGCCCGTAGCTCCGCCCGCGCCCGGGGAACGCTGTCGTGGCAACGAGGCAGCCTGAACTTCACTTCGTTCGGTTCGCTCATCTCCGTACCCGCCGTCCGTCACTCGTCGCGCGCATCCCGCGCAGCCCACCGGAAGTGACCACTCTCGGCATTCTCCTGAATGCGGAACGTCACGGAAGCTAAACTGGCCGCTCTGCCACACATCGTCAAGTCGCCTGCCTGGCAATTGACAACGCAGATAGAAATTGATCGATCCCACCCCGATCACGTTCGCGCATTGCCGCCAACTGACCGGCCTCTACGGCCTCTACGCCCTCTGAGCTCCAGGGAGAAGACATGTCCGACAGCAGCAGCACCTTGCTCATGTCCCGAGTCACATTCGGGCGCGCTCTGCGGCGCCTCCGTAAGGAGGCCGACCAACTGACCCTCGCGGAGGTCGCCACGGCTCTCGCCTGCGATCTCTCCTTGGTCAGCCGGATCGAGACCGGCAAACGCGTGTGCTCCAAGGCCCACTTCGCCCAGCTCATGGATATCTACGAAGTGCCCGCCGCCCAGCGCGACGAGCTTGCCGAACTGCACGCGGCCACGCGCGAGCGGCGCCCACCGTGGTGGTCCACGTACAGCGACGTGATCAGCGCGCAGTACGAACGGTTCCTCGGATTCGAGGCGGCGGCGTCGACCGTTCATGAGTTTCAAGTCGGCATTCTGCCGGGCCTGTTGCAGACGGAGGCGTACGCACAGGCGGTGACCGGTGTGGGGTTCACCTCGCTCGGACCGGATCAGATCGAAGCGCTCGTCGAGGTACGTGGCCTGCGACAGCGGCACTGCCTGCTTGAGGCGGCCACGCCTCTGGAGTGCCGCTATGTCATCACGCAGGCCGCCTTGGACTTCCAGGTGGGCGGCGAGCGCACGCACAGGGAGCAGTTGGACCACCTGCTGGAGATCTCAGCCCATGCGAGCGTCGAACTCCGCGTCGTTCCCTACGCCAAGGGCGAAGAAGCAGCTCAGATCGGCGCTTTCATGATCCTGCAGTTCGCGGACGAGGACGTGCCCGACGTGGCCTTCGGCGAGTCGGTCGCTGGTAGTTTGACGATGGACGATCCCCGAGACCTGCGGCGCCTGCACCGCCTCTTCCGCAGTCTCACGGACGCGGCGCTCTCCCCGGACGAGAGCCGCGACATCATCGCATTCACCAGACACAAGGATGACTGAACTCATGGAGAAGGCAGACCTCTACTCGATCGATGCCTCCGCGCTGTCCTGGCAAAAAAGCAGCTTCACGGCCAACAACGGCCAGTGCTTCGAGCTGGCCCCCCTGCCCGGCGGTGGCGTGGCCGTCCGCGACTCGAAGAACCCGTCCGGCCCGCACCTCTGCTTCACCCCCGGCGAGTGGCGCGCCTTCAAGTCGGGGATGACAGCAGGGGACTTCGACAACCTGTAGGCGAGGAACACTCACCTGAGGGGCGATATGAACGGCGCACGCCGCAGCACTCCAGACCTCTCGGGCGCGAGGTGGCGTACCAGCACGTACAGCGGGGGCCAAGGCGAGTGCGTCGAGGTCGGGCGCGGCACCCCCCACCTCGTCTCCGTCCGCGACAGCAAGCGCCCCACCGGCCCCGTGATCGCCTTCGGCGCCGCTGCCTGGCGCACGTTCATCGGGGTGCTGGGCTGAGCCTGCCCGCACCCGAGGCACGGGCAGGCTCGCACCGCCGACTCAGGACACCGGCAGCCCCGGCGCCGGATAGCCGTCCATCAGCGCCTTCACCTCGGAGCGGACCTCCGACACCGTGGACTCGTCGCCCGTGCGGGCGGCCTGCACCACGCGGGTGATCCACTCCGCGACCGTGGCCATCTCCGAGGCGGGGATGCCCCGGGACGTCAGGGCCGGGGTGCCGATGCGGATGCCCGAGGGGTCGAAGGGCTTGCGGGTGTCGTAGGGGACGCTGTTGTGGTTGACGACGATGCCCGCGCGGTCCAGGGCCTTGGCCGCCACCTTGCCGGGGACGTCCTTCGCCGTGAGGTCGATCAGCAGCAGGTGGTTGTCCGTGCCGCCGGAGACGAGGTCGAAACCTCGGGCCGCCAGTTCCTCGCCGAGGGTGCGGGCGTTGGTCACCACGTCGCGGGCGTAGCTGCGGAAGTCGGGCGTGGCGGCTTCGCGGAGGGCCACGCCGATCGCCGCTGTGGTCTGGTTGTGCGGGCCGCCCTGGAGGCCCGGGAAGACGGCGCGGTCGATGGCGCGGGCGTGTTCGGCCCGGCTCAGCAGCATCGCGCCGCGCGGGCCGCGCAGGGTCTTGTGGGTGGTGGTGGAGACGACGTCCACGTGCGGGGCGGGCGAGGGGTGGGCGCCACCCGCGATCAGGCCCGCGATGTGGGCGATGTCCGCCACCAGGACCGCGCCCACCTCCCGGGCGATGGAGGCGAAGCCGGCGAAGTCGATCTCGCGGGGCACCGCCGTGCCGCCGCAGAAGATCAGCTTGGGGCGCTCCGCGAGGGCCAGGTCACGGACCTCGTCCAGGTCGACCCGGCCTGTGTCGCGCCGCACCCCGTACTGGACACCGTTGAACCAGGTGCCGGTGGCGGAGACGCCCCAGCCGTGGGTGAGGTGGCCGCCCATGGGGAGCGACATGCCGAGCACGGTGTCGCCGGGCTTGAGGAAGGCCAGGTAGACGGCGAGGTTGGCCGGGGAGCCCGAGTAGGGCTGGACGTTGGCGTGGTCCATGCCGAAGAGCGCCCTGGCCCGTTCGGCGGTGAGCGTCTCGACCTGGTCGATGATCTGCTGGCCCTCGTAGTACCGCTTGCCGGGGTATCCCTCCGAGTACTTGTTCTGGAGCACGGTGCCGGATGCTTCGAGCACGGCCGCTGATACGTAGTTCTCACTGGGGATCAGCCGGAGGGTGTCGGCCTGGAGCCGTTCCTCGGCGGCGACCAGTGCGGCGAGTTCCGGATCGGCTGCCGCGAGGGCGGGGTGGCGGAGGTCTGCGGGTACGGATGGTGCGGTCACGGGATCCTCCCGGGTCGGCCGCGTGCTGCGGCGTGGACCCGGATGCCCAGGCGGACGGCTCTCCGGCGATGACACCCGGGCGGGCCCGGGGGTGCCGCTCCCCTGTGGTCGATTCCACTGAGCACCCCGGCAGGGGCACGCGCCAGTCGCGGCGTCTCGTACCTTACTGGGCGCCGACGCCTTTCGTCCGGATCAGGCTGAGCTCACGTGCCCCGGAGGCATCCGGCGACACCGGGCGGGATCCGTTGATCTCCGGCGTTTCGGTGCGAACCACCCCCGCCGGAAAGGCCCTTGGCCGATTCTTGGTCATTACATGCCCCGTACATGAAGCGTTCCTCGCCAGAGTGGCGCATTACATGTGCACATCATTCGGCACATGCTCCGCACGCGAGACCCACATCGCAGGGGGTTACTTTGAGAATCAGCCGCGCCGGACGACGCGCCGGGCTGAGCATGGCGGCGACACTGCCACTGCTCGCCGGTGCGCTCGCCCTCGGGATACCCAACGCAGCCGCGGACTCCGCGCCGAGCGGCCGGGATGCGCTCCAGGGCACCAAGCCGGCCTGGGCCACCGCCACGGCCGACCGGGGCGCCACGGCCGACAGCGGGAAGGTCGCCGTCCGGGTCCACCTCGCCGGGCGGGACGCGAAGGGGCTGGCCGCCTACGCGGCCGCCGTCTCCGACCCGCAGTCGCCGTCGTACGGGAAGTACCTGAGCGCCGCGCAGGCGCAGGCACGGTTCGGGGCGACCCAGGGCCAGATCGACCGGGTCAGCCAGTGGCTGAAGTCGAGCGGGCTGACCGTCACCGGCGCCAACCAGCACTACGTCTCCGCCGCCGGTGAAGTGGCCCGGACCGAGAAGGCGTTCAGCACCCAGCTGCGCGACTACCGCAAGGGTGCCCACACCTACCGTGCCCCGGCCTCCACCGCCTCGGTGCCGGCCGCGCTGAGCGATGACGTGCTCGCCGTATCGGGCCTGGACAACGCGCCGCGCAAGTCCAGCCACGACGAGGTGCTCCCGCCGCCGGACGCGGTGTTCCGCAACTCCGGCCCGGCGTCCTCGTACTACGGGTCCAAGACCGCCTCCAGCCTGCCGAGCGCCTACGGGTCCAAGGTGCCGTACGCGGTCAAGGGGTACACCGGCAAGCAGCTGCGCGCCGCGTACGGGGCCGGGAGCTACACCGGCAAGGGCGTGACCGTCGCCATCACCGACGCGTACGCCTCCCCCACCATCGCGAAGGACGCCGCCGAGTACGCCAAGCGCAACGGCGACGCACGGTACAAGCACGGGCAGTTCAGCCAGGTGCTGCCGGACGACTACACGAAGACCGAGGAGTGCGGGGCCTCCGGCTGGTACGGCGAGGAGACCCTCGACGTCGAGGCCGTGCACGCCGTCGCACCCGCCGCGAACATCGTGTACGTGGGCGGCGCGTCCTGCTACGACGACGATCTGCTGGACTCGCTCACCAAGGTCGTCGACCACCGGCTCGCGGACATCGTCTCCAACTCGTGGGGCGACGTCGAGGCCAACCAGACCCCCGACCTGGCGCTCGCGTACGACCAGGTGTTCCAGATGGGCGCGATCGAGGGCATCGGCTTCTACTTCTCCTCCGGCGACAACGGCGACAACGTCGCCTCCACCGGCACGAAGCAGATCGACGTCCCCTCGAACTCCGCCTGGGTGACCTCGGTCGGCGGTACGTCGCTGGCCGTCGGCAAGCACGACACGTACAAGTGGGAGACCGGCTGGGGAACCACCAACGCTCCCCTGGCGGCCGACGGCAAGAGCTGGACCGGATTCCCCGGCGCCTACACCTCGGGCGCGGGCGGCGGCACCAGCTCGACCGTGAAGCAGCCGTTCTACCAGCGCGGCATCGTGCCGGACTCGCTGGCGAAGGCCAACGGCAAGACCCGGATGCGGACCGCCCCGGACGTCGCGGCCGTGGCCGACCCGAACACCGGCTTCCTGGTCGGCCAGACCCAGACGATGCCCGACGGATCGCTGGGCTACGACGAGTACCGCATCGGCGGAACGTCGCTGGCGGCACCGGTCATCGCCGGTGTCCAGGCCCTCGCGCAGCAGGCACAGCACGGCCTGCCCCTCGGCTTCGCCAACCCGGCGATCTACGGCCGTTACGGCTCGAAGGCGTACCACGACGTGACGGACCACCCGCTGGGCAAGGGCCACGGCCTGGCCGTCGCCCGGGTGGACTTCGCCAACGGGTACGACGCGGCCGACGGCCTGCTGACCTCGGTGCGGAGCCTCGGCAAGGACGCCTCGCTGTCGGCGGTGCGCGGCTACGACGACGTGACGGGTGTCGGCACTCCCGCCCCCGGATACGTGAGCTCCTACCGCAGGCACTGAGCCCGGAATCCCCTGACGCGGGACCGGACGGCCGTCCCGGGGCATGAGCCCCGTGGCGGCCGTCCGGCCGTTCGGCCGTTCCAAGGGGTGGTGGCCCCCGGGCGGACAGAGGTGCCGGTCAGGCCGAGGTGCGTTTGCGCGGGGTGCTCTTCGTACTGCTCCGCTTCTTCGCCGTGCTCTTCGTTGCGGTGCTCTTCTTTGCCGTGCTCTTCTTTGCCGTGGTTTTCTTCGCTGCCGTCCTGCTCGCGGCCGTCTTCTTCGCTGCGGGCTTCTTCTCTGCTGTCTTGCTCGCCGTGGTCTTCTTCGCCGCCGTCCGTTTGCCGCCCTTGTGGTCGGCCATCGAGGTGACCTTCGCGACCGGCGCGTCCTCGCCGCCCGCGCGGGCCTCCTTCGCCGCCTTGACGCTGCTCTCCAGGGCCGCGACCAGGTCGATGACCTTGCCGCCGGTGTCCTCGGGCTCCGCCCGCTGCGGCAGCTCGCCGGCGGCCTTGGCCGCGACGAGCTCCTCGACCGCCTCCCGGTAGTCGTCGTGCAGCGAGTCCATGTCGACCTCGCCGAGCGTGGCCATCAGGGCGTCGGCCAGGTCGAGTTCGGCGTCGCGCACCTTCACACCGGCCTCCGGCGCGACGTCCTCCGCAGTCCGGATCTCGTCCGGCCAGAGCAGGCCGTGCATCGCGATCACGTCGTCGACGACCCGCAGCATCCCGAGGCGCTCGCGCCCGCGCAGCGCGTACTTGGCGACCGCGACCTTCCGGCTCCGCTTCAGCGCCTCACGCAGCAGGGTGTACGGCTTTGCGGCCGGGACCCCGTTGGCGGAGAGGTAGTAGGCCGCGTCCATCTGGAGCGGGTCGATCGCACCGGCGGGCACGAAGGCGACGATCTCGATCGTCTTGGCCGTCGGCAGCGGCAGCGAACCGAGGTCCTCGTCGGTGATCGGGATCACCGAGCCGTCGGCGTCCTCGTAGCCCTTGCCGATCTCGGCGGAGGTCACCTCTTCCCCGTCCAGCTCGCACACCTTGCGGTAGCGGACCCGGCCGCCGTCGGTGAGGTGGATCTGGCGGAAGGAGACCGAGTGGTTCTCGGTGGCGTTGATCAGCTTGACCGGGATGCTGACCAGCCCGAAGGAGATGGCGCCGTTCCATATGGACCTCACCGGTCACCCCTTAGAACCCGTATACGTCTATAGATACGTTTTACGTGTGATCCTTATCTTATGTCGCCAATCACAGAGGTGGAGGGGCGGCGCCTGACGCTCAGCAATCTGGACAAGGTGCTGTATCCGGCCACCGGCACCACCAAGGGCGAGGTGCTGCACTACTACGCGGCCACCGTCGCCGAGGCGCTGCTGGCGCATCTGCGGGAGCGGCCCGTGTCCTTCCTGCGCTATCCGGACGGGCCGGACGGGCAGCGGTTCTTCACCAAGAACCCGCCCCCCGGTACGCCGTCCTGGGTACGCACCGCGCCGGTGCCGCACCACGACAACGAAGGGGCCAGGCAGATCGTGGTGGCGGATCTGGCCTCGCTGATGTGGGCGGCCAACCTGGTGGTGGAGTTCCACACCCCGCAGTGGCGGGCCGGTACGCCGGGCGTGGCCGACCGGCTGGTGTTCGACCTGGATCCCGGGTCGCCCGCGAGCGTCGTGGAGTGCTGCGAGGTCGCCCTGTGGCTGCGGGAGCGGCTGGCCGAGGACGGTCTGGAGGCGTACGGGAAGACCTCGGGCTCCAAGGGGCTGCATCTGCTCGTACCGCTGGAGCCCACGGCGTCGTGGCAGGTGTCGGCGTACGCGAAGGGACTGGCCGTCCGGGCGGAGCTGGAGCTTCCCGATCTGGTCGTGCACCGGATGAAGCGGGCGCTGCGGCCGGGGAAGGTGTTCGTCGATTTCAGCCAGAACGCCGCGGCGAAGACGACCGCGACCCCGTACACCCTGCGCGCGAGGGCAGAGCCCACCGTCTCCGCGCCGGTCACCTGGGCGGAGATCGAGGCGTGCCGCAGCCCCGGCGAGCTGGTCTTCCTGGCCGGTGACATGGCGGAACGGCTGGCCCGGCACGGGGATCTGCTCGGTCCGCTCAACGAACCGGGCCGGGGGCGTCCGGTTCCGGACACCGCGTAGGGCGTGTCCGGGACCGGGCATACCGCACCACTGCCGTTGTTGTCATGTCCAAAGGTAAAAGGCCGCATGTGGCGGGTGGATTGTCCGAGCGGTGGTGCACACTCTGCGCAGACACTGCTTCGTGGAGACGACCTCACCCGCGACGCCGCCGGCAATCGTGGGTGAGGCCGTAAGGCGTGGGGAGGCGATGGCGTGTTCGCCGGGATCGACGAGGTCGACTGGGCCTCGATGGAGCATGCCTACGGGCCTGCCGATGATGTGCCCGGCCTGCTCCAGGGCCTCGCGTCCGCCGACCCGGCGGAGCGCGAGAGAGCGCTGGACGGCATGTACGGGGCCGTGCACCACCAGGGTGACGTGTACGCGTGCACCCTGGCCTGTATCCCCTTCCTCTTCGAGCTGGTCGTGGACCCGGCGGTCCCGGACCGCGGGGGCATCGTCGAGCTGCTCACCAGCATCGGCGGCATCGACCTCGACGAGGACGACGAGGACGAGATCGACGAGGACGAGATCGAGGGCGCGGCGAACTACGCGATGGCGGCGGCGGCCGTCACCGCCGGGGCCGGGGTGTTCTTCGCGCTGATGGCCGACGACGACCCGGGGGTGCGGGTCTCCGCCCCGCTGGCCCTGGCCACCCTGCACGGGAACCCCGCGCTGGTCCTGCCGCTGCTGCGGGAGCGTCTCGCGGTGGAGCCGGACGAGGAGGTGCGGCTCGCGCTGGTCGAGGCGGCCGGGCGGGTCGCGCTGCGTCACCGCCCGCTGACCGACCAGATCGCGGACTGGCTGAGCCGGCTGGCCGCAGAGGCGTATCCGCCGGGGCTGCGGCTGGCGGCCCTGGCCCAGCTGGCGCGCTGCGCACCGCAGGCGCTGCCGGGCGATGTGGTGCGGGTGGTGGCGGGCCTGCTGCGGCAGCTGCGGTCCTCCTCCGCGGCCGGGGACGCGGAGCGGGGGTGCCGGTCCGCCGAGGCGCACAGCGAGCCGGAGCCGGCCGGGATGGAAGAGCGGGCGGAGGAGCGGGGCGCTCCGGTGACGCTGGTGGGGCAGTTGCGCGCTACGCCCGCCGAGGAGAGCGCCGGGCGCACCGCGCCCTGGACCGCCGATCTGCTGCGGACCCTGCACGTCGGTCTCGACGACCGGGTCGCGGAGCGGACGGCGCTGCTGACCGATCAGCTGTGCAGCCCCGACCGCCGGCAGCGCATCGACGCGGTCCGGATGAGCAGCGGGCTGATCCGGGCCTGGCGCGGCTCCTACGCGGAGCTGGTGCGGCTGGTCGGCGAGCAGCTCTGTGCGGCCGAACCGCGGCTGGCCGAGGCCGCCTCGCACGTGCTGGAGGAGCTGTTCGGCCTGGCCGCACCGGCCGCCGACGCGCTGGCGGCCCGGGTCGCGGCGGATCCGGGCGCGTGGGTGAAGGAGTGGGCGAGCGGGCCGCCGGGTCTGGGCAGCCCGGTGAAGGCGCTGTCCCGGCTGGGCGATGCCCGCGCCGTGCCCGCGCTGGCCGCCGCGCTGGAGCGGCCCGAGGTGCCGCACGACGTGGGGTTCGCCATCTGCTATCTGGGCCCGGCGGCCCGTCCGCTGGCCGGTGCGCTGCGGCGCAGGCTCGGTGAGGTGGGCCTCGACGAGGGGGCGTACGACCGGGCGAGCCCGCTGCTGGCCGGGCTGACCGCGCTGCGGGCGGGCGAGGCGGCGCCGGAGGTGCTGCGGGTGCTGCGCGGGGCTCCGGAGTACCGGGGCGAGTGGCTGCGTACGGCGGCGCTGCGGGCGCTCGGCTCGTTCGGGCCCGCGGCGGCCTGTGCGGTGCCGGAGCTGCGGGCGTTGATCCGGCGGCCCGGCACCTCTGCGGCGACGGAGGCCGCGGAGGCGCTCTGGGCGGTCGACGGGGACGCCTCGGCCGTGCTGCCGGTCCTGATCGAGGGGCTCCAGGCGGACCACGCGCACGAGCGGCGGGCGGCGGCGAGCGCGCTGGGCCGGCTCGGCGCGCTCGCCGAGGTGACGGCGCCCCGGCTGCGGGCGCTGCTCGGGCACGAGGAGCTGTGGCTGCGGGTGGACGCGGCGATCGCTCTGTGGGAAGTTTCCGGGCGGGCCCGGGAGTCCGTTCCGGTACTCCTGGCGGCCTGGGAACAGAACCGCCATGTCAGGGTTCGGGTGGCCGAATGCCTGGCGCGGATGGGGGCCGCTGGTGCAGGCTCTGACGCGGCACACGTGCTGCGCGCCGAGCTCGCCTCCGTACGCCGTCACAACGCGATGGACGGCGGCTACGGCAGCCATGACACATACGAGGACGAGAAGCTGCTGGCGCTCTGCCGCCGGGCGCTCATGGGTAATACGGGGAAGGGACCCACGACATGATCATTTTCGGTACGCGAGGCTATCTCTACCAACTGGCCGTGATGACGATGGTCTGCGGCTGGTGCGGGAATCCGTCCGCGCACACCCTGCGCAAGCGGGTCACGAAGTTCACGCTGTTCTTCGTGCCGCTGTTCCCCTTCTCGACGAAGTTCGCCACGCAGTGCACGTTCTGCGGCGGTGAGCAGCGGATACCCAAGGAGCAGGCCGAGCAGCTGATGGCCCAGCACGTGGCGTCGCAGGACGGCAACCCGTTCGGGCAGGGGCAGGGGCAGCCGGGCTTCGCGCCGGGAGCGCCGGGCCAGGGCCAGGGACAGGGTCAGAACCCGTATCAGCACTGAGGTGACTGAAGTATCAGCACTGACGTATCAGCACTAAATACGCATAAGAGACTTCCTCCCGAATAAGGTCTGTGGAGCCGGGGCCGTGCGCGAGCGCGCGCCCACCGGCTCGACGGACCTCGGGAACGGAGAAAGCCATGCGTGCGCAGCACCGGGCGGCGGCGCTGCTGGCCGGCGCCGCCCTGCTGGCCGGGTGCGGCACCGGCGGCGGCCTGAAGAGCACCGGAACGGTCCCGGCCGCCATCGGCCCGGCCCGCCTCTGGCCGGAGCTGCCGCCCGCCTCCGCCGCTCCGTACGACTACGGCGAGGGCGAGACCGCGCACATCCCCGGCATCACCGTCCCGGGCGGCGACGTGCACCGGCTGGACCCGGTGGCGGTGGTGCAGGCGGGCCTGGAGGCGCGCCCCGACCGGGCCAGCGGTACGGACGAGCTCCCGGCCGCGGCGGTCCGCCGGATCAAGGCCTGCCGGACCGCGCCGGACGACTGCCCGGTGCTCGCGCCGTACTACCGCGATCTGACGGGTGACGGCAGGGACGAGCTGGTCCTCGCCGTCAAGCTGGCGGACCGCCAGTTGTCCGTACGGGTCTACATGCCGGAGCCCAGCGGGCTGACCCGGATCATGTCCACCTCCGACGCCGTGATCAGCGTGGAGCTGGCGGGCCGGGACCTGATCATGCGGGCGCCCTCGGCCATCACCGGGTACGAGTACCGCACGGCCTGGTCCTGGGACAGCAGGCAGCGCGCCATGCTGCCCACCCAGGACGGGATCCTGCGCATGTCCCCGCAGCCGGAGCCCGGCCGGCGCCACCCGCAGCCCCTCCGCCCCACCGAACGTCCCGGCGAGCTGCCCTCCGCCGCGCCGACGGCGGCGCCTCCCACCGCACGGCAGAGCGCCGCGCCCACCGCGGCGCCCTCGGCCGCCGTGTCCGCGGAGCGCCGGTGAGCCGGCGGTGGCGGCGCGCCGCAGCCGGGCGGCGCGGGCTGCGGATGCCCGCCTGGACCGCGACGCTGACCTGGAAGTCCGCGGTCTTCATCACCGTGATGTGCTGCGTGCTCGCGGCCCTGCTGGGCGTGCTGGTGCACACCGCGGTCACCCGCCAGACGGTGGGCCACGCCCGCGAGAAGGCGCTGGCCCGGCTGGCGGACGTGACCGCCGCGTACGAGGCGGGCGAGGCGCTCCCGCCGCGTTCCGGCATCGATCCGCCAGGGCTGCCCGCGTCGCTGCGCGAGCTGGCGGTGGCCGGGGAGCGCGGCACCATGGTCGCGGAGAGTCTGGGCCGCCCGACGATGTGGGCCGCCGCACCGGCCGACGGCCACGCGCTGGCGACCCGGATCGACTACAGCCAGAGCGCCCGCACGATCAACGGCCTGGACGGGGCGATCATCGGCTCCTCCCTGCTGGCGATCGGCGCGACACTGCTGGCCGGCGGGTTCGCCGTCACCCGGGTGACCCGGCGGCTGCACCAGACCGCGCGGGTGGCTCGCCGGATCGGGGCCGGCGACCTCGACGCCCGCGTCAACGACCCCCGTACGGCCGATCCCACCCGGCGCCAGGACGAGGTGGCGATCGTCGCCGGAGCGCTGGACACGATGGCCTCCGCGCTCCAGCGCAAGCTGCTGGCCGAGCAGCGCTTCACCGCCGATGTCGCGCACGAGCTGCGCACCCCGCTGACCGGTCTGTCGGCCGCCGCCGAACTCCTGCCGCCCGGCCGCCCCTCCGAGCTGGTCCAGGACCGGGTCCGGACGATGCGCGCCCTCACCGAGGACCTGCTGGAGATCTCCCGGCTCGACACCCGTACCGAGCACGTCGACCTGGATGTGTACGAACTGGCGCCGCTCGCCCGGCGGGTGGTGTCCGCTTCCGGCACCGAGGTCGGGGTCGTCGAGGACGGGCCGCCGGTGCGCGTCGAGACGGACCGGCGGCGGCTGGAGCGGGTGCTCGGCAATCTGATCAGCAACGCGCACCGGCACGGCCGCCCGCCGGTCGTGCTGACGGTCGACGGGCCGGTGGTGACGGTACGCGATCACGGCGGGGGCTTCCCGGACTATCTGACGGAGGGCGGCCCGCAGCGCTTCCGTACCGAGGGCGGCAGCAAGGGGCACGGCCTCGGACTGACCATCGCCGCCGGGCAGGCCCGGGTGATGGGGGCTCAGCTGGTCTTCGAGAACGCGCCGGACGGCGGGGCGGTCGCGCGGCTGACGCTGCCGGAGTACGTACACCGCGAGGATGGGGACGAGGACGAGGAGGACGGGAAGGGGGGCGGGAAGGAGCCGCCCGGACCGCGGTCCTGACGGTCCGACACAGGAGCCTCACGAACCTCCGTACTATGACATAAGCGAAATAATCCCGACCTCTTGCTACGTTGCGTGGCATGACCGCAACGACAGCGGACGCACCCCCGCCCGAGCTGCGCCTGCCCAAGCGGCGCGGCGTGGAACTCTCGCTCCTCGTCGGGGCCGTCCTCATCTCCGTCTACGGCTACGCCGCCGTCGGTCTGGCCAGGAACGACGCGGTCCCGCCCGATGTCGCCGGGTACGGCGGCGGCCTCGGGCTGCTCGCCCTGCTGGCCCATCTCGCCGTCCGCTTCCGCGCCCCGTACGCGGATCCGCTGCTGCTGCCCATCGCCGTCCTGCTCAACGGGCTCGGGCTGGTGCTGATCTACCGGCTCGACCTGGAGACCCCGAAGGACCAGGCGGCGACCACCCAGCTCGTCTGGTCCACGCTCGGCGTCGCGTTCTTCATCGCGGTGGTGGTGTTCCTGCGCGACCACCGGGTGCTCCAGCGGTACGCGTACCTCTCGGTCGCCGCCGCGCTCGTCCTGATGATCGTGCCGATCTTCTTCCCCGCCGTGAACGGCGCGAAGATCTGGATCAGGGTCGGCGGATTCTCCTTCCAGCCGGGCGAGTTCGCCAAGATCCTGCTCGCCGTGTTCTTCGCCGCCTACCTCGCGGCGAACCGCAACGCCCTCGCGTACACCGGACGCAGGATCTGGAAGCTGCAGCTCCCCACCGGCCGGGTGCTCGGCCCGATCGTGGCGATCTGGCTGTTCAGCGTCGGGGTGCTGGTCCTGGAGCGCGACCTGGGCACCTCGCTCCTCTTCTTCGGCCTGTTCGTGATCATGCTGTACGTGGCGACCGGCCGGACCGGCTGGATCGCCGTCGGGCTGCTGCTCGCCGCCGTCGGCGCGTTCGTCGTCGGCTCCTTCGAACCACATGTGCACAGCCGGGTGCAGGACTGGATCGACCCGTTCGCCTCCATCGACGCGGGCCGGGGGCCGAGCCAGCTCGCCCAGTCGCTGTTCGCCTTCGCGGCCGGCGGGATGCTCGGCACCGGGCTCGGGCTCGGGCACTCCATCCTCATCGGGTTCGCCGCCAAGTCCGACTTCATCCTGGCGACGGCGGGCGAGGAGCTGGGGCTGACCGGGCTGACGGCGATCTTCATGCTGTACGCGCTGCTGGTGGCGCGCGGCTACCGGGCCGGCCTCGCCCTGCGCGACTCGTTCGGGCGGCTGCTCTCGATCGGTCTCGCCTCGATCCTGGCGCTCCAGGTGTTCGTGATCGCGGGCGGCGTGATGGGGCTGATCCCGCTGACCGGTATGGCGATGCCGTTCCTCGCCCAGGGCGGTTCGTCCGTGGTCACCAACTGGATCATCGTGGCCCTGCTGATCCGGGTCAGCGACCAGGCCCGCAGACCCCACCCGGACCAGGTGGAGACCGGAGTCATCGCACCCATCCTGGAGGACGAGCTGTGATCCCGTACGCGCCGACCGCCCGGGAGGCCCGGCCGTGATCCGCTACATCCGGCGCGCCGCCGCCTTCTGTCTGCTGCTGCTCGTGGCGTTGCTGCTGAACGCCGCCCGCGTCCAGGTCTTCGAGGCCCCCTCCCTCGACGACAACGCGGCCAACCGCCGCAACACGATCGACCGTTACGACCAGCCGCGCGGCAACATCCTGGCCGACGGCAAGCCCGTCACCGGCTCGAAGGACACCGGCGAGCAGCTCGCGTACGAGCGCACCTACCGCCGCGGCCCGCTGTACGCCCCGGTGACCGGATACGCCTCGCAGACGTACGGCACCACCCTGATCGAGAACGCCGAGGACGACATCCTGTCCGGCGCCGATCCGATGCTCGCCCCGCTCCCCTTCTGGAACGAGGTAACCCGCAGCCGGCAGCCCGGTGGTGACGTCGCCACCACGGTCAAGGACTCCATGCAGCGCGCCGCCTACGAGGGGCTCGGCGGCCGGCGGGGCGCCGTCGCGGCCGTCGAGCCGACGACCGGCAAGATCCTGGCCCTGGTCTCGACGCCCTCGTACGACCCCGGGCGGCTCTCCGGCACCGGTTCGTCCGTCACCGACGCCTGGCGGGAGCTCAACGCGGACACCAGTCAGCCGATGCTCAACCGGGCCATCCGGCAGACCTATCCGCCCGGCTCCACCTTCAAGATCGTGACGGCGGCGGCGGCGCTGGACGCCGAGGTCGTCACAGACCCGGACGCCGCCACCGACACCCCCTCCCCCTACGTCCTGCCGAACACCTCGACGCCGCTGCCCGACGAGGCGAGCGGCTGCGAGGACGCGTCCCTGGCCGAGGCGATCCGGGTCTCCTGCAACACCGTGATGGCCCGGCTCGGGGTGCGGGTCGGGCTGGACGGCATGGTGGAGGCGGCCGGGAAGTTCGGCTTCAACGACACCGGGCTGCAGATCCCGTCCGGGGTGGCGAAGAGCAACTTCGACACCGACATGAGCGACGACCAGCTGGCCCTGTCCTCGATCGGCCAGTTCGACACGACGGCGACCCCGCTCCAGATGGCGATGGTGGCCTCGGCCGTGGCGAACGGCGGCGAGCTCATGTACCCGCACCTGGTGGACCGTACGACCACGCACAGCGGCTCCACCGTCCGCACCACGGGATCGCGCACCTACCACCGGGCGATGAATCCGCAGACGGCTTCGGAGCTCCGGCGGATGATGATCGACGTGGTGCGGGACGGCACCGGGGGCAACGCGGCCATCAACGGGGCGACCGTCGGCGGCAAGACCGGAACGGCCCAGCACGGCGTCGACAACACGGGCACCCCGTACGCCTGGTTCATCTCCTGGGCACAGGCGGAGGACTCCGCCCGGCCCGCCGTCGCGGTCGCCGTGGTCGTCGAGGACGCCGCCGCCGACCGGGCCGACATCAGCGGCGGCGGCAGCGCCGCGCCGATCGCCCGTTCCGTCATGGAGGCGGCGCTGGCGGACTGACGGACTGCACACGTGGCGCGGTGAGCCGGTCAGCCGGCCTGTGCGGCGCCGATCGGTTTGCGCGACTCGGCCCTGACCTTGGCGGTGTCCAGCGCGGCCTTTTCGAGGTCGGCCTTCTCGGGGGCCTGGCTCGCGGATTCGGGCGTGACGACGGCGACGAAGGCCGCCGTGTTCCCGTCGCCCCAGGCGCACATGGGGAGGGTGCTGGTGATCCCGCCCTGCTCCGACCGCACGACCTGGCAGGACACGGTGATGCCGTAGCCCTCGGGGGTGAACTCCCTGGCGGGGACGGCGATGGTCATGCCGTCGGTCTGGGTGGCCCCCTCCAGGATCTTGTCCCGGGTGAACTCCGGTCCCTTGATCCGTCCCCACAGTCCGGAGACGACCAGGGTGCCGCCGGCGGACGAGGTGTACTGCGTGACGACGGCCTTGGCGTCGCGGATGCTCGGATCGTCGGCCTCCTCGATCTCCCGGCCGTCGGTCGAGGAGGAGTCCTTGAGCAGGGTGTACTCGCCGTCCAGCAGCTTCTTGGGCGCGGTCAGTTCGTACTCGGCCGCCGGGAACCCCCGCCCGGCCACGGACTCCCCGACGTCGGCCAGCGTGGCGACCCCGAACACGATGCCCCCGGCCACCACCAGCGCGCCGACGGTTATCCCCACGATCAGCCCGGTCCGGTTCTTCCGAGGCGGCGGCCCCTGCGGGAAGCCGAACGGCTGCGGCGGCCCCTGCGGATACCCGAAGGGCTGCGGGCCCGGGGCGGACTGCGGGCCGTACGGGGCCTGCTGCCCGTACGGGGCGTACGGAGTCTGCGGGGCGTACGGGGCCTGCGGGCCGTACGGGTTGCTCTGCGGGGGCTGCGGCGGCGGTCCGTACGGGCCCTGCGGTGCTCCGTACGGACCCTGCGGCGGCTGCGGCGGCGGCGTGGTCATGGCGCCCAAGTTACGTCATGCGGGCGAACACGATTTCGAACCCTCCGGGGACGTCCGGCGCGTCCCGGCCCCCGGTGCGGGCCTGTTGGCGCGCCCGGAAAAGGCGCGTGCCGACGCGTTGCCGTCGGTACGCTCCACGCGTGACCACCGAACCCCCGGACGCCACCGCACCCTTGGGCAACTCCGATGCGGACAGAGGCAGTTGGATCGTGCGAGCCGCATGGGGCGTTCTCACGTCGCTGCTGGCCGCGTTCGCCGTCTTCGAGAGTCAGAAGTACGGCGTGCCCACCACGGTCGCGGCGCTGGTCTCCTTCGTGCTGCCCGACCTGGCGCGACTCGTCGGCATCCGCCCGCCCGGCCTGGCCCACCGCATCGTGAACAGCTGGTGGATACCGCTCGTCGTGCTGGCCGGCTACTCCGTCGGGCCGGTCGTATGGCCACCGCTCTTCACCGCCGGCCTCGGCCGGCTCACCCGCATCGCCTACGCGCGGACGCTCGGGCGGCCCGCCTCCGCCCGCTCGATCCCGGCCGCCGGGTAGGGCGTCCGCCTGCTCTCTCCGAGCAGGCGGCGGTGGAAGCCGTCCAGGACCACGGCGGCCGCCGCGTGCCGGTCGAGGACCGCGGCGGCCCCGGGCGGTACGCCCTCGGGACGGTCGCCCGCGATCCAGCGACGCAGGAAACCGGCGTCGCACACCTCGTCAAACAGATGGTGGCGGATCAGGTGCCCGGCGACGTAGTGGCGGTCGTAGGCGAGGTGCCCGGCCAGGAACGCGGACTCGTCCGGCGAGAGTTCGAACCCGGTGCTGAGAGCGAGGCCGAAGTCCGCGAAGCGGATCGAATGGCCGTCGGTCAGGATGTTGCCGAAGTGGGCGTCGAAGTGCACGAACCCGTGGGAACTCATGAAGTCCGCCCCTCGGGCCAGGGTCTCGTCCAGCCACTCGAACGGCGGGCTCTCCCCGCCCTCCCGGGCCGCCGCGCGGCGCTCGCCCAGCCAGGCCCCGAGGGTCTGCGGCACGTGCTCCAGGAAGAGCACCAGACTGGCCGAGGAGCCGGCAATGGCCTCCAGCCGGTCGCGTACGGCCGAGGAGCCCTCCCAGTGGGCGACCGCCCCGTCGATGCCCCCGAACTCGTCCATGAAGTCCTGCGGGGCCGAGTCCGGCAGGACGCGCCAGTGGTACATCAGCGGAAAGTCCGGACAGGCGTCGGCGAGAACCCAGTTGGTGGTGACGATGTGTGCGGCCAGTTCCCGCCAGGCGCCGAATCCGGCCGAGCCGATCCCGTACTGGTAGAACACCGGCAGCCCGAAGAGGTTGGCGGTCGACCGCACGTTCTCCGGCCGCAGTTCGAGGTCTGTCAGAGGCACCCGTTTGACGAAGACCCGTCTCCCGCACACGTCCAGCTCCGCAGACCTGCCGCCGATGCCGGCCCCGGCCGGCGTGGCCGCGCGGACCACCTCGCGGAGCCGGTGGTCGCTCAGCAGCGACAGGTGGGTGGAGACCGACCCGTGGGCGGCGAGGCGTGCGTGATGGTCCCGGCCCGGGGCGGGACCGGCCGAACCGGCGCTGTCATCGCTCCGAGGCATACGGCCGACCTTACTCAACGCGCCCCGCGCCGCCCCGGTTCAGGTGGCCGACGGTGCCGCGTCGCCGCCGTCCGCTATCGCCTCCGCGACCTCCGCCACCCGTGCCTCCTCCTCCACCGCGAAGCGGTCCCGGTCCAGTTGTTCGGCGATCTCCTCGTCCTGCGCCATCAGCAGGTCCAGGCTGGAGTCGCCCAGTTCGAGGACGCCCATGTCGACGTAGGCCTTCTGGAGCCGCTCACCCCACAGGCCGATGTCCTTGACGCACGGGACGATCCGGCTGAACAGCAGCTTGCGGAACAGCTGGAGGAACTCGGAGTGCTCGGAGAGCTCCTTGGCCTCCTGCTTGCCGATGCCGAAGTTCTCCAGCACCTCCACGCCGCTGAGCCGGTCGCGCATCAGGTAGCAGCCCTCGATGACGAACTCCTCGCGCTCGCGCAGTTCCGCGTCGCTCAGCTGCTTGTAGTAGTCGCGCAGCGCCATCCGGCCGAAGGCCACGTGGCGGGCCTCGTCCTGCATGACGTAGGCGAGGATCTGCTTGGGCAGCGGCTTGGTCGTCGTATCGCGGATCATGCCGAACGCGGCCAGCGCGAGGCCCTCGATGAGGACCTGCATGCCCAGGTAGGGCATGTCCCAGCGGGAGTCGCGCAGGGTGTCCCCGAGGAGGCCCTGGAGGTTGTCGTTGACCGGGTACAGCATCCCGATCTTCTCGTGCAGGAACCGGCCGTAGATCTCCGCGTGCCGGGCCTCGTCCATGGTCTGGGTCGCGGAGTAGAACTTGGCGTCCAGGTCGGGGACCGACTCCACGATCCGGGCCGCGCAGACCATCGCGCCCTGCTCGCCGTGGAGGAACTGGCTGAACTGCCAGGAGGTGTAGTGCTGGCGCAGCTCGCCCCGGTCCTTCTCGGTCATCTTCGCCCAGTGCGGGGTGCCGTACAGGGTGAGGGCCTCGTCAGGGGTGCCGAGCGGGTCGGTGGGATCGACCTCCAGGCTCCAGTCGATGCGCTTGTTGCCGTCCCACTGCTTGTCCTTGCCCTTCTGGTAGAGGGCGAGGAGGCGTTCGCGGCCGTCGTCGTAGTCCCAGCTGAAGCGGGCGGCTCCGGAGGCGGGTACGGTCCACAGCGGCTGGTCGGGGGCGGTGGTGTAGAGGTCGTGGGTCGACATGGACGGCTCCTTCGCCTCGCATGCTTCGGCAATTCACATGCCGACTGGCTCAGTTGGCAGGTTCACACGTTGGTAGACGCCGGGTCAACAAGTCGTGCGCAAGGGATTGACGAGCTTGCTGACAGAAGGTCTTATAAGAGGTGACCGCCGGTAACCCAGGTGTGAGGTGGATCCAGCCATGACGACAGTGACCGAAGACGACGTGCGGCTGCTCCGTGACGCACTCGGCCCGCTCCGGGACCGCGAACAGATCGCGGAACGGCTGCTGGAGGCTTCGGCCAAGCACTCCTTCGACCCCGACAAGGAGCTCGACTGGGACTCGGTGGCCGAGGACGGCAAGTGGTTCTGGCCGCCCGAGCTGGTCTCCCTCTACGACACCCCGATGTGGCGGAAGATGTCGCTGGAGCAGCAGCAGGAGCTGGCCCGGCACGAGTCGGCCTCGCTGGCCTCGCTCGGCATCTGGTTCGAGATCATCCTGATGCAGCTGCTGGTCCGGCACATCTACGACAAGCCGGTGGTCAGCAACCACGTCCGCTACGCCCTCACCGAGATAGCCGACGAGTGCCGGCACTCGATGATGTTCGGCCGGATGATCACCTGGGGCGGGGCGCCCTGCTACCCGGTCCCCCGCCGCTACCACAACCTCGCGCGGGTGCTGAAGACCATCTCCACCACGCCCGGTTCATTCGCGGCCACCCTGCTCGGTGAGGAGATCCTCGACTGGATGCAGCGGCTGACCTTCCCCGACGAGCGCGTCCAGAGCCTGGTGCGCGGTGTGACCCGCATCCATGTGATCGAGGAGGCCAGGCACGTCCGGTACGCCCGCGAGGAGCTGCGCCGCCAGATGGTGACCGCACCGCGCTGGGAGCGCGAGCTGACCCGGGTCAGCTGCGGCGAGGCGGCCCGCGTCTTCTCCGTCTGCTTCGTCAACCCGCAGGTGTACGGACACGTGGGCCTGGACCGCCAGGAGGCCGTGGCCCAGGTGCGGGAGAGCGGACACCGGGCGGAGGTCATGCAGTCGGGCGCCAAGCGGCTCACCGACTTCTTCGACGACATCGGAGTACTCAACGGGGTGGGCCGCAGACTGTGGAAGAACTCGGGCCTGCTCGCCTGACGGCGGTGGCGATTACGCTTGCGGGTATGACCCCTGCCGCAGCCGCGCCCCCGCAGCGCGCGTACCGAAGGCTCAGCGTCGAGGAGCGGCGCACCCAGCTCCTCGGTGCGGCACTCACCCTCTTCGCGCACCGGGCCCCCGACGAGGTCTCGCTCGACGAGGTCGCCACGGTGGCCGGAGTCTCCCGGCCGCTGGTCTACCGCTACTTCCCCGGCGGGCGCCAGCAGTTGTACGAGGCGGCCCTCAGGTCCGCCTCCGAGGAACTGATCCTGTGCTTCGCGGAACCGGCCGTGGGCCCGCCCACGGAGCGGGTGACGCGGGTGCTGGACCGCTATCTCGCCTTCGTCGACCAGCACGACGCCGGGTTCAGCGCGCTGCTGCGCGGCGGCAGTGTCGCCGAGACGTCCCGTACGAGCACGATCGTCGACGAGGTGCGGCGGGCGGCGGCCGACCAGATACTGCTGCACCTGGGCCGGGGCGCGGGCAGCGATCCCGGGCCCCGGCTGCGGATGATGGTGCGCACCTGGATAGCGGCCGTCGAGGCGGCCTCGCTGATCTGGCTGGACGAGGGGAAGCAGCCGGCCGCGTCCGAGCTGCGCGACTGGCTCGTCGACCAGTTCATCGGACTCCTCGCGGTCACCGCGGCCACGGACCCGGCCACCGCCACCGCCGTCGCCGAGCTGCTGCCCCTGGAGACCGCGGCGGGTCCGGCCGGCCGGCTGGCGGAGCGGCTGATCCCGGTGGTCGGTGCGGCGGCGCATCTGCTGCCCCCGGACTGATCGGTCAGACTGGGCGGGTGAGAAGCGAGAACGTCCCCTTCACCGGCGGCCCGCTGGACGGGCGGGCCCTGCCCGTACTCCTCGGCGCGACCGGCCACCCGCCCAAGTGGTACGAGGTCCCGGTCCCGGACGCCGACGGCGGGCCCGCCACCGTGCACGCGTACCGGCGGGTCCCGGCCGGGTACTCCAAGCGGCTGGGCATCCAGCGCGGCTGGGTGTACGAGTACGCCCCGGGCGGCCGCGAGCGCCACAGCCCCAAGTGGCCCTGGTCGAAGCCGGGATGACGTCGGCGGGGTGGAGCGGTCCCGGCCTTGTGCCCCGGTCGGTCTAAGATCGACGGTCAGGTCCGAGGACGGTCACATAGGGGGTGCGCCATGGAGGCGCTGCGTCAGGACGATCCACGTCGCTTCGGCCCGTACACGGCGCTGGTGCGGCTGCGTGAGACGGCCGCGGCGGTGCACTACCTCGCGCGCGGCGCGACCCCGCAGGACCTCGCCGTGATCACGGCGGCGCGGCCCGAGCTGGCCGCGCTGCCCGGCTTCCGGCGGCACTTCGAGGCGGAGGCCCGGACCGCGGACCGGCTGGCCGGTGGCTGGGTGGCGGCGCAACTGGACACCGGCAGGGACGGGGCGGAGGACGACGGGCCGCTGTGGACGGCCGCGGAGTACGTGCCGGCGCTGACCCTGGCCGAGGCGATCGAGACCGCCGGGCCGCTCCCCGAACGGGCCGTGCGGATACTGGGCGCGGGCATCGCGGAGACCCTCTCCCGGGTGCACGCCACCGGAGCCGTACTGCAGGGGCTCGCACCCAGGACGGTGCTGCTGGCCGGGGACGGGCCACGGCTCACCGCCTTCGGCCCGCTGGGCGCGGCGGCCGACGCGGAGGCGCGGCCGGGCGGGCAGCTCTCCGTCCGGCTCGGCTATCTGACCCCGGAGCAGATCGAGGGTGAGGAGGCCGGTCCGGCCTCCGACCTCTTCGTGCTGGGCCTGCTGCTCGCGTACGCGGCGACCGGCAGCACCCCGCTGGCGGACGGCCCCGCGACGGAGGCGGCCGAGCGGATCGCCCACACCGACCCGGAACTGGCCTCCGTGCCGGACGCGTTGCGCGATCTGGTCGGCCGCTGCCTGGCGAAGGACCCGGACGACCGGCCGACGGCCGGCGCGGTGGCCGCGGAACTGGCCCTGGAGGGCGCGGCAGGGCTCGCGAAGGGCGGCGACTGGCTGCCGGCTCCGCTGTCGGCGGCGGTGGCGGAACAGGGCGTGCGCGCCCAGGCGCTGGAGACCGCGCCGCCCGTCATCGAGGACGCCGTGCCCGCCACGGATGCGACGGACGCGACGGATGCGACAGACGCGGCGGACGCGGTCGCTGCGGCGGACGCGGCGGGCACCCCGGCGGACCCGGACGTGCCCGACGCCCCCGAAGTCCCTGACGTGCAGGACGCCGTGCCCCTCGCGCTCCCCGCCGGGGACGGCTCCGGGGAACCCGCGACCGGCCGGGACACCCGTACCGCCCAGTTCGGGATCATCGACCCCCGTGCACCCCGGTCCGACCTGGCGACGACGCAGCTCTCACTCAACCGTGAGCTGCCCGGCCCCGCCGGACCGCCGGCCGGTCAGGCGCATCAGCCCCCTCAGTCCCCCCAGGCTCCTCAGTCCCCCCAGGCTCCTCAGCCGCTGCCCTACAACGCCCCCGCGGCGCCCTTCCCCCACGCGGCCCTCCCGGTGCCTCACCCGGCTGCCCAGGGCCCTGCTCCGCTTCCCACCCCCTTCCCTCTCCGGGCCGCTCCCGAGCGCCTCTCCGCCGGACGCCGGAGCCTGCTGATCGGGGCCGCGGCCGGGGTCGCCGGGCTCCTGGTCGGCGGTGGCGCGGTGTTCGCGTTCGGTTCCGGCGACGACGACGAGCCCACGGACGACGCAAAGCCCGCCCCGAGCACCAGCAGGGCCGCCGTCGCCGGACTGCCTCCGCAGCCGCGCTGGGTCCACGCGCACCCGGAGTC
Source organism: Streptomyces sp. NBC_00341 (assembly GCF_041435055.1). Classification (NCBI taxonomy): domain Bacteria; kingdom Bacillati; phylum Actinomycetota; class Actinomycetes; order Kitasatosporales; family Streptomycetaceae; genus Streptomyces; species Streptomyces sp. NBC_00341. The sequence continues at coordinate 6,135,540 of NZ_CP108002.1, read as the reverse complement.
CGAACCGGCCCCGCGCACCGCCGCGCTCTGGAACGACCGGCTGCTGGTGCTCACCGACGCGGCCCACGCCACCGCCATCGACCTGCGCACCGGCCGCCGGGTCTGGCAGAACGCGGACGCCGCCAAGGGACAGGCGGCCCTGCCCGCGGGCAAGGAGCTGTGCTTCGTCGCCGCTCCTGACGAGTTCCTGTGGCTGTCGGCGAAGGACGGCAAGGTCGCCCACCGGCTGACGTACGCCGACGGGTTCGACGGCGCTCCGCACCTGGTGGTGCCCGAGCTCGTCGGCGCGTCCGGTTCGACCGTCTGGTTCACCGGCTCCACCAAGTCCACCGTGAAGGCCCCCAAGCCGAAGAAGGGCAAGAAGCGCGGGAAGGACAAGGTGCTCGTCAAGTCGTACCTGTTCGGGTACGACATCGAGCAGCGCAAGGAGCTGTGGCGGACGCCCGTACCCACCGGCCGGGGCCCGGAGGCGCCGGAGTACCGGCTGATCGCGGTGCGGCCGGACGACATCGTCGTACGGCAGAGCCAGCAGTCGCTCACCGCGGCGGACGTGAAGGCGGCCAAGGGCAAGGGCAGGTTCCGCAGCTTCGACCGGAAGACCGGGAAGGCGAAGTGGACCGAGGCGTTCGGCACCGTCACACCCGGCGGCGCTGCCGTGGGCGATGCGGACGGCCTGCTGTACGCGGCCGTCGGTGACGACCTCCGGGCCTTCGGGACGCCCGACGGAAAGCCGAAGTGGACGCTCAACGGCACCCACGGCTCCCACTTCGGGAACTCGGTCGAGGCCGGCGCGCTGCTGCACACCACCAACAGCAACCAGGAGGTGGGGGCGGTCGACCGGGAGACCGGGCGGTCACGCTGGCAGCGGTCGACGGAGGGGCCGCGCACCGACGTGACTCCCGTGATCAGCGTCAGCGGCACCGGCAAGACCCTGCTCGCGGCGAGCTCCGGCCAGGTCACCGCGTTCGCGGCGGCCGACGGACGGCGGCTGTGGAAGTTCCAGGACATCGGGGAACAGGACCCGAAGGGCGCCACGGTCACCACCACGTACCAGGTACTGCCCTTCGGGAAGAGCGCCGTCGTCCGGCGCGGCCGGATGGTCTACGCGTTCCCGATCGACTGACCGGTCGAACTGACCCGCCGGACTGATCAGTCGAACTGACCGGCCGGTCGGCCGCCGGTCCGGAGGGCGGCGTGGAACCGCCGCCTTCCGGGGGATCCGGCCGCCGCCACGCACCTCGGTTCTTGAATCACCTGACGGCAGGTGAGCGTATAGAGGCATTGCGCTCACTTATGGGGTAGTCCGACGATTCGCCCCGCTACCGGAGGTGATGTCGTGCCGGGCAGTGTCTTGCGCTCCGTCTGCACGGCGGCGCTCGCAGCCGTCGTCGTGACGTCACCGGCCGCCGCCGTGGCCGCACCCTCCCCCTCCCCGTCCCCCTCTCCCGTGGGCGAGGCCGCCCCGGAAGCGGCGGATCCCGCCACCGGCGCCGCCGCGCTGCTGGTGGAGCTGCAGAAGCTGTACCAGCAGGCCGAGGAGGCCACCGAGACCTACAACGGGACGGCGGCCGAGCTGAAGAAGCGGACGGCCGAGGCGAAGAAGCTGGACGCCGCCCTCGTCACCGCCCGGCTCTCGCTGTCGCGCGGCCGCGACGCCGCCGGACGCCTCGCCCGCGAGCAGTACCAGGGCCGGTCCGACTTCTCCTCGTATCTGCGACTGCTGCTGTCCCGCGACCCCGCGCAGGCCCTGGACCAGGGCCAGGTCATCCAGCGGCTGGCCGCAGGCCGGGTGGCGGCCGTGAAACGGCTCACCGGTGCCGAGAAGCACGCCGACGAACTGGCCAAGGAATCCCGCAAGGTGCTCGACCGGCAGCAGGTGCTGGCCGCACGGCAGAAGAAGGACCGCGACGCCGTGCAGAAACGTCTGAAGGAGGTCGAGGCGAAGCTCGCCACGCTCTCCGCGGACCAGCTCGCCGAGGTGTCCGGCCTCGAACAGAAGGGCACGGCAGAGGCCCAGAACGCACTGGTCACCTCGGGCGCCCTGTCCTCGACCCGGCCGCCGTCGGAGGAGGGCGGCGAGGCGGTCCGGTACGCGGTCCGGCAGATCGGCAAGCCGTACGTGTGGGGCGCGGAGGGCCCCTCGTCCTTCGACTGCTCCGGGCTCACCTCGCAGGCCTGGGCGGACGCCGGACGCACCATTCCGCGTACGTCGCAGGAGCAGTGGCGGCAGCTCCGCAAGGTGCCGGTGAGCGCGCTGCGCCCGGGTGACCTGGTGGTCTACTTCCCGAAGGCCACGCACGTGGCGCTGTACATCGGCAACGGGCTGGTGGTGCAGGCACCCCGCCCGGGCTCCCTGGTGAAGGTCTCACCACTGGCCTCGAACCCGCTGCTGGGCGCGGTCAGGCCGGACCCGGAGAGCACCCCGCTGCGTACGTACAAGGCTCCGGAGCTCCCCGGAGGGGCCTCCGGTGGCTCGGACGAGGGCTACAGCGTCTCCACCGCGCCCACCGGATGACAGCGCACCCGCTGAACGGACCGGCCGGGGCGGGCAGGTCCGTTCAGCGGGTGGAGAGCACTCAGGCCCCGGACACCGAGGCGAGGTACGCGTTCGTCTTCTCCGGCTCGAAGAAGAAGTTGTCGAAGTCCGCCGGGTCGTTGAATCCGTTGGCGAAGCGGTCCGCGACCGGCTGGAGCTGGCCGGCGGCGCCGATCAGGTTCAGCACGTGCTCCGGCGGCACGCCGAGCATCGCGTTCGTCCACCTCACGGCGTGCTGGGCGGTGTCCCAGTAGCGGTCGAACGTGGACTGCATCCACGCCGCGTCGAACTCGCCGTCGCCGTGCTCGATGATCGAGTCCAGGTAGGCGTTCGCGCACTTGGACGCCGAGTTGGAACCCTGGCCGGTGATCGGGTCGTTGGCGACGACCACGTCCGCTACGCCGAGCACCAGACCGCCGCCGGGCAGCCGGCCGATCGGCTTGCGGACGGTGGGGGCGTAGCGGCCGGCGAGGGTGCCGTTGGCGTCGGTCAGTTCGACCTTCGTGGCGCGGGCGTACTCCCACGGGACGAACCGCTCCATCAGCTCCAGCGTCATGGCCAGGTGCTCCGAGGGGTCCTTGATGCCCTGGAAGACGTCGAGCGGACCGCCCGGCACGCCCTCCCAGAACAGGATGTCGGCCCGGCCGGACGTGGTCAGCGTCGGCATCACGAACAGCTCGCCCACGCCCGGGACCAGGTTGCACCGCACCGCGTCGAACTCGGGGTGCTCCGGGCGCGGACCCATGCCGTGGACGTACGCGACGGCGAGGGCGCGCTGCGGGGCGTCGAACGGGGAGCGGGACGCGTCCCGGCCGAACATGGAGACCAGCTCGCCCTTGCCCGCGGAGACCATCACCAGGTCGTAGGTGCGGGAGAAGTAGTCCAGGTCCGAGACGGCAGCGCCGTGGATGACGAGCTGTCCACCGCGCTGGGCGAAGGTGTCCATCCAGCCGGCCATCTTCACGCGCTGGTCCACGGACTGCGCGAAGCCGTCCAGCTTGCCGACCCAGTCGACGGCGCGCGAGGAGTCGGGTGCGGTCACCGAGACGCCGAGGCCCTCGATGCGCGGGGCCTGGGACTCCCAGAAGTTGAGCTGGTAGTCCCGCTCGTGCTGGAGCGCGGTGTGGAACATGCACTGCGTCGACATGACCCGCCCCGAACGGATCTCGTCGGCGGTGCGGTTGGACATGAGGGTGACTTCGTACCCTCTGGACTGCAGTCCCAGGGCGAGCTGGAGCCCGGACTGACCGGCTCCGACTATGAGTATCTTCCGCATCGCGGTTCTCCGTTGTGTGTGACGTGCGAGCTATTCCGGGGATACCTCGAGGGCGTGGCCCACCAGGGCCAGCAGAGCCTCGACGACGTTGATCCTGTTACGCGCGTCCATGATCACAACAGGTACGTGCGGGGGTACGGTCAGGGCCTCCCTGACGTCCTCGGAGTCGAACCCGGGCGTGCCCTCGAAGTGGTTGACGGCCACGATGTACGGCAGTCCGCAGCTCTCGAAGTAGTCGAGGGCCGGGAAGCAGTCGGCCAGCCGTCGGGTGTCGGCCATCACGATCGCGCCGATCGAGCCGCGCACCAGGTCGTCCCACATGAACCAGAAGCGCTGCTGGCCCGGGGTGCCGAAGACGTACAGCACGAGGTCGTCGCCGAGCGTGAGGCGGCCGAAGTCCATGGCGACGGTCGTGGTGACCTTGTCGGGCGTGGCGCTGAGGTCGTCGGTCTCCTCGCTGGCCTGGGTCATCATCGCTTCGGTCTTCAGCGGGGTGATCTCGGAGACCGCGCCCACGAAGGTGGTCTTGCCGACGCCGAAGCCGCCCGCGACCACTATCTTCGTGGCGACCGGGGCCCTGGTGTGGTCCAGCTGCCAGTCCTGCAGGCCTTCTTCCGCCTGGTCCCCGGGCCCCGGCTGACGCGGGGCGAACAGCTGCGACTCGGAGACGTCAGAGACGACGGAGTCCATTGAGCACCCTTTCGAGCAGTGCGCGGTCGGGCTGGCCGGTGCCGTGCCCGGTCCCGTACACGCGGATCTTTCCCTGGTCGGCCAAGTCGCTGAGCAGTACCCGGACCACGCCGAGCGGCATCTTCAGCAGTGCGGAGATCTCCGCGACGGTACGCATCCGGCGGCAGAGCTCGACGATGGCCTGGAGCTCCGGCATGACGCGCGAGGCAAGGTTGCCGTTCGTCAGTTCACGCCGCTCGTGCGGGGCTTCGAGCGCGGCCACGAACGTCTCGACGAGCAGGACGTGGCCGAACCGGGTGCGGCCGCCGGTGAGCGAGTACGGGCGGACCCGGGCGGGGCGTTTGTCCGCCCCCCGGACGGGGAGCCTGCGGGCGGGTTCGGCGGCGGCGGGGGTCACTGGGCGCTCTCCATCGATTTGCGCAGCTCACTGCGGAGTTCGGGGGTGAGTACGTGGCCGGCTCGGCCGACGAAGAGCGCCATGTGGTAGGCGATGACGCTCATGTCGCAGTCGGGGGTGGCGTGCACGCCGAGCAGCGAGCCGTCGCTGATCGACATGACGAAGACGCTGCCCTCCTCCATGGCGACCATCGTCTGCTTGACACCGCCGCCCTCCATCAGCTTCGCGGCGCCGACGGTGAGGCTGCCGATCCCGGAGACGATGGTCGCCAGGTCGGCGCTGGAGCCCCGGGGGCCGTCCTGCTTGCCTGTGATCCGGGCGGCCTGGTGGCCGGGGTCGGAGGAGAGCAGCATCAGGCCGTCCGACGAGACGACGGTGACCGAGTGGACCCCTGGCACCTCCTCCACCAGATTGCTCAGCAACCACTGAAGGTTCCGGGCCTCGGTACTCAGGCCGAATGTGCTGGGCGCAGTCAACTGCGTGCCTCCTCGACTGTGTCCCCCGTCTCGTCGGTTCGACCGTCGGTACGGTCGGCCGCCTCAGTTTGGCCTGTACGTGCGGTGCGCGCGGCCGGAACGGCCGTCCCCGGCGTGGTGGACTCGGCGATCTCCGCCTCGACGTCCCTGCGGCCGTCCTTCGCGCCCTGGTGGAAGCCGCCCAGCCGGCGGCGCAGGGCGTCCTTGTCCACGCTGCCCGTGCGGTCCGCGGCGGGGGCGGCGGCCGGCGCGACGACCTTGGGGGTGCGCTTGGGCAGCCCCTTCTCCGTGACCCGGGCCGCGGCGCGGTCGGGCTCCGGGTGGCGCGGACCGGGCACGGTGTCGGCCGCCGGGGCGGCGACGGGCGCGGGGGCCGGGGCGGGCGGGGCCGGGGCAGGCGCCGGGGTGGGCGCCGGGCCGGGCTCCGGCTGCGGGCCCTCGTCGGCGGCGCGCTCGTGGGTGTCGGGGCCGATGGCGTAGGGGCCGGACGCGAGCGTGGGCTCGGGTCCTTCGCCGAAGGCGGGCGCGTGGGTGAACTCGGGTACGTCGTCGAACTCGGGCACCCGGGGAAGCCGGACCTGCATCGTGGTCTCGGAGTCGCTCTCCGGACGCGCCGAGGGCGGCTCGGGCGCGGATTCCGGTGCGGACGCGGGCTCTGTTGCGGACGTGGGCTCTGTTGCCGGTGCGGACTCGGGTTCGGGCTGGGGTGCCGGTGCGGCCTCGGGCTGCGGCTGGGTTCCGGCCTCGGGCTGCGGCTGGGTTCCGGCCTCGGACTCGGCGATCGTCTGTTCGGCCGCCGCGATCAGCGGGTCGGCCGAGAGTGCCGGTGTGCGGCTCGGCAGTGCGTTGGAGTTGGCCTCCGCCACCGAGCCCGGCAGGTTCAGCGTCGGTGCGTCGCCGGGCGCGGTGACCGGCGGCGGGGTGGCGGCGGGCGGTGCCTTCGGCAGCAGGGCGGTGGGCAGGACGACGACCGCCGTCACCCCGTTGCCCTTCTGCTCGCGCAGCTGGACCCGCACGGCGTGGCGCGCGGCCAGCAGCGAGGTCACCTGGAGGCCGAGACCGGCGCCGTCCGCGTTCTGTTCGCCCGCCTCGAAGAGCGACGGGTCGGCCAGCCGGGTGTTGAGCTCGCCCATCCGTACGGACGACATGCCGATGCCCTCGTCCTGCACGGAGAGCATGACCTCGCCGGTCTCCAGCAGCCAGCCGGAGAGCTGGACCTTGGAGTCGGGCGGCGAGAAGGAGGTGGCGTTCTCCAGGAGTTCCGCGACCAGGTGGCTGAGGTCGTCGGCGGCGAATCCGGCGATCTGGGCGTGCGGCGGCAGGGACTGGATGGTGACCCGCTCGTACCGCTCGATCTCGCTGACCGCCGCGCGCGCCACGTCGACCAGCGGAATCGGGCCCGGGTGGGCGTGTCCGTGCTCGGCGCCCGCGAGGACCAGCATGTTCTCGCTGTGGCGGCGCATGACCGTGGCCATGTGGTCGAGCTTGAAGAGGGTGGCGAGCCGGTCCGGGTCCTGCTCGCGCTCCTCCATCGACTCGACGACCCCGAGCTGGCGCTCGACGAGGCCGAGGTTGCGCAGCGAGAGGTTGACGAAGGTGTGGTGGACGGTGTTCTTCAGCTTCTCCAGCTGGGCGGTCAGGTCGGCCGTGTGGACCTGGAGTTCGGCGCGCTGGATGGTGAGCGCCTCGCGGCCCGCGATCAGCTCGGCGCGTTCGCTCTCCAGCTTCCCGAACCGCCCGTTGAAGTCGTGGAGCAGTCCGTGCAGCCTGCCGTGCAGGGCGTTGATGGACCGGACGACCTGGGCGAACTCGTCGTTGCGGCCGGTGTAGCGGACCGGTTCCGCGGTGTCGGGTTCCGTCGCGAGGCGGGCGGCACCGATCCGCAGCACGGCGAGCGGCTGGGTGAGGGTGCGGGCCACGGCGGTGGAGACGCCGACGGCGATCAGGAAGCAGCCGCCGAGCAGCGCGATCCGCAGTTCGAGCGCGGTGACGTCGTCGTCGCGCAGCTGCTCCAGCCGCTGCACCTGGGCGGTGCCGAGCGCGGACTCGACGCTGCGCATCCGGTCGATCCGGGCGGAGAGCGCCGCTCCGGTCTTCTTGCTGCTGACCTTCTGGTCGGCGTCGGAGAGCTCGGGGCGGTCGGTGAGCTCCGCGAGGTACTTCTCCGCGTTGTTGACCTCGGGGCCGGTGACGGTGGACGCGAGCTTGTCGCGGGCGGTGGCGCCGGCCGCCTGGTCGAAGTCGGCGAGCGAGGACAGCTCGCCGACCCGGGCCTGCTGGGCGGCGGCGCTCAGCTCGTCCCGGGTGCGGTCGTCCTTGGTGGCGCCCTCGTCCTGGGTCTGGACGGGCAGCCCGGTGAAGGGGTCGGTCTGTGTCACCGGCTCCTTGCGGGGGACGGCGAGCGCGGCGAGCAGCAGCCCGCGGGTGGCCGAGGCGTGCTCGGTGGCCTGGCCGAGGGCGAGCGGGGCGCGGCCCGCTCCGGCGGCGCGCGGCGGGGTCTTCTCCGCGAGCTCGTCCGCGAGGCCGTGGAGCTTGGCGATGACCTCGGAGTACGACTGGTGGGCCTCCAGCGCCGAACCCTTGCCGCTGACGGCGTCGCGGCGCAGCGAGGGGATGGTGGAGAGGTCGCGGCGCAGGACTTCGGGGGCCGCGTCGCGGATCTCGTCGACCTGCTGGTCGACGCGGGCGCTCCGGCTCCCGGTGGCGCCGCCCTGACCGGGCTTTCCCTCCCGGCCGGCGGCGATGTACGCGGTGACCTCGTCGCGCTCGTCCGCGAGGGAGTGCGCCAGCGCGATGGCCTGCTGGTTCAGCTCGGCGAGGGTGACCAACCGCTGCGAGTCGTTCAGCTCTGAGGAGGCGCTGAGGGCGGCCGGAGCCCCCGCGGCTATGACGGTGATCCCGACGACCGCGACTCCCGCGACCAGCCGACTGCGTACGCGCACGGTGCGCCCGCCTTCGGCCGGCGCCGAAGACGCCACCTCGGAACCGCTGTTCTTGCTGCCCTTGCTCCGAGGCCGCTTCTTCTGCACCGGTGCTCGCAATCTTGACTCGTCCGCCCTTGAAGCAGAGGTGACGCACGGCCACTTGAACGAGCGCCCCGCCTCCTGGTACGGCTTCTGACCATTCCAGTGCTTTTGAGAGGGGGGCGCGCATCAACCGCTCCGCCACTCGAACGAGTGAACAACACTCAAGAGTTGACGAACAACTCTCCCCACGGGGCCCCGTGGGTACACCTGGCCGTCCGGCTGGAACTTCCGGGCGGGCTTTGGCAGGATGCCCGCCCGCACACCTGGCGGAGTGATTACCTCCGCTCCAGCCGCCCGCCTGACCTGCTGGTACGAGCCGGCCCGGCTCCGTGCACGCCTCGTGAAGGCGTCGTGCAGACTGACCGTATGCGTATGGAGCTCGCCACCACCGCCGGCATTCCCGGGCGCTCGAACGAGGACTGGGCCGCCACCGTCCTCCCCGCTTCCGGCCAGGGCGGGGGGCTGGTGCTGCTCGACGGGGTCACCCCGCCGCAGGGGGACGACGGTTGTGTGCACTCGGTCCCGTGGTTCACCGCACGGCTGGGCGGCGCACTGGTCGAACTGTCGGGTTCGCGGCGAGATCTGACCCTGCGGGAGATCCTGGCCGCGTCCATCCGGCGCACCGCGGACGCGCACCGTTCCCTGTGTGACCTTTCTCACGTGCGCACACCGCAGGCAACCGTCGTCATGGTGCGTTGGGACGAGACGGCCATCGAACACCTGGTCCTGTCCGATTCCGTGCTGCTCCTCGAATCGCCCGACGGAACCGTGCGCGCCCTGCTGGACGACCGGCTCGACCGGCTGCCGGCCACCTCGCTCGCCTCGGAGGCGATCACCGACGCGCGGGCCCGGAACAAGGAGGGCGGCTTCTTCACCGCCGCCGCCGATCCGGCCGTGGCGCAGCGCGCGGTGACGGGGCGTACGCCCCGCGCCGAGGTGCGGGCCCTGGCCGCGATGACGGACGGCGCGAGCCGCTGGACGGAGATGTTCGGCGAGGGCGACTGGACGGACTGCCTCGGGGTGCTGCGCAAGGAGGGGCCCCAGGGGCTGATCGACCGGGTCCGGGCCCTGGAGGACGCGGACACGGACCGTATCCGGCTGCGGCGCGCCAAGACCCACGACGACGCGACGGCGCTCTACACGGAGCTGTGAGCCGGTGCGCGGCGACGCGCCCCGGCAACCGTCCCGGTCAGTCCTCCGCGCGGGCGTTCAAGTGGTGCAGCAACCGGGCCAGTTCCGCGACCTCGGCCCGGTCCCAGTCCGCGAGCTTGCTCACGTAGCGGTCCCGGCGGGCGTCACGGACGTGCCGGAAGCGTTCGAGGCCCTCGTCGGTGAGGCGGACGAGGAAGGCCCGCCCGTCGGCCGGATCGGGCTCGCGCGCCACCAGTCCGAGACCTTCGAGGGCGCGCAGTTGACGGCTCATGGTGGCCTTCCCGACCCCGAAGTACGAGGCGAGATCCGTGGCCCGCTGCCGGCCCGCCGACTCCAGGCGCACGAAGAGCCCGTAGGCGGCGGCCTCCAGCTCCGGGTGCACCTCCCGCGCCATCTCGCCGGAATTCGCCCGCGCACGGCGCAGGAACACCGCCAATTCCAGCTCCAGGGCAAGGAATTCGTGGTCCACACCACTAGCCCCGGCTGCGCCGGGTTCACTCCCTCTTTCGCTCCCGTGCACGTCAACACCCCTCATGAGCTTTCCTGCCGCTGAAAGTTTCTTTCACCGCTGGTCATCGCCGCAGCTCCGCCAGTATTTCGCAGGAGTAGACCAACGGCACCGCCCTGGCCCTCTTCCGCGACGCGGGTCTACGTGCGTAGCGTCATGTATGGCATGTTCACACCATGACGTGCCTTCGGGGGTGCGCCCGCCGGTCCCCGAGTCAGCAGATCCCCCCACTGAGGCCTCGGAGGCACGCAATGCCCGTGCACAGATCCGGCTCGAAGACCGCCCGCCGCTCACGCATCGCGGCCGCGGGAACTCTGCTCGCAGCACTCTCCCTCCTCATCACCCTGCCCGGCGCCGCGGGCGCCGCGGGCAACCCGGCCACCGGGGACCCCACGAAGCCCGCCCGGGGCTCGGCCACCATGGGCATGGGCGTCGTCGCCCACGACGGCCGGGGCGGACTGCCGGCCGACACCCGTGCCGTGCAGACGGAGGGCGTGGACGTCAGCGGCCACCAGAACGCCGTGAACTGGGCCGCCCTCTGGAGCAGCGGCGTCAAGTGGGCGTACGTGAAGGCGACCGAGGGCACGTACTACACGAACGAGGACTTCACCCAGCAGTACAACGGTTCGTACAACGTGGGGATGATCCGCGGCTCGTACCACTTCGCCACCCCGGACACCACGAGCGGTGCCGTCCAGGCCAACCACTTCGTCGACCACGGCGGCGGCTGGTCCAAGGACGGCAGGACACTGCCGGGCGCACTCGACATCGAGTGGAATCCGTACGGCGACCAGTGCTACGGCAAGACCCCGGCCGCGATGGTCTCCTGGATCCGCGACTTCGTGAACACCTACAAGGCGCGCACCGGACGCGACGCGGTCATCTACACCGCGACGAGCTGGTGGCAGACCTGCACGGGCAACAACGCCGGCTTCGGCACCACCAACCCGCTCTGGGTGGCCCGCTACAACACCACGGTCGGCGCACTCCCGGCCGGCTGGGGCTTCTACACGATGTGGCAGTACACCTCGACCGGCCCCACCGTGGGCGACCACAGCCACTTCAACGGCGCCCTCGACCGCGTACAGGCACTGGCCAACGGCTGAGCCACCCCGCCGGCAGCCGCCCGGCGCACCCTCCCCGCAGAAGAACCCGGTGACGCACCCCGTCGCCGGGTTCTTCCCGTTCCACGCTCCTGACCAGGCATTCAGCCTCAGGCGAAGGCGAGCACCCCGCTATACATGGCATGTATACGCGGTGTGTATAGTCCCTCCGGGCGCACGCCGAGTGCGCCATTCAGCCAGGACATTCAGCCAAGAAGGAGTGACCCGCCTTGCGCAGTAGGACGAAGTCGATCGGTACGGGGTTGGCCGTCACCCTTGTGACGGCCCTCACCCTCACGCTCAGCGGCTGCTCGATGGAGACCACCGCCCCCGGATCCGCACGCGCCGACGCCGCCTCGGACTCCAAGGGCTCTTTCGGCCCGGTGGACTGCCGCAAGGCCAAGTGCATAGCCCTGACGTTCGACGCGGGCCCGGCCGAGGACACCCCCCACCTGCTGGACATCCTCAAGAAGGAGAAGGTCCACGCGACCTTCTTCCTGCTGGGCAAGAACCATGTGAAGAAGCACCCCGACACGGTCCGCCGGATCCAGGCCGAGGGGCACGAGGTGGCCAACCACACCTGGTCGCACGAGATCCTGACGGACAAGAAGCCCGCCCAGATACGCGCCGAGCTGGAGAAGACCCAGAACGCGATAGCGGCGATCACCGGCAAGAAGCCGAGGCTGATGCGCCCGCCGCAGGGCCGCACCGACGACACCGTCTCCAACATAAGCAAGGACCTGGGGCTCTCCCAGATCCTGTGGAGCGCCACCGCCAAGGACTACTCGACGACCGACTCCGCGCTGATCAAGAAGCGGATACTCGACCAGGCGAGCAAGGACGGCATCATCCTGCTGCACGACATCTACAAGGGCTCGGTTCCCGCGGTGCCGGGCATCATCCACGCGCTGAAGAAGCAGGGCTACACCTTCGTGACGGTCCCCCAGCTGATGGCGCCCGCCGAGCCGGTCCCGGGCACGATCTACCGCCCGTAGGACCTCGCGTACGCGAAACGGCCCGCCTCCCCACGAGGGGGCGACGGGCCGTCCGTACCGGCCGGGTACGTGCTGCCACGCCCGTCACGACATGGCACCTACGCCGCGGCCGGAATCCTCCGCTCCGCCAGGGCCGAGGCCGGGGCGAGGGCGATCTCCAGGACCTGGCGGACGTCGGTGACGGGATGGACCTCCAGGGTGTCCAGCACCTCGGCGGGGACGTCGTCCAGGTCGGCCTCGTTGCGCTGCGGGATCACCACGGTGGTGATGCCTGCGCGGTGGGCGGCGAGCAGCTTCTGCTTCAGACCGCCGATCGGCAGCACCCGTCCGGTCAGCGACACCTCACCGGTCATCGCCACATCGGTGCGGACGAGGCGTCCGGAGAGCAGCGAGGCCAGCGCGGTCGTCAGGGTGATGCCCGCGCTCGGGCCGTCCTTGGGGACCGCGCCCGCCGGGAAGTGGATGTGCACGCCCCGGTCCTTGAGGTCCGCGACCGGCAGCTCCAGCTCCGCCCCGTGCGAGCGCAGGAAGCTCAGCGCGATCTGCGCGGACTCCTTCATGACGTCACCGAGCTGGCCGGTGAGGGTCAGTCCGGACGCACCGGTCTCCGGGTCGGCGAGCGAGGCCTCGACGAAGAGGACGTCACCGCCGGCGCCGGTCACCGCGAGCCCGGTGGCCACGCCCGGCACCGCGGTGCGGCGCTCGGCCGGGTCCTGGGCGGACTCGGGGACGTGGTGCGGCCGGCCGATGAGGCCGCGCAGGTGCTCATCGGTCACCGTGAACGGCAGCTCCCGGTCGCCCAGCTCGTGCTGGGCCGCGACCTTGCGCAGCAGCCGGGCCACGGAGCGCTCCAGGTTCCGGACGCCGGCCTCGCGGGTGTACTCGCCGGCCAGCTTGCGCAGGGCGGACTCGTCGAGGGTGACCTCGTCCGGCTCCAGGCCGGCCCGCTCCAGCTGGCGCGGGAGCAGGTGGTCGCGGGCGATGACGACCTTCTCGTCCTCTGTGTAGCCGTCGAGCCTGACCAGCTCCATCCGGTCGAGCAGGGCTTCCGGGATCGCTTCCAGGACGTTGGCGGTGGCCAGGAAGACGACGTCGCTGAGGTCGAGTTCGACCTCCAGGTAGTGGTCGCGGAAGGTGTGGTTCTGGGCCGGGTCGAGCACTTCGAGGAGGGCTGCGGCCGGGTCGCCCCGGTAGTCGGAGCCGACCTTGTCGATCTCGTCGAGCAGGACGACCGGGTTCATCGAACCGGCCTCCTTGATGGCGCGGACGATACGGCCGGGGAGCGCGCCGACGTAGGTGCGCCGGTGGCCGCGGATCTCGGCCTCGTCCCGGACGCCGCCGAGCGCGACGCGGACGAACTCGCGGCCCATGGCGTGCGCGACGGATTCACCCAGCGAGGTCTTTCCGACTCCGGGAGGTCCGACCAGGGCCAGCACCGCACCCCCACGCCGCCCGCCGACGACGCCGAGACCGCGGTCCGCGCGCCGCTTGCGCACCGCGAGGTACTCGGTGATGCGCTCCTTCACGTCCTGGAGGCCCGCGTGCTCGGCGTCCAGGATCTCCTGGGCGCCCTTGATGTCGTAGGCGTCCTCGGTCCGCTCGTTCCACGGCAGTTCGAGGACGGTGTCGAGCCAGGTCCTGATCCAGGAGCCCTCGGGGCTCTGGTCGGAGGAGCGTTCCAGCTTGTCGACCTCCTTGAGCGCGGCCTCGCGGACGTGCCCGGGAAGGTCTGCGGCCTCGACGCGGGCCCGGTAGTCGTCGGACTCGTCGCCGGATCCGGAGTCGCCGTTGAGTTCGGAGAGCTCCTTGCGGACGGCGTCGAGCTGGCGCCGCAGCAGGAACTCGCGCTGCTGCTTGTCGACGCCCTCCTGGACGTCCTTGGCGATGGACTCCGCGACGTCCTGCTCCGCGAGGTGTTCACCGAGCCACTGGATGGCGAGCTTCAGCCTGGCGACCGGGTCCGCGGTCTCCAGCAGCCGCACCTTCTGGGCGGTGGTGAGGAAGGGGGAGTATCCGGAGTTGTCGGCGAGGGTGGAGATGTCCTCGATCTGCTGGACCCGGTCCACGACCTGCCAGGCGCCGCGCTGCTTCAGCCAGCTGGTGGCGAGCGCCTTGTACTCCTTGGCCAGCTCGGCGACGGCGCCGGGAAGGGGGTCCGGGGCCGACGCGTCGACCCGAGTGCCCTCCACCCAGAGCGCGGAACCCGGTCCGCCGGTACCGGCGCCGATCCGTACCCGGCCGCGGCCCCTGATGAGCGCGCCGAGGTCTCCGTCGGAGAGCCGTCCGACCTGTTCGACGGTGCCGATGACACCGATGCCGGTGTAGGTGCCGTCGATGCGCGGGACGAGCAGCACCTCGGGCTTGCCGCCGCCCTCGCGGTCGACGGCCTGGGCGGACTCCACAGCGGCGCGTACGTCGGTGTCGGACAGGTCCAGAGGCACCACCATTCCGGGCAGCACGACCTCGTCGTCGAGCGGCAGCACAGGCAGGGTGAGCGGTGTGACCGCATTGGACTCAGTAGCCATGATCTCCCCTTCGGCAGTCAAGTTGAGCTATGCAGACTCAATGCTCCTGAGCCGCTCAATGTTCCCGGGGATGTGTTCGCTGTGAGCGATCAGCAGGACGACCGCCTCCGTGTGCCCCTCGTGCAACACGGAGAAGGGCCCGCGAAATCCCGCGTAATCCCGTGGAAGGCGTGGGCCGCGCCGGACAGGATGACGCCATGAACGATTTCGCGCGCCCCGCGCAGGCCCTGCTGGTCGTGGACGTCCAGAAGGCGGGGGTGACGGGCGAACGGGCGGTGCCCGGCGCGGCCGGACTCCTGGAGCGGGTGGCGGACCTGATCGACCGGGCCCGGCGCGGCGGCGCGCTGGTCGTGCACCTCCAGAACGACGGCGCGCCCGGCTCCGGCGACGAGCCGCACACCCCGGGCTGGGCGCTCCACCTGCCCGTCGAGGCCGGTCCCGGGGAGGTGGTGATCCGCAAGACCAGGGACGACGGCTTCGCGGGCACCCGGCTGGGAGAGCTGCTGAGCGGTGCCGGGGCCCGGTCGCTCGCGGTGTGCGGGGTGATGTCGGAGATGTGCGTCCAGGCCACCGCCCGTACCGCCCTGGCCCTCGGCCACCGGGTCGTCCTGCCGTACGACGCCCACGCGACGCAGGACATCCCGGCCGCCCCCGGCATCAGCGCCGCCGTCCCGGCCGCCGTGGTGTCCCGGGTCGCGGCGTGGGCGATCAGCGGCGACGCCGAGGTCACCGTGCCGGCCGCGGACGTGACGTTCGCCGCCCCGCCGTCCCCTCCGCACTGAGCCGCGAAAAGCGTTCGGCGTGGGATCGGCGACAGGGCAGAGTGCCTCTATGAACGAAGACAGAGGGCTGGAACCGGACGGCACCATCGCCCGCGAGGGCTCGCTGAGCCGGGTGCCGGAGCGGTTCGCGCCGGTCGTGGCGGCTGCCCGTTCCCGGATCTCCGAGGTCTTCGGCCCCGACCGGCTGGACAGTGCCTACATCTACGGCAGCATTCCGCGCGGCACGGCCGTTCCCGGCGTCTCCGACCTGGATCTGCAACTGGTCCTGCGCGCCGAACCCACCGAGGCGGACCGCGCCGACGCCGACGCCGTCGAGGCCGGACTCGACGCGTCGTTCGAGGAGATCGACGGCGTCGGCATCCTGCTGTCCGGCAGGGACACCGTGCTCAGCGACCTCGAACGCCATGACGCGGGCTTCTTCATCGCCTGCCTGTGCACCCCGCTGCTCGGCGACGACCTCGCCGGGCGGCTGCCGCGCTACCGCCCGTCCTCGCTGCTCGCCCGGGAGACCAACGGCGACCTGTGCCTGCTGCTGCCGCGCTGGCACGAGCGGGCGGCCGGGTCCGCGACGGACTCCGAACGCCGCGCCATGAGCCGCCGCGTCGCCCGCCGGATCGTGCGGACCGGCTTCACGCTGGTGATGCCCAGGTGGGGCGGCTGGACCAGTGACCTGACCGAGTGCGCCGAACTCTTCGCCCGCTACTACCCGCACCTGCCCGAGCGGGCCGAACAGATACGGCTGGCCGCCCGCACGGGCCACGCCCCCACCGCCGACCCGGCCGTCCTGTCGATGCTCGTCGACGACCTCGCCCCGTGGCTGGCGGCCGAACACATCGCGGCGCACGGCGAGAAGGCACCGCGCCCCTGAACCGGCCGGGCGGCGACCGGACCGTACCGGCCCCTGCCCGCTCGGGCACCCCACCCGCCCGGACACCGCGCCTCGGGCAACCCGCTGGCCCCGGCACCGCCGCGCGGGCCAGGATGGGCCCGACACCGAACGGCGGTGCCCGCACCCGCCGACCGAGCCACCGGAGACCCGCGCCATGCACCACACCTACGGCCCCGACGCCCTCGCCCCCGTCACCCTCGACCGCCGCGAGGGACCGTACGGGGAGGTCGTCCTGCGCAGGCGGGGCGACGACTTCGAGATCATCGCCAACGGGTGCTTCCTGATGGACACCTCGGACGGGCGCTCCGAGCGGCTGCTGATCGACGCCGCCCTGGCCGCGCTGCCCGCGGACCGGCCGGCCCCGGCCGTGCTCATCGGCGGCCTCGGCGTCGGGTTCTCGCTCGCGCGGGCCGCCGCGGAGCCGCGCTGGGGGCGGATCGCGGTGGTGGAGCGGGAACAGGCCATCGTGGACTGGCATCTGGGCGGGCCGCTGGCCGGGATCTCGGGAGAGGCGCTGGCCGATCCGCGGGCCGCGATCCTGACGGCGGATCTCGTCACCCATCTCCGTACCACTACGGAACGTTACGACGCGCTGTGTCTGGACATCGACAACGGGCCGGACTGGACGGTCACGGAGGACAACGGAAACCTCTACTCCCCCGCCGGTCTGGCCGACTGCCTCCGGTGCCTCACGCCCGGCGGAGTGCTCGCGGTGTGGTCGGCGCAGCCGTCCGCGGAGTTCGAGGAAGCCCTGCGCGATGCCGGATTCCATGGGGTTCGGACCGAAGAGGTGGGCGTTGCCCGAGGTGTGCCCGACGTGGTCCATCTCGCAATTCGCGCCGACTGAGATTCCCCCGCCGGGTATCCGGGCCCCCGGGACGCCCGGGGGCCAAGCGTCACAAGAGCGACACTCCGCCTCCTTCGCGCGGGTGGCGCGCCCCCGCACCCTTGCACCCTGCGTAGCCGGGAACCGTCCGCTGCCTTTACGCTGCTGACCGATAACGGGATCTCCCGCGAAATTCACAAGCGATAACCGTGCGTCCGGGGGAATGACCCCCGCGAGAACGGGCAGGGGCGGGGCGATGGAACAGACACACACCACCCACAACGGTGTCGCGGCCACCCCTGGCGCGCAGCGCCGGGTTCTGGTGGTCGAGGACGACGCGACGATCGTCGATGCCATTTCCGCCCGGCTGCGGGCCGAGGGCTTCCTGGTGCAGACCGCGCTCGACGGCCCCGCGGCCGTGGACGCGGCCGAGGCCTGGCAGCCGGATCTGATGGTGCTCGACATCATGCTGCCCGGTTTCGACGGGCTGGAGGTCTGCCGCCGGGTGCAGGCCCAGCGCCCGGTGCCGGTGCTGATGCTGACCGCCAGGGACGACGAGACCGACATGCTCGTCGGGCTCGGGGTCGGCGCCGACGACTACATGACCAAGCCGTTCTCCATGCGTGAGCTGGCGGCCCGGGTGCACGTCCTGCTGCGCCGCGTCGAGCGGGCCGCGCTGGCCGCTGTGACGCCGCGCAGCGGCATACTGCGCCTCGGTGAGCTGGAGATCGACCACGCGCAGCGCCGGGTGCGGGTGCGGGCGGACGACGTCCATCTGACGCCGACCGAGTTCGACCTGCTGGTCTGCCTGGCCAACACGCCGCGCGCGGTGCTGTCCCGGGAGCAGCTGCTGGCCGAGGTCTGGGACTGGGCGGACGCCTCCGGCACCAGGACCGTCGACAGCCACATCAAGGCGCTGCGCCGGAAGATCGGCGCGGAGCGCATCCGTACCGTGCACGGTGTCGGCTACGCCCTGGAGACCCCCGCGCCATGACCGTGCCCGGACCGGGGCTGCGGCCGTTCTCGATCAAGGCCAAGCTGGGCACTCTCGTCGTGGTCTCGGTCTTCATCACGACCGGGCTGCTGATGGTCGCCCTGCGCACCCGTACCGAGCTGCGGTTCATCACGGTGTTCTCGGTCATCGCGACCCTGCTGATCACCCAGTTCGTGGCGCACGGGCTGACCGCGCCGCTGGACGAGATGCGGGCCGTGGCCCGGTCGATCTCGCACGGCGACTACACCAGACGGGTGAGCGGCGCCGACCGGCGTGACGAGCTGGGCGATCTGGCCCAGACGATCAACCTGATGGCGGACGATCTGGCGGCCGTGGACCGGCACCGCAAGGAGCTGGTGGCGAATGTCTCACACGAGCTGCGCACCCCCATCGCGGCGCTGAGAGCCGTGCTGGAGAACGTCGTGGACGGGGTGTCCTCGCCCGATCCGGAGACCATGCGCACCGCCCTCAAGCAGACCGAGCGGCTCGGCAGGCTGGTGGAGACGCTGCTGGACCTGTCCCGGCTGGACAACGGCGTCGTCACGCTGAAGGCCCGCCGTTTCGAGGTGTGGCCGTATCTGTCGGGGGTGCTGAAGGAGGCGAACCTGGCCACCGGCCACCGCCGGCTGTCCTCCGGCTCCGGGAACTCCACCCGTAAGGACGTCCATCTCCATCTGGACGTGTCGCCGCCCGAGCTGACCGCGCACGCGGACGCGGAGCGGCTGCACCAGGTGGTGGCGAACCTGATCGACAACGCGGTGAAGCACAGCCCGCCGCACGGCCGGGTGACGGTGCGCGCCCGGCGCGGCGGTCAGCCCGAGTCACTGCATCTGGAGGTCCTGGACGAGGGCCCCGGCATCCCGGAGTCCGAGCGGCACCGGGTCTTCGAGCGTTTCAACCGGGGCGACGTGACGTCCCCGCACGGTCCGGGCAGCGACGGCGGCACCGGGCTCGGCCTGGCGATCGCCCGCTGGGCGGTGGATCTGCACGGCGGACGGATCGGTGTGGCCGAATCAGCTCGCGGATGCCGCATCCGCGTCACCCTTCCGGGGATCCATCAACCGCGAGGTTGACATAGGGTTCGAAGCGGAAGGGCACGTTCTGCGTGTTCTGTTCAAGGGGTACGGTCCAAGGGGCCGTAACTGCGGTCTCGCGTACCCGGAGCAATGCGGAACCAGGCTTGTTTCCCGCCATTTCCTGCGCCGAAACCCGACTTTCGATGTGACTTGCACGACGAAGACCGGCCCGGTCCGCATGGAACGGTCCGGGAGGCGTAGCCTTGATTTCCGCTGTCCACCACCTTTGTGAAGCGGAAGAGGGCGGTTGCCGCCGTGTCGTCTCAGTCCCCCAGTAACTCGAGCATCTCGACCGACCAAGCCAGCCCGGGTTCGAACCCGGCTGCTGCTTTCGGCCCCAATGAGTGGCTCGTCGACGAGATCTACCAGCAGTACCTCCAGGATCCCAATTCGGTCGATCGCGCCTGGTGGGACTTCTTCGCCGACTACAAGCCGGGTACGTCCGGCACGGCGGACAAGCCCGTTCCCGGCGCCGCAGCCGCGGGGGCTGCGGTGCCCACGGCTCCGGCCGTGACCGCGCCGACCGCCACCAACCACACCGCCCCTGCGGCGCCCGCGCAGCCCGCGGCCCAGGCTCCGGCCCCGGCCGCACCCGCTGCCCCGGCGCCCGCACCCGCACCCGCCCCAGCGGCTCCGGCCGCTCCGGCGAAGGCGGCTCCGGCACCGGCTCCCGCGAAGGCCGCCCCGGCTCCGGCCGCCAAGGCCGCCGCGGAACCGGCCACCGAGGCCCCTGCCGGGCCGGAGTACGTGACGCTGCGCGGCCCCTCGGCCGCTGTCGCGAAGAACATGAACGCCTCGCTGGAGCTGCCGACGGCCACGTCCGTCCGCGCCGTCCCGGTGAAGCTGCTCTTCGACAACCGCATCGTCATCAACAACCACCTCAAGCGCGCCCGGGGCGGGAAGATCTCCTTCACGCACCTCATCGGGTACGCGATGGTGCAGGCCCTCAAGGCCATGCCGGCGATGAACCACTCCTTCGCGGTGAAGGACGGCAAGCCGACCCTGGTCAAGCCGGAGCACGTCAACCTCGGCCTGGCCATCGACCTGGTGAAGCCGAACGGCGACCGCCAGCTGGTCGTCGCGGCCATCAAGAAGGCCGAGACGCTCAACTTCTTCGAGTTCTGGCAGGCCTACGAGGACATCGTCCGCCGGGCCCGCAACGGCAAGCTCGGCATGGACGACTTCACCGGCGTCACCGCCTCGCTGACCAACCCCGGCGGCATCGGCACCGTCCACTCGGTGCCCCGCCTGATGCCCGGACAGGGCCTCATCATGGGCGTCGGCGCGATGGACTACCCGGCGGAGTTCCAGGGCACCTCGCAGGACACCCTGAACAAGCTGGGCATCTCGAAGGTCATGACCCTGACCTCGACGTACGACCACCGGGTCATCCAGGGTGCCGCCTCCGGCGAGTTCCTGCGGATCCTCTCCCAGCTGCTGCTCGGCGAGAACGACTTCTACGACGAGATCTTCAAGGCGCTGCGCATCCCCTACGAGCCGGTCCGCTGGCTCAAGGACATCGACGCCTCGCACGACGACGACGTCACCAAGGCCGCACGGGTCTTCGAGCTGATCCACTCCTACCGGGTCCGCGGCCACGTCATGGCCGACACCGACCCGCTGGAGTACCGCCAGCGCAAGCACCCCGACCTGGACATCACCGAGCACGGCCTCACCCTGTGGGACCTGGAGCGGGACTTCGCCGTCGGCGGCTTCGCCGGGCAGACCCTGATGAAGCTCCGCGACATCCTCGGTGTGCTGCGTGAGTCGTACTGCCGCACCACCGGCATCGAGTTCATGCACATCCAGGACCCGAAGGAGCGCAAGTGGCTCCAGGACCGGGTGGAGCGTCCGCGCCCCGCGCCGGAGCGCGAGGAGCAGCTGCGGATCCTGCGCCGGCTCAACGCCGCGGAGGCGTTCGAGACGTTCCTGCAGACCAAGTACGTCGGCCAGAAGCGGTTCTCGCTGGAGGGCGGCGAGTCCGTCATCCCGCTGCTCGACGCGGTCATCGACTCCGCCGCGGAGGCGCGCCTGGACGAGGTCGTCATCGGCATGGCCCACCGCGGCCGGCTGAACGTCCTGGCGAACATCGTCGGCAAGTCGTACGCGCAGATCTTCCGCGAGTTCGAGGGCAACCTCGACCCCCGGTCGATGCACGGCTCCGGTGACGTCAAGTACCACCTGGGCGCCGAGGGCACCTTCACCGGTCTGGACGGCGAGCAGATCAAGGTCTCGCTGGCCGCCAACCCCTCGCACCTGGAGGCGGTCGACCCGGTCCTGGAGGGCATCGCCCGCGCCAAGCAGGACATCATCAACAAGGCGGGCACGGACTTCACGGTCCTGCCCGTCGCGCTCCACGGCGACGCGGCCTTCGCGGGCCAGGGCGTCGTCGCCGAGACGCTCAACATGTCGCAGCTGCGCGGCTACCGCACCGGCGGCACCGTGCACGTGGTGATCAACAACCAGGTCGGCTTCACCGCCGCCCCGGAGGCCTCGCGCTCCTCGATGTACGCGACGGACGTCGCGCGCATGATCGAGGCGCCGATCATCCACGTCAACGGCGACGACCCGGAGGCCGTGGTCCGCGTCGCGCGGCTCGCCTTCGAGTACCGGCAGACGTTCAACAAGGACGTCGTCATCGACCTCATCTGCTACCGCCGCCGCGGTCACAACGAGGGCGACAACCCGGAGTTCACCAACCCGCAGATGTACACCCTGATCGACAAGAAGCGCTCGGTGCGCAAGCTGTACACCGAGTCCCTCATCGGTCGCGGCGACATCACGCTGGAGGAGGCCGAGCAGGCGCTCCAGGACTTCCAGGGCCAGCTGGAGAAGGTCTTCGCGGAGGTCCGCGAGGCCACCTCGGCGCCGTCCCAGCCGCATGTCCCGGACGTCCAGGCCGAGTTCCCGGTGGCTGTGACCACCGCGGTGTCCTCGGAGGTCGTGAAGCTGATCGCCGAGTCGCAGGTCAACATCCCCGACTCGATCACGGTCCACCCGCGCCTGATGCCGCAGATGCAGCGCCGTGCCGCCTCCGTGGACAACGGCACCATCGACTGGGGCATGGGCGAGACGCTCGCCATCGGCTCGCTGCTGATGGAGGGCACCCCGGTCCGGCTCGCCGGCCAGGACACCCGCCGCGGCACCTTCGGCCAGCGGCACGCGGTGCTCGTCGACCAGAAGACCGGCGAGGACTACACCCCGCTGCTCTACCTCTCCGAGGAGCAGGCCCGTTACAACGTCTACGACTCGCTGCTCAGCGAGTACGCGGCGATGGGCTTCGAGTACGGCTACTCGCTGGCCCGCCCGGAGTCGCTGGTCATCTGGGAGGCCCAGTTCGGTGACTTCGTCAACGGCGCGCAGACCGTCGTCGACGAGTTCATCTCCTCGGCCGAGCAGAAGTGGGGCCAGACCTCCGGCGTCACGCTGCTGCTGCCGCACGGCTACGAGGGCCAGGGACCGGACCACTCGTCCGCCCGCCCGGAGCGCTTCCTCCAGATGTGCGCGCAGGACAACATGACGGTCGCCATGCCGACGCTGCCGTCGAACTACTTCCACCTCCTGCGGTGGCAGGTGCACAACCCGCACCACAAGCCGCTGATCGTCTTCACCCCGAAGTCGATGCTCCGGCTGAAGGCGGCCGCGTCGAAGGCGGAGGAGTTCACCACCGGTGGCTTCCGTCCGGTCATCGGCGACGATTCGGTCGACCCGAACGCGGTCCGCAAGGTCGTCTTCTGCGCCGGCAAGGTCTACTACGACCTTGAGGCCGAGCGCGAGAAGCGTGGCGTGACGGACACCGCGATCATCCGACTGGAGCGCCTGTACCCGCTGCCGGGTGCCGAGCTCCAGGCGGAGATCGCCAAGTACCCGAACGCCGAGAAGTACCTGTGGACGCAGGAGGAGCCGGCCAACCAGGGCGCGTGGCCGTTCATCGCGCTGAACCTGATCGACCACCTGGACCTGGCCGTCGGCGCCGACGTCCCGCACGGTGAGCGCCTGCGCCGCATCTCGCGGCCGCGCGGCTCCTCGCCCGCGGTCGGCTCGGCCAAGCGTCACCAGGCCGAGCAGACCCAGCTGCTCGACGAGGTCTTCGAGGCCTGAGCCGCACCTCACGAACCGGGGGCCCGGTCCCGCGCATCACGCGCGGGGCCGGGCCCCCGGCCGTTGCCGCCTGCCGTCGGGTTCAGATGATGAGCGGCTCGAAGAGCCAGAAGTCCGGTTCGGTATCCGCCGGTACGGTGGCGATCGCCGCGTAGCAGCGCACGGACAGCGGGTGCCGACTGCCCAGTTCGGCGTTGGCGCGCTCGCAGGTGGCCCGCCCCAGCTCGACGGCGGCCCCGGGCCGCCCCGTCCGGGCCCGCATGAGCACCGCGTTGAGCGCGCAGCCGATCGTCCACGGGTGGCTCTCCCCGACCGCCCAGGACATCCGGGTGCGGGCACGTTCGATCTCGTCGTACCCGTGGTCCCGGTCCCCCAGGGCCCATCGCATCAGGCCCAGGTTGCCCTGGGTGCCGACGGTGTACGGGTGCCGCTCGCCCAGCATCCGCCGGTAGCCGTCCACCACCTGTTCGTGCAGCTCCAGCGCCCGGCCGGGGTCGCCCGCCTCCCGTTCCGCGCCGGCCGCCGCCGTGGTGATCAGGAGGGTGAGCGGGTCGTGCTCGCCCAGCAGCCGCAGTGAGCTGTCCCTGGTGGCGGTGAGCGCCGGGAGGGCGGAACGGGCTCCCTCCAGGGCGTACTGGCAGAGCGTCAGGTGGTACTGGGCGCGCAGCGTCTGCGGATTGTTGCCGCCCATCCAGCGCAGATGGTGTCGGGCCGTCTGCCGCAGGGCGGTCTCCGCCTCCCGGTGCCGGCCGAGCAGCCGCAGGTCCATGGCGAGGTTGATCTCCGAGTACAGCGTGGCGGGCGCCCGCTCCGGCAGCACGGCACGCCGCCGCTCCAGGGTGAACTCGTCGGCCTCCAGGGCCTGTCGGTACCGGCCGAGCAGCCGCAGCGACACGGCGAGGTTGTTCTCCGCGTTGAGGGTCCGGGGGTCGTCGTCGCCCAGCAGCCGCCGGTAGCGGTCCCGGATCGAGAGGGACAGGTCCAGCGCCTCCCGGTAGCGGCCCAGGCCCCGCAGATCCGCGGCGAGCCCGCCGGCGGCGCGCAGGTGGTCCGGGTCCAGTTCACCGCGCTCGGCCGCCAGGAACTCGGCGGTGGTGCGCTCCACGGCCTCGCTGCGGGTGTAGTCGCCCAGGGCGCGCAGCAGGTTGGCGTAGTGGTGGCTCAGGTCCCGGATACGGGGATGGGCCGGGCCGAGCAGCGCCTGCCAGGACTCCATCGCGGGGGCGGCGAACCGGACGCCGCTGCCGTACTCGCCCGAAAGGTACATGTAACGGAGGCAGTTGAGGACCAGCCGCTGTACCGGTGGTTCCTCGCTCTCCAGGACCTCGGCCCATTTGAGGTGCGGGGTGAGCGCGGCGTAGGCCGGCCAGTGGCGGATGTCGGCGGGGTCGCCGGGGTCGGCGGCGGCGAGTGCCCGCCGGGCCGCTTCGCGGTAGACCGGGCGGTCGCTCCCGGCGATGCCGTCCCGGACGAACTGGTGGACCATGCGGTGGATCTGGAGCGCCTCGCCGTCCACGGCGGCGAGCGGGTCCGGGTCGGCCTCCAGGCGTACGGCGGAGCGGTCGACCAGATGACGCACCGCGCGCGCACGCCGGGCGTCGTCCGCCAGCGGGCCGGGGAGGGCGGCGCCGTCCAGCAGCCGTACCGGGATGGAGCCCGGCGCGAAGAAGGCGCAGAGTCGCAGCAGTTCGTAGGATTCCGGGGCGCTCTCGCGGAGCTGCGTCAGCTGGACCGACCAGCCCGTGTGGAAGGCGAGCGGGTAGTCGGCAGAGACCTTGACGACGTCGTGGCGCCGCGGGTGCTCCAGGAGTCCGAGGTACTCCTCGACCGGCAGGCCGGAGTCGGTGAGCCAGCCGGCGGTCTGGTCGAGCAGCAGCGGGAGGTCCTCCAGCGCCTCGGCCAGCCGGTCCGCCTCCGCGCGGGTCAGCCGGGGGGCGCGGCGCCGGATGAAGTCGACCGACTCCTCGCGCCGGTAGGCGGGCACCTCGACCGGTGTGTCCCGCCGCCCCTCCTCCTCCCCGGTGGAGCGGGAGGTGATCAGTACGTGTCCGGTGCCGGCCGGTACCAGGTCCCGGATCTGGTCCGGTTCGTCGGCCCCGTCCAGCACGACCAGCCACCGCTCGTGCGGTTCGCCGCGCCGCAGCGACTCGTGCACGGCGCGCAGCCGCTCCCCGTACTCCGGGCCGGTGGACAGGCCCAGTTCGGGCGCGAGTTCGGCGAGCTTCTGGCGGGTCGCGGCGCGCCGGTCGGCGGGCACCCACCACACCACGTCGTACTCGAAGCCGAACCGGTGGACGTATTCGGCGGCCAGCTGCGTCTTGCCCACCCCCGGCATCCCGGACAGGGTGACGGTGGCCCCGTCGGGCGCTCCCGAGTGGAAGGCCTCGCCGATCCCGGCGAGCAGTTCCTCGCGGCCGGTGAAGCGGGTGTTGCGGCGCGGCACCCCGCCCCACACCTCGGGCGTGTGGGCCGGGTGGTGGGGGCCGGGCCTGGCGGCGACGTCCTCGGGCAGCGGACCGGTGGGCAGCCCGAGGCGTACGAGCAGCCGGCGCTCGGCGTCGTCCGCGCCGACGCCGTACAGCTCCAGCGGGTCCAGCAGGGAGACCGCGCCGCGCAGCGGGGCGGTGTGGGTGAACCAGATCGCCGCGAACCGCTCGCGTTCCGGGCCGACGACCTCGCGCAGGGCCCGGTCCCACTCCTCGCGGCCGTGGCCGGCGAGCCGGACGTAGCGGGAGCTGAGCAGGAGCAGGATCCGGCCGCCGGTACGGGCCAGCGCCCGCAGGGTGTCCGCCGGCGAATCGCCCGTCCGGGGGTCCCGGCGCTTCCGATGGACCGTCACCCCGCGGCGTTCCAGCCGGTCCGCGGTCCATGCCGCCCAGGCCCGGTCGGAGTCGGCGTAGCTGAGGGTGATGGCGCCGTCTGCTCCGGAGGGGGAGGGGGACGACGGAGCGGGCGGGGCGGAGGTGTCCGGGGCCGGGGCGGAGGTGTCCGGGGCCGGGGCGGAGGTGTCCGGCCGGGGCCGCCGGGCCGTCACCGGTCCGCTGTTCCGCTCGGGCGGTTCGGCGCCCACGGTCTCGTCGACGTCCTCGGAGTCCGGCGGCCGCCCCGCGTACTTCCCGGCCCACGTCCCGACCGGTTCTGCGGACTCCTGGATGCGGCAGGGCAGTTCGGCCCTGCGGACCGGGGCGCCCCACTGGTTGGAGATGGTCAGGCGCAGTACGCCGGGCCCGGTCGCGGGGCCCGCGGTGACGAGGAACCTGGCAGGCCCGTACGTACCGCCGAAGCGGTGCAGTACGAGTCCCGGGTCGTCGAGCACCTCGCAGACGAAGTGCGGGGCACCGTCCAGGGAGACGCTGAAGGCCAGCTCCTCCTCCTCGTACGGCCACGCCTCGCTGTCCTCCTCGTCGCGGGCGTTCAGCGGGCCGCGCAGGTCGACGCCGACGCACTGGACCACCCCGGGTCCGACCTCGCTCAGCCAGCCCACGACGGGCTCGATCAGCAGCGGCCGCTCGTCACCGTTCACCGCGGGCCCCTCCCCCGCGCGGGCCGCCGTCCGGGGACCGGCCGGTGAGGTGCAGGGTGCTGAGCGGGTGCCCGTAGTACTGGAACATCAGGCTGTACAGCAGCCGCAGGGCGTTGCGCTGTCCCCGCTCGTCGAACGTGCCGTCGTCCCTGACCATCAACGGAACCCCGCCCTCCGCGAGAAACCTCTCGTGCGCTCCGGTCCGGAAGGCCCGCAGCGCCCGCGCCACCGGCCGGGCCGGGTCCGCGGTCACCGTCTCGACGAGCCCGCGGATCAGCTCGCGGGCCTCCGCGTCACCGACCTTCCCCGCGGTGACGATGCAGCCGCCCGCCCCGTTGCCGAGGAAGACCTCCGTGAAGCCCCGCAGATACTGCCTGCCGTCCCCGTCGTGGTCCAGGAAGCGGCCGGAGTGGCAGGCGTTGAGGCAGACCAGTGAACCGTCCCGGCCGAGCAGGCTCATGCCGTGGTCGTGGTACTCCGCCCAGGTCACATCGGCCAGGGTGAGTTTGCTGAGCTCCTGGTCGAAGGTTCCGTGACAGCCCATGTAGACCAGGCCGGTGGGGTCCGCGGTGTGTTCGTCCAGGCTTCTCAGGAAGGACACGATGCCGGAGTGCGGGCGGTGTTCGTAGCCGTGGAAGACCTCCCGGTCGGCGCGCATGTCCGGGTGGAAGTAGCCGAGCACCGCGCCGGCCGGGGCCGCGACACCGGTCGGGAAGTCGTCGCCGCCGCGGACCGCGTCGAACCAGCGCGCCAGGTCGACGAGCGTCCCGAGCATCCCGCCGGGCAGCCCCGCCTCTGGCGCCGGGGGCAGGGTGAGCGCCTCCCAGGGCAGGTCGAAGCCGGTCTGGTCGAGTACCACGAGCTGGAGGCTGTCGCCGTGCACCTGCCGGCACCGGTTGATCCAGCCGGTCAGCGGGCCCTGGTTCTGCGACCAGCGGCGGATGGAGCGGAGCAGTTCGGACGGCGGCTCGCCGCCGGGCCGGGCGTTACCGAGGCTGATGGCGGCCGGGCGCCGCTGGCCGTCGCCCGAGGTGTACGGAAGCGGCGCGACACCGTGGCACCAGGCCTCGAAGCCGTACGCCTCCGGCAGCCCCGGCGAGGAGCGGTGGCGCCGCACCCGGACCCGGGCGTACCTCGTGCCGGGTGCCTGTCCGGCGTCGACGGCCACCGCGCCGAGCCCCTGCGGTGCGCCGGTCCGTGCCCCGGCCGGCACGGCGGCCCGGGGCACGGGCAGCGCCTGTCCGGCCAGCCGGCCGAGACGCCGGATCACGTTGCGGGGGTCATCGCGCACGGCCGGCCCCCTCCTCGTCGGCCCGCGCCGCGATCACGTGGGCGCCGAGTGCGTCCGCGAGTTCGGCGGGCAGTGCGGTGTACGGCCGCCGCCCGGGGTCGATCACCACGCTGTGCAGCCGGCTGCGGCCGAGGGCCCGGATCCGCTCCGCGGCCCGCACCGCGTCCGTGGTGCCGGTGCGGCCGGCCGGTCCGCTCCCCCGGCGTCCGGTACGGCCCGCGGCCAGCGGCACATTGCCCCGGCCGTCGGTCACGACCACGAGCACGGCCTCGACGAGTCCGGCGCGATGGTGCCGCAAGGCCCGGCGCAGGGCGCTGCCGGCCTGGTCGAGGCCGTGGGCGAGCGGGGTGGCGCGGCCGGCCGGCCGCGCGAGTGCGGCGGCGATCCTCGGGTCCCTGGTGGACCGGGCGGAGAACGAACCGGCCCGCAGCTCGTTCGCCGCTCCCCGGGCACCGACCTCCACGACGTGGACGGCGGCCCGGGTGACGTAGGCCCACCGCAGGAACGGTTCGAGCGCCGGGTGCCAGTCCCAGTCCCCCCGGCAGGTGTGGTCGAGCACGAGGGTGAGCAGCCGGACGGGCTCCGGCGCCCGGACATAGCCGCGCAGGTCCTGCGGGACGATCACGAGCGGGCCCCGGCCGCCGCGTATCGCCCGGTACTTCGCGGCCTCCATCGCGGTGCGGACCGGCGCGAGGTCCCACAGGTCCCGAGCGCGCCGCACCCCGACGACGGCACCGCGCGAGGCGCGGGCGCCCGCTGTCCGGCGGGCGGGAATCCGCAGCGTCGCCCCGTCGGGTCCCGACCCCGCGCCGTCCTCCGGGTACGGGGAGAAGGGGCCGGGCGCCTCGCTCCGGACCGGTGCCGGGCCGAGCGGGACGGCGGACTCCGGCTCCCGTACGAACGGGCCGGTCTCGGGCGGCGGTTCGGGTCCGGGGCCGTGGTCCGGAGCCGGCCGGTACGGGCCGGGCCTTGGCGTGGGCGGCGGCTCCTGCGCGGGGTTGGACTCGGGCGGTGGCGCCGACGGCCGGTGGGCCGTCCGCAGCCGGATCAGCCGGGCGGCCCGGCCGACGTGTACGGGGGTGACGTGGACGGGGGTGACGAGGACGGGGGCGTCGGGGATCACCGGGGCCGGGGTACCGGCCTCGGCGGAGGTCTCGGGCCGCTCCCGTTCCTCGGCGGCGTCCAGCCGGGCCAGGGCGCGTGCGATGCGGCCCAGGGCGAGCGCTCTGCGGTGGCCGAGGCCCTCCCGGTCGTCCAGCTGCTCCAGCACCGACGCGGCGAACCCGTCGCTGAGCGTGGTGGGGCGGCGCGGGGTGCGCGGGCTCAGCGCGGCGGCCCAGGCGGCGGGGAGCGGGCCGAGCGGCTCGTGGCCCGGCAGGGGGGGCAGACCGGGTACGCCGAGCCGGACGGGGAAGCGGTCCAGGAGGTGCGGCGAGAGGTGCGCGGCGTCCTCGGCCCGGCAGAACGCCAACCACCGGGCGCGGGGCGTCCACCGGCGCCGGATGCCGGAGTGTTCGAGGGTGGCGGTGTCCGCGCCGAGGAGCTGGACGGCGGCCCGCATCCCCGGAACGCTCAGCCGGGCCAGGTCGGGCACGAGGACGAGCGGTGGGCTGTCCGCCGTCTCGGCCAGCGGTCCGGGCCCGAGGGTGAATTCGATGCCGCCCGCGCTCCGCCGCACCAGGGGCCGCAGCCACAGGTCCTCGTCGGCGGTCGCCGCGTCGAGCGTGGTGCGGGGCACGGCCCCCGGCGGGCGGTCCGCGGCCACTCCGAGCACCTCGGCGAACACCCCGGCCACGGCGGGGACGTGCTCGGGCGGCAGGTCGAAGAGCAGCACACCGGTCAGGGCGGGCTCCAGCGCGGAACAGACGAGCGCGGTCAGCAGCCGGTGGGCGTCGTCGTCCCGCTCCTGCGGCTCCTGGGCGTGCGGCGGCCGGGCGGACACGCGGCTCAGCCGAACAGATCGTCGAGGATGCCGTACTCGTCCGGCCCCCAGGCGAACTCCGCGCCGTGGGCGGACTCGGGCCTGCGGTGGCGCAGCGCGAGCGGCAGCACCCGGTGCACATGCCGGGGCTCCACCCGCCGCTCGTCCTCCATGGCCGCCAGCGCGCGGGCCGCCTTGGCCACCAGGAGGTCACCGCGCTGTCCGACGGCGCCGGACCGGGCGGCCGCCTCGGCGCAGAGCCGGCTGATGTCCTCCTCCAGCCGGACCCCGGTGAGCCGCTCCCGGGCGGCCAGCAGCCGTTCGCGCAGCCGCCCGTTCTCCTCGTGCGCGGCCCGCAGCCAGGCCGAGCCGTCGACTGCGAGCTCCTCCTCGAAGGTGAGCACGGTGGTGATCATCCGGTGCCGCTGCTCGATGGTGAGCCCGGCGGCGGTGACCATCAGTCCGAACCTGTCGAGCAACTGGGCGCGCAGGCTGCCCTCCTCCGGGTTCATGGTGCCGACGAGCCCGAAGGAGACATGGGTCTCGGTGTCGATGCCCTCGCGCTGGACGGACAGCACGCCCGTGGAGACCACGTCCAGGATGATGTTGACGATGTGGTCGTCCAGGAGGTTGACCTCGTCGACGTACAACAGCCCTTTCACGTGGGCCTCTTCGAGCAGTCCGGTCTGCCTTCTCGCCTCGCCGCGCATCAGCGCGTCCAGCTCCCAGCCGCCGAGCACCCGGTCGTCGGTCGCGTTGATCGGCAGGGTGACGGGCAGCCGGCCGCCGGTCATCAGCGCGAAGGCGCGTACGACGGTGGACTTGGCCGTGCCGCGCTGTCCCGCGATCAGGACGCCGCCGATGCCCGGGGCGACGAAGTTCAGCTCCAGCGCGAGCTTCAGCTCGTCCTGCCCGACGACGCGGCTGTACGGGAGGATCGGGACCGCGCGGTCCGGCTCGCTCATGAAGGCGTCACCGTCGCCGTGGCCAGGTCCTCGCGCCCCGGCTGCCAGCGGAAGGTGAGCTGGATCTGCGCCTGCGCACCGGTCTTCACCACGGCGGCCATCCCGGCCTCGAAGGTGATGCCGACCTGGAGTTCGATCTCGTCGGGCCGCAGCCCCTGCCCCAGGTCACCGAGTCTGCGCATGGCCTGGGAGGCGCACCGACGGGCGAGGTCCAGGCCGTCCCCGTACAGATCGCCGGCCGCCCCCAGGGCGCGCCGGGCCGCGTCGGACGCGGCCCGGGTCTCCTCGCTGTCGTACAGGGAGTCCACGTCGGTGGCGGGCGCCCCGGTCGTGAGATACGCCTCGGCGTCCACCACGACCGGTATCGGACCGTCCTCCCCCGGTGCCACAGAACCCACAACGACAGCCATACGCGCCCCCTGGATCACCAACCGACCTGCGTTACAAGGTTACTGACGCTCCCTCACCCATGGGTCGGAATGCGGGCAGCGACTCAGATCATCTGGGGTTCGAAGTCCCAGAACGGCCGGTTGCGGGAGCGCGCCGAGATGGTGTGGACGTGCTGTGCCCCCAGGGTGGCCGCCAGATCGTCGAGCGCCTCCGCCTCGACCTTCTCCGCCCGCTGCCGCTCGCGCAGGGCGCGCAGATCGGCGGCGTGCGCGATGCGGGCGGTGAGGGTCAGCGGGTGGGTCCTGCCGAGGACCTCGGTGGCCCGGGAGATGACCGAGTCCGTCAGCGCGGCGGCGGACTCGGGGTCGCCCACGAGGTTGCGCAGGGCCGCGGCGTTGACCGCGCAGCCCAGCGTCCAGGGGTGGTTCTCGCCGACCGCCCGACCCATGTCGACGAGGGCCTCCTCCAGGAGGTGGTACGCGTTGTCCCGCTCCCCGACGTTGCGCAGGATCAGGGCGTGGTTGGCGCGGGTGCCCGCCACGTAGGGGTGCTGGTCGCCCAGCATGTCCGCGTACCCCTCCATGACCTTCTCGCTTATGGCGCGGGCCTGGTCGATGTCGGCGTGCTCCCGGGCGAAGAAGCTCTGGCTGGCCGCGAACATCCTGGTGAGCGGGTCGTCCTCACCCAGCACCCGCTCGCCCCGCTCCAGCACCCGGGCGAAGAGCACGGCAGCCTTACTCCGCTCCCCCGACCGGTACTGGCAGAGCGCGAGGTTGTGCTCGGCGGTCAGGGTCTGCGGGTTGTCCTGGCCCATGACGATCCGGTGCACCCGGACGCTCTGGCTCTGGATCGACTCCGCCTCCGCGTACCGCCCGAGCAGGCGCAGGTCGGTGGCGTAGTTGATCTCGGAGTAGAGGGTCCAGTTGTGGCGCGGGCGCAGCAACTGGCGACGCGCTTCCATAGTGCGCCGGTTGAGTTCCAGCGCCTCCTCGTACCGTCCGAGCAGCCGCAGGGACGTACCCAGGTTGTTCTGCGCGCTCAGCGTGCGCGCGTCCTGGTCGCCCAGGAGTTCGCGGTACGAGGCCAGGATCCAGCCGGACATCTCCCGCGCCTCTTCGTACCGGCCGAGGCCGCGCAGGTCGGCCGCGAGGCCGCCGGCGGCGCGCAGGTGCTCCAGGTCCTGGGCGCCGCGTTCGGCGCGCAGGTGGTCGACGGCGGCCCGCTCGATCGCCTCGGTCCCGGCGTAGTCGCCGACCGCGCGCAGCAGGTTGGCGTAGTGGTAGCTGAGGTCCCAGACGCGGGGGTGGTCCTCGCCCAGCAGCTCGCTCCAGGCCGGCATGGCGCGGGAGCCCAGCTTGATACCGGCCCGGTACTCGCCGGAGAGGTACATGTAGCGCAGGCAGTTGAGCACCAGGGAGTGCACGGCGGGGTCGGTGCTGCGCAGCACGTCGGCCCACTTGAGGTGCGGGGTGATCTCGGCGTATCCGGGCCACAGCCGGGTGTCGGAGGGGCGGCCCGGGTCGGCGGAGGCGAGGGCGCGGCGGACCACGTCGATGAATTCCGCGCGGTCGCGCTCCGGCATGTCCTTGCGGACGATCTGGTGGACCATGCGGTGCAGGTAGATGGACTCGCCGGAGGACGACTCGTCGATGGCCGACTCGTGCGACTCCAGGCGGACCACGGAGTACTGGCGCAGCTGGCTGATCGCCTTGTTCCACAGCAGCGGGTCGTTCATCAGGCCGGAGAGCTGCTCGGGCAGTTCGCCCGGTGGCATTTCCTTCAGCAGCCTTACCGGAATGGAGCCGGGTGCGAAGAAGCTGCACAGCCGCAGCAGGTCGACGGACTCGGGGACGGTGTCCCGGAGCTTGTTCAGCAGTATCGACCAGGCGGTCTGGAAGGCCAGCGGGAAGTCGGCGGAGACCTTGACGACGTCCTGGTCGATGCCGCCGCCGAGGAGCTCGATGTACTCCTCGACCGACATGTCGGAGTCGTTCAGCCAGCCCGCGGTCTGGTCGAGCAGCAGCGGGAGGTCCTCCAGCGCCTCGGCCAGCTGGTCGGCCTCGGGACGGTTGAGGCGTGGGGCCCGGCGGAGGATGAAGGCGACCGACTCGTCGCGGGTGTAGACCGGCACCTCGACCAGGTTGCTGTTGTGCTCGCCCCACTCGGGGTTGCGGGAGGTGATCAGGACATGGCCGGGGCCGGTCGGCACCAGGTCCCAGATCTGTTCCGGCTCGTCCGCGCCGTCCAGGACCAGCAGCCAGTGGGAGTGCGGGTCGCCGCGGCGCAGCGAGTCGCGGACCGCGCGCAGCCGTTCCCCGTACTCGGCACCGGTGGACAGGCCGAGCTCCGGGGCGAGTTCGGCGAGCTTCTGGCGGTAGAGGGCGCGCCGGTCGGCGGGCACCCACCACACCACGTCGTACTCGGAGCCGAACCGGTAGACGTACTCGGCGGCCAGCTGTGTCTTGCCCACGCCCGACATGCCGTGCAGCGTGACGACGCCCGCTCCGGCGCCGGCGTCCTGGAGTGCGGTGTAGGCCTTGCTGAGCAGTTCCTCGCGGCCGGTGAAGCGGGTGTTGCGGCGCGGCACCCCGCCCCACACCTCGGGGGTGTCGGCCGGGTAGCGCGGGCCCGGCCGCGCCTCCGCGGCCTCGGGCAGCGGGTCCGTGGGCAGTCCCAGCCGTACGAGCAGCCTGCGCTCCGCCTCGTCCGCGCCGACGTTCGTCAGGTCCGCGGCGCCGAAGACGGAGGTGGCGCCGGGCAGCGCCGAGGTGGTGACGGACGCCGCGGCGAAGCGGTCCGGGTCGGCGGCGACGACCTCGCGCAGGGCCCGGTTCCACTCCTCGTGGCCGCGGGGCCCGACCTGGAAGTACCAGTCGCTGAGCAGGACCAGGATCCGGCCGCGGGAGAGCATCAGGTCACGCAGGGCGTCCTCCAACGGTACCTCCACCGGAGGGTCCCAGCGCTGCTGGACGACCGTCACCCCACGCCGCTCCAGCCGGTCCGCGATCCACGCCGCCCAGGCCCGGTTGAAACCGGCGAAACTGAGGGTGACGGTCTGCGCCCCGGTTGCTCCAACTTGCTTACGCGTTCCGGGCATTCAACAGTCTCCCTGACCTCGTTGCGAGCTGTTTCAAGATACACCGGAGCCTCTCGCTCCGGCCGGAATCACCTGGCCGCTCAGCTACCGGGTGATGCGTTCCTCTGCTGCCATATCACCTTGGCGGTGCTCACATAGGCCTCCGCGCGAGCCAGGTGACCCGTGGGGGGCGGCGAATCCTCCAGACGGTGGTAGACGGTGATCATCTCGTTGACGAGTACCCGGCCCTCCGCGGTGAGCGCGCCCGAGCCGGCCAGGACCGGCAGTACGGCGCCGACCTGTTGGCGGCAGCGCGCGTGTTCCGCCCAGGCCAGATCGCGGTGGGTGACGCGCCGGGCGCCGAGCGCGAACCGCTGCCAGTAGTCGGCCAGCGCCAGGTGCGAGTAGGCCCCCTGGAGCAGCCCGTCGAAGGGCCTGGGGTCGGAGCGCCACGGTGCGAAGTGGCGTGGGGTGGCGTCCTCGTGGTGCAGCCGGACGAGTGCGCCGAGCGCGGCCAGCTTGGTGTGCTGGAGTTCGTGCACGAGGGTCGAGGCGAAGTAGGCGGGGGTCGCGGGCTTGCTGCTGAGGACGGCGCCGAACGCCTCGCGCCGGGTGCCGCTGCAGTGGGCCGCGCCCCGGCCGTCCGGCCCGGAGCCGGGCGGCGGTCCGAGCGGGACGAGGCAGCGCAGCAGTACGGCCGCCTCGGTGAGCCGGTGTTCGCCGCCCACCCGCAGCAGTGGCTCGACCCCGGACCAGGATTCGGTCCAGGCCTTGCGTTCGTGGTCGTCGATGTGGGTGGCGGCGCTGAGACCGTGGCGTTCGAGCCCGGTGCCCCGGGTGCGGTACGGGTCGAGGTCGTCCAGGGGTACGGGGCCGGCGCCCGGCAGTACGGCCGGCAGGGTGAGCACCGGCAGCCAGCGGGGGTCGGCCGAGCTCATGGTGCCGTCCGGCAGGGCCCGTACCGAGAGGGGCGGGGCGCCGCCCGGACGGATCGTCATTTCGCCCTCCGTGTAGGCGAGTTCGACCGGTCCGTCGGCCGCCCGTACCGCGCCCAGGGTGGGCAGCGAGAGCAGTCCTTCGCGGGCGGTGAGCCGGGCGGTGCAGGGCAGCGCGGCACGGACGGCGGCCGCCGCGGCGAGGGCGCCGAGGTGGGCCAGGTCGGTGTGGAGTTCCGGGCCCGCGGCGGCGGTGCCGGTGAGGCCGCCCAGGAGCCGTTGCGCCCAGGGGCCGGTCATGGGGTGGAACAGCACGGTGCGCGCGGCGGCCCGGTCGGCGCGTTCGGCGGCTTCGAGCAGCGCCCAGTCCTCGCGCAGCCGGTCGAGCAGAGGGGGCGGGCACACGGTCGTGGGGGCGGCGGCCGCCGCGTCGAGCAGGGCCCGCAGGAGGACGAGGCGGCGGGTGTCCTGGTCGCGGACGAGCAGGCCGAGGGAGTCGGTGTCGCCCTCGGTGCGGCCGAGTTCGCGCAGTACGCGCTCGGGTATGGCGGGGCTCATGGGGGGTCTCCTGCGGTTGCGTCGGCGAGCCGGTCCGCCACGTGGCGGACCAGCCGTTCGAGGTCCGCGCAGTAGACGGACGGGTTGATGAAGCCGTTCTCTGCGCGGTAGCGGTGTGCGTAGTGGCCGCCGCCGCAGACGGTCAGCAGCGGGCAGGCCCGGCAGGCGGCGGCGAGCGCACCGGCTCCTGCCTGGCGGGCGGCGACGCCGGGGTGGCGCAGGGCGTCGTCGAAGGTGTGCCGGAAGACGTCGAGGCCGGTGGCGGCGGCCGTGTCGTAGGCGGACTTGAGGGAGTCGACCTGTTCGATCGACCCGTCGGTCTCGACCACGACCGCGTTGACGGGGTCAAGGCCCAGGGACTCGGTGGCGGCGGGCAGGCCGAGGAGCAGCGCGACGCACTCCTCGAAGAGCCGGATCCGGGTCTCCCGACGGGCCGCCGGCCACCAGCGGTCGAAGACGGCGCACAGCCAGTCGCCGTACGGGGTGGCGCGGCCGGAACCCGGGCCCATGGGGATGCCCGTGAGGACCGGCAGTCCGGGCGGCGGGCTGGTCCAGTTGCCGTGCGGCAGGAGCAGGTCCAGGGCCGGCGGGCGCAGGGCGAGCAGTGACTCGTACATCTCGACGGGGTCCGTGCGCGGGTCCACGACGGTGAGGATGCCCGCGTACGCGCCGGGGTGGCGGTCCGCGAGGAGCCGGGCGCCGCGTGCGGCGGCGGGCCAGGAGGGGCGGCCCGCGTGGTCGGTGCGCTGGGTGTTGTGGGCGGCCAGTCCGCCGTCCAGGCTGATGCCGATACTGATGCCGTGCCGGGCGAGCACGGTGACGCCCGCGTCGGTGAGCAGGGTGGCGTTGGTCTGCACGGTCGCGTGGACGGTGCAGCCGGCGGGTACCCGCTCCCGTACCCGGTCGGCCAGGGCGGCCAGCCGGTCGGGGCCCGCGAGCAGGGGTTCGCCGCCGTGCAGCACCAGGGCGACGTGGCGCAGCCGGTGGGCGGCGGCGTGTTCGGCGATCCGGTCGGCGGTGCGCTCCAGGACGGCGGGCGCGGCAGCGGCGGGCCGGTCCCGCCAGGTGCGGTCGGGGCCCTCGTACAGGTAGCAGTACCGGCAGGCGAGGTTGCAGCGGCCGTGCACCTTGACGATGAACTGCCCGAACGGCACGGGTGCGGGCGGTCCGGCGCCGCCGGCCGGTTCCGGGCGCGGTTCGGCCCCCGTGGGGCGCGCGGCACCCGGGAACGGCTCACCGCTCCCGTCCTCGTGAAGCTGCTCCCCCTGCGGCGTCGCCCGTCGGACCACTCCGGCACCCCCGTGCTGTACGTCTGCCGGGACGGTCACCGGCACCGGCCCGGGGTGAGTATCCCCGGCGCGCGGCGCGGGCAGACCCGGACCGGACGATGATGTCCTGATCGGCCGCGCCCCGGGCCGAAACCGTGCGGGTCCGGGCCGGGGCGCTGCGGGGCCGCCCCGCTCAGAAGGCGTTGTTGAACCCCCAGAGCATTTCCCTGGGCTGTTCGGCCCGGCCGCGCAGATCCGCGACCACCTCGGCCAGCACCGGGTGGTGCAGGGTCCGCAGGGTCTCCAGATCGAGACCCAGCAGATCCGGCAGCGCACCCGCGGCTCCGGGCGTACCGCCGCCCGTGCCGTCAGGTACTGCCGCCCCGTCGTTACGTGTCGACTCGTTCATCACGCCTCCCCGTACTCAGCACCGGGCCGCCCGCGCCGCGCTCGCCATTGAGCGCGCACCGCCGGTCCCACGTCCCTGACCCGCTTCGTCCCTCTGCCCGTGCCGCCGCCCTGCGCCGGTCGTGCCCCGGCCCGGTCCGGGCGCACGGCCGTGCCGGGTGCTCGCCATTGAGCACTCAGCGCTCCAGCTCCGCCAGCCGCTCCGCGGTCCGGTCGCCCGCGGCTCCGCCGCCGTCCGGCAGCTTGCGCCACTCCAGGCGGGCCGCCCGGTAGGCCTCTCGCGCGGCCCGGGGACGCCCCGCTCTCTCATAGGTCATACCCCGCCAGTGGTTGGCTGTAGCACCCAACTCGACGGCTTCCCGGAGCTGTTGCGGACTCTCCAGCTCCGTTTCCGCCGCCGCGGCGGACGCGGCGGCCGAGCGGAAGGCCTCCGCCGCCTCGTCGCGCCGGGTCGGCCGGGCCAGCGCGTCGGCGGCGTCGAGGAGTGCCCGGCCCAGCTCCAGCCAGCAGCGCGCCGCGGTCAGCGGGTCCGCGGCCTCCTGCGCCGCCAGCCCGAAGAGGTACTCGGCCTCCCGCAGGTCCACCCGGTCCGCGGTCGCCCGGTGCCGCAGCATCAGGGCCCGGCCGAGCATCAGCAGCCGCTCCGACTGGTGCGGGCCGCCGGCCGGCGTCTCGGTCCGGCAGTCGCGCAGCACGCGCACCGCGGCCCCGATGTGCGCCGCGCCGTCCGGGAGTTCGGCGCGGCGCAGCAGCGTGCCGCCCCATTCGGCGAGCAGGTCGGCGTGCGCCCGGGAGTCCCGGGGGGTGCCTCGGGCCGCCCGTGCGAACCAGTCGGCGGCCGCCACCAGTTCGTCCGGGTCGCCGGTGTGCTCGTAGCGGGCGACCCGGACGCGTCCGGCCCTGGTCTGCAGCTGGGCGCGCTGACGCTGTTCCCGTACCGTCTCCAGCGCCTGGCCGGTCAGGGTGGCGGCCTCGTCCGGTTCCTCGCCGGAGGCCAGCAGCGCGTCCACCAGGTCCAGCACGATGCGGACCTCGGTGCCCATGGTGTGCCGGCCGCCCTGGGCGAAGGCCGTGCGCAGCGAGCGGGCTGCCTGCCGGGCGAACTCCCTGGCCCGTTCGGTGTCCTCGGTGGCGCCGGCCAGCTTCAGCAGCGTCCGGCCGTGCTGGAGCGGGAGGGCGGCCGGCCGGTTCTCCTGGTCGGGCCAGGCGTCCGCGAAGGCCTCCAGCATCCCGCAGGCGCTCTGCAGCAGGGCGCTGTCCCCGTCGAGCCGCCACTGCGCCTCCAGGGCCCGCACCCGCTCCAGGGTGAGCCGGAGCGCCTCTGCCGGGGCGAGGCCGGGGGCGGCGCAGGCGGCGGTGTACTCGCGGTCGGCGCGCCGCAGGAGCTCCAGGGCGCCGCGCCGGTCGCCGTGGCGCCGCCGGTCGTCGGCCGCCGCGTGCAGCACCTTGGCCAGCACCGCCCGTTCGCGTACCGCGCCGGGGACGGCGGCGGCCCGCTCCGCGGCGCGCTCGGCCTCGCGGAGCAGCTCGCCGCCGCCCTGCACCTCCCAGAGCCGCAGGACGCAGCGGGCGTACTCCGCCCAGAGTCCGGGGTCGACGAACTGCCGCGGGCCGTTCTCGGTGGCTCCGCGCAGGAGTTGGACCGCGTCGATCAGGCGCTGCACCATCTTGTCGGCGTCGAACTGCCGCACCAGCTCGCGGGCCCGCTCCACGACCGAGGTGGTGCCGGGGGGCGGCGGTCCGGGGACGGGGGGCTTCGGCGGGATCACGAATCTGGGGGGCACAGGCATGAATCGCTCCAGTACGCGGGCTGCGACCTCGGCAAAGGCATGGGGTGCGCGGGGGCCGCCGCGCACCCCCGCCGTCCCGTCCGCCTCGTTCTCCTCGCTGTCGTCGCTCTCTTCCTTCTCCTCACCCTGGTCACCCCGGTCACCCCGGCCGGACTCCCGGTACCCGGTGCCCGTGCCGGCGTGTCCGGTGGCGTACGGGGAGTCGTCCGCCCCCGCGTCACCGAGCTGGGCGAAGGCCAGCGCCGGGAAGTTGGGACCGCCCTTGCCGAACCGTGTCTCGATGTACTGCGAACAGTGCTTGAGTACGAGCAGTGCCTCGTCCCGGCCCAGCGGTCCGAGCAGCGCCTCCTGGACGCCGGGCTCGAACGCGTACCACTGGCCGCGTCCGCCGCCCGCGCCGTCGGCGCGCGAGAGCAGTCCGCTCAGCAGCACCTCGGCCAGTTCCGAGGGGCCCGACTGCGGCAGCATGGTGCGCTGCACGAGCTGCATCACCGGCAGGTAGAGGGGCGCGGCGGCGAGGTAGACGGCCAGCTGTCCGGCGGCAGGTGAGGCCGTCGACCGGAAGCGGCTGACCAGTTGGAGCGAGGACAGGACGGCGCCGGAGCGCTGGACGGCCGCCGGGGGCTGGTCGGCCCGCACCCAGCCGACCGCTCCGGAGATCCGGGCCGCACCGGTGCCGGAGAGCAGCCTGGCCCAGGCCGCCAGCGCGTCCGGCGCCGGCGGGAGGACCGGGACGGCGAGGGCGCCGGGGTGCACGGCGGGGCCGGTTCCGGCGTCCTCCGTGACCTTCAGCAGGGTGGCTCCGGCGAGGCCGTCACCCCGGGAGAGCGAACCGAAGGTGACCGGCAGCCGGGTGCGGTTCCACATGCGCTGCGGCAGCGGCTGGAGCACGGCGACCGGGGCCTGCCGGGCGAGCTGGTGCAGCAGCCGGTGGGCGCGTCCGCTGCGCCAGAGCGGCCCGGCGCAGTCGCTGATCACCACGGTGACCCGGCGCCCGGTCGGATCGCTGAGCCGGTCGGCGGAGTGCAGCGGGGCCGCGGCGGGGTCGGAGCTCCGGCTGACTGTGCAGCCGCCGTCCGGGCCCTGGTGCAGATAGCGCACCTGCACATCCCGGAAGGCGCCCAACTGGCCGAAGATCTGCTGGAGTTCACCGAACATCCGGTCCCACACCAGCATGGAGGACGAGGCGTCCATGACGCACTGGAGGATCGCGTCGCCCCGGCCGACGCCACGGAACACTGGCATGACCATGCCGCCCGCGCGGGCGCTGAGATCGGCGGTGGCCGTCTCGTCCAGGGTGCGGCGCAGCGGGGCGGAGACCGGGCGGTAGCGCTGCAACGGGCGCAGCGCGCGGGTGAGTTCCAGGGGTGCGGGCAGGACCGGGGCGGCCGGTACACCGAGCGCGAGTTCGGTGCCTCGGGTCCCGGCCGCGGATCTGCGGCGGTCCGGCGCGCCGCCCCCGTCCCGGTCGTCTCCGTCCCGGTTGGCTCCCGAGCGCGGGGTGCCGGGGTCGGGGTACAGGGCGATGCGTCCGTCGGCGGCCGGCCCGTCACCCGGCTCACGGTCCTCGTCGGGTCGGCCGGTGTCCGCGGTGCGACCGCCGCCCGCGCCCGGCCCCTGCCGCACTCCCGGGCCGGCCTGCTCCCGGGGGGTCGGCGC
Source organism: Streptomyces sp. NBC_00341 (assembly GCF_041435055.1). Lineage (NCBI taxonomy): Bacteria > Bacillati > Actinomycetota > Actinomycetes > Kitasatosporales > Streptomycetaceae > Streptomyces > Streptomyces sp. NBC_00341. Next base: position 6,094,404 of record NZ_CP108002.1, on the reverse strand, counting down.
GTCCGGGGACGGCGCCCCGGGCTCGTCCCCCTCCTGCTCCGGGCCGTCGGGCGCACCGGTCCGGCTCGCCAGCCAGAGGGCGTCGCAGAGCTGCTCGACGTCGGGGTCGAGCCCGGCCCCGCGCAGCCGGGCCACCAGCGCCTGCAGGAGCTCTCCGTCGTACGGCTCCGAGGCGCCGGCCGCACCGGGCAGTGCGCCGGCGTCGTCCGCCCCTGGCATCAGTACCTCACCTCGGCCGGTCGAGCCGCTGGATGAGCAGTTCGGCCAGCCGGTCACGGCCGGCCGGCGCAGCGGCGTGGGTGAGGTAGATGGCGTTCAACAACTGGTCCGTGGCCAGGAGTTCGCTGCGGGAGCGCTCCAGGAATCGGGCGATGAGGTCCTCGCTGGAGCGGGCCGCCTCCTCGCCCAGATGGGCCTTGACGAAGGAGGCCAGCCGCTTGTGGTCGGGGCGGTCCAGCTCCAGATGGATGCAGCGGCGCATCAGGGGGGCCGGGAAGTCCCGCTCGCCGTTGCTGGTGAGGACGACGAACGGGAACGCCCGGCACTGCACCCGGCCGCCCTTGATCCGCACCTTGTTGCCGTCGTGGTCGAGCACGTCCGCCTCGCCGTCGGGCAGCCGGTCCACGATCCGCTCCAGCTCGGGAATGGCGAACTCGCCCTCCTCCAGCACGTTGAGCAGGTCGTTCGGCAGGTCGATATCGCTCTTGTCGAGCTCGTCGATGAGCAGCACCCGGGGCCGGTCCGAGGGGAGCAGGGCGGTGCCGAGCGGGCCGAGCCGGATGTAACTGCCCACGTTCTGGGCGGAGTCGGCTCCGTCGCCGCCGTTCGCGGCCGCGTGCGAGGCGATCTGCACGTCCTGCAGCCGGGCGATCGCGTCGTAGTGGTAGAGGCCGTCCAGCAACGTGGAGCGGCTGACGATGGGCCAGCGCAGCACCTTGCCGAATTCGAGCTCACGGGCCACCGAGTGGGCCAGCGTGCTCTTCCCGGCCCCCGGGTCCCCGGTGACGAGCAGTGGCCGCCGCAGATACAGCGCGGCGTTGATCATTTCGAGCTCCTCGGCGCCCGGCCGGTGCTCCTCCGCGATGCGTCCGGGGATGCCGAGCCGGCGGTCCGCGGAGTCGTCCCCGTCCGCCGGGGCGCCCAGGCCGCCCGAGAAGTCACGCCAGGGCGGCGGTGGCGGCAACTGCGGTAAACCGTCGTGCGGTTCACCGATCCCGCGGTAGATGAGCCACTCAGTGGGTTCACTCATAGCGTGGTCCTTGTGTCACTCGTCCGCCGGGGTACGGCAGCTGGTCCACCCGGGACGGCAGCCGTCGAACGTGCTTTACCGTAGCGATCAGCCGCACCCCCCGTAAGAGGACCGGCACGGTCCTCAGGTGTCCTTTCCACATGATGACCGGCGCGTCTGGTCACGGCGCCTCCAAGAACTCGTCCGAACCGGGCAGCGGATGGTGCGGATCGTCGTAGAACAGGGCAATTCCATCGGACCAGTACGTCTCGGGGCGTTCCGCACGTACTCCCTTTCTCAGCTCCAGCATTTTCAGCGGCAGCACGTCACGGGACCGGGCGTCGGAGACGGCCTCGGTCACGCGTCGGTGGAATTCCCGGCAGACCGTGTCGGTCTCCGTCGGCCGCCGTTGCAGCAGGGCCACGCCGAAGCCGGTCTCCAGCACCCGCACCACCCCGGCCGTGATCTCGGGGTCCGGCCGGCTGCCGTAACGGCAGAGCACCGGCACGCTCTCGTGGGCCAGGGTGCGCAGCTGCGCGACCTCCGGTACTCGTACCCGCATTTCGTTCTCGCAGTCGACGACTTCGGCCCGTGTCCCGCTGCCCTGGGTGGGCGTCCAGCGCGCCAGGCGCTCTTCGGCCGGCCCGTGGACGGTGCTGCGCAGCACCACCGGGCGTACGACACCGAGCGGCAGCCCGTCCGAGGGAAGCGTCCAGCGGTCGACCTGCAGGCCGAACAGCGCGGGCGTGAGGGCGACCTGGAGGACGGCGGGGCTGCCCGGCTCGTCGCACTGCCGGAAAGCCTCGGTCAGCGCGGCCACGAGCCGGTCCGGCAGCGGGTCGAGCGCGGCGCCCTGGCTGTCCTCGTCGACGGGCAGCATCTCCCCGGTGTGGCGGGCTACCCCGATCCGCCAGTCGTAGCGGTCCCGGGCCCACCCCTGGGGTTCCAGCGCCAGCAGTACACAGGGGCGTTCAGCGTGGCGGCCGGACCCACCCGTCCGGGTGACGGCCCGGCGGCGGTTCTCCTCAAGACGCAGCCGCACGGCCGCCCACTCCATGGCGAGCTGCCGGCGGAAGTCCCGGGACAGCTCCTCCTCCGCGATCCGCTTCACCCACTCCCACAGCGACTTCGCGGCGGTCCTGGTGGAGGGCACGTCGAACGGGCGCTCCGCGACGAGGACGCCCATGCAGTAGCGCAGGACCAGTTCGAGCGGGGCGTCCCGGTCGCGGGCGCGGGTGTCGTACAGCGCGCCCAGACCGTCGCGCCAGCCGCGCGGGGCCGGGCGGTGGTCACGGGAGTGGACGCCGGGCAGGGCGTCCAGGAGCAGGAGCAGGCCGCGGGTGCTGACCGGGGGCGGGAACTCGGCGAGCCGCCCCAGCAGGTCCGCCCGCCGCTTGGGGCCGAGGGCGCCGCCGGGCGGGTTCGCCAGCTCGCTCTGCACGTCGGCCCAGGTCCGCTCGGTGCTGGCCGGGCTGTTGTGCCGGTCCGCGTGGTAGCGGTCGTGGGCGTGGAAGACGGACTGGTAGGTGTCGTCGGCCTCGGTCTCGACGGGCGCGGACGGCACCTTCAGGGTGCGCAGCCGCTCGATCCCCACGGCTGTGCCGCCCTGGTGGTTGTCGAGCCGCGACTTGATCACGCCGACCACCTCCCCCCGGGCGAGATCGACCACGGGTCCGCCGGACATGCCGGGCTCCAGCCAGTCCCCGTCGAGCCGGACGACCTGTTCGGCGTCGTCCGAGGCGCCGTAGGACCCCTTCACCACGCAGACGCCGCTGCGCTTCAGCAGCCCGCCGCCCTGCGAGGGCGCCCAGCCCACGCAGTGGATCTCCCGGCTGCGGAGCATGGCCTCGGAGCGCTCGGTGACGTAGACGCAGGTGTGCTCGACGGGCCGCTGGAGCTTGATGAGCGCGAGGTCGGGGGCCGGCCAGCCGGGGGCTCCCTGCGGACGGGCGCCGGGCATCGCGACGACGACCTTGCCCGGCACCTCGCTCAGTTCGGTGCTGTAGCGGTCCTCCTTGAACCACACGTTCACCACGCCCCCCTCCCCCCGCATCGCCACGTGCGCACACGTGAGGATCCAGCTCGGGGCGATGAAGAAGCCGCTCCCCAGGAACTCCCCGCCGGGTCCGTCCTGGGCATACCCGGCCCCGGGGCGATGGATGCGCACGGTGGCGTCGTGCACGAGGCCCATGAGCGCAGTCTCCGGCTGCCCCGAGCCCCCGTCCGCGCCCCCGTCGGCCTCCGGACTCATGTCCCGCCGCCGTCCGTGCCGTCCGCGCCGTCCGGATGCGCCGGGGCGCCGGGAGACGCACCGGCGGGCGGGCCGGGGGGCGCGGGCGCCGGTGCGGCGGGCGGGGCCCCCGGGGGCGCGAACGGAACCGGCGGCACGGACGCCGGAGGCGCGGGGGCCTGCGCGGGTACGGGGACGGGCGTGGGTACGGGTACGGGGGCCGGCGGGGGCGGGTCGACGGGGGGTCCGCCACCGTTCCAGGTGAGCGTGACCTTGATGGCCCCCTTGGCCTCGCCGTCCGCGAGGAGCCCGACGATCCGGCCCGACTTGGCGGTGAGCTCGATCCCGAACTCGACGCTGACCTCGTCCGGCCGCACGGCGCGCAGCGGCACGGCGAGCGAGCGCGCGACGCTGGTCACCACGGAGTGGAGGCTCTCGACGCGTGCCTGCACCTGGTCGGCGATGTCACCGAACCCGGTGTCCGTATATGTCGGGCCGGAACCGGCCGCCGGACCGTCCAGTTCCTCGGCTCCCGAGATCCGGGCCCAGACCGGCGTGCCGTCCGGCATCTCAATGCGCGTAATACGGGCCACACTGTCAACCATGACACCCCCCGTTCCCCAACTACCCGCAGGTTAACGGGCGTAGACGTCCGATGCGAGGTACACGGACGAGGACGCGAGGGTGCGGCGAATCGGTTCACGGGCCGCCCGCGCAGTCGGTTCCCGCCGCCGATGCGGGCTCTCACCAGGCATTAAACTGGCCGGCATGTACTTCACCGACCGCGGTATCGAGGAGCTGGAGAAGCGGCGAGGCGAGGAGGAGGTCACTTTCGAGTGGCTCGCCGAGCAGCTGCGTACGTTCGTCGACCTGAATCCCGACTTCGAGGTGCCGGTCGAGCGCCTCGCCACCTGGCTGGCCCGGCTGGACGACGACGAGGACGAGGACGAGTAGCGCGCCGCGTCAGGCTGGACCACGAGGACGAGCAGCGCGCCGCGTCCGGCGGTGGTCCTGGCCCCCCGCGCAGGCCACCGGCTCCTCGCGCATCGCGCCCCTAGGCTGGGCGGATGCCCGCGCCCCCGACGCCCTCCCGGGCCCTTGCCGTTCAGCGGCTCCTGACCGAACGCTGCTCCGCGCCGGTCACCGTAGGCGGCTGGCAGCCGCTGGAGCCGTGGGCGGTGGCCCGGTTCCGGGTGGAGGGCGCCGGAGCCGCGCGGACCGCGATCGCCAAGTGGGTGCGTCCCGGCACCGGCCGCACCGCCCGTCGTGAGTCCTGGCGGCCGGCCGCCGAGTGCGCGGCGCTGCGGTTCCTCGCGGAGGACGTCGAAACCCGTCTCGCGCCCCGCGTCATCGCCTTCGACCCGGCCGCCGGGCTGCTCGTACTGGAGGATCTCGCACCCCGGGTCGCCCTCGACACACTGCTCGCCCGCGACGGTGCGGCGGCGCACGCGGAGCGGCTGACCGCCTTCGCCCGCGCGCTCGGCCGGCTGGGCGCGGTCACGGCGGGGCGGGCGGACGCCTACCGCTCCCGCCGGGCCGCCCTGGGCCCGGTCGACCGCGAGGCGGCCGACACGCAGCCCTTCGCGGACCACCGGCAGGAGGGGGTGCGGTGGGCCACGGCCCTCGGAGTGCCTCCCGGCGTCCGGGTATCGGCCGAACTGACGCGGGCCGACGCGGTGTTGAGCGAGCCCGGCCCGTTCCTGGCGCTCAGCAACGGGGACGCGGAGGCCAACAACCTGCTGGTGCACGCGAGCGGCCGGGCCGACGCCCGGCTCATCGACTTCGAGGCCGCCCGCTTCACCCACGCGCTGGCCGACGCGGTGTGCCTGTACGTACCGGGCCCGGGATGGCTGAGTGTCGGGGACCCGGTGGCATCGGGCCTGGCCGGCCGGCACCGTCACGCGCTGGCGCAGGGCGTTCCGCAGGCCGAGGACGACCGGTTGTTCGGGTTCGGCCTGGCGGCCGCGTGCCTGTCGTGGGCGCTGATCCGCCTGCGGCGCTTCCCCGCGCTGGACGCCCGCGCCCGGGGCGACGAGAGCCGGTCGCAGCTGGTCGCGACGCTGGAGGCGGCGGCCCGCACCGCCTCGAACCACTCCTCGCTGCCGCACCTGGCGGGGTGGGCCGACCGGATCGCGGCGACCCTGCGGAGCCGCTGGCCCGACGCGGACCAGGACTTCACCGATCCGGTCCGCTTCCCGCCCTACCGGCGCCGCGGCTGACGCCCGTAGGCGGTCGCGCCGCCCGGCCCGTCGGCCCTGATCCGGTCGTACGCGAGTCCGAGCGCGCCGTGCGCCACCAGCAGGGCCCCGGCGAAGGCCCAGCCACCGCTGCGCCGGCCGGCCCCCCAGAGGGCGAGCGGGAGCCCCGCGGCCAGCTGGGCGCCTGCCAGGGCGCGGGCCCTGGGACCGCGCATCCAGGGCCCGACGCGGCTGTTCTCGACCGCGTCCAGCTCGACCATGACCGCGTCGCGCCAGCCCGTCCAGGCGATCCGCTCGACCGCGGGCCCGCCGTCGGCTCCGGCGGTCAGCGCGGCGGCGGGGTCCCCGGGGTCGAGCCCGGCCGGAAGCGTCAGGCCGATGCGGGTGAGGACGGCGAGCAGCCCGCGCAGCCGGGTGCGGGCGTCCGCCTCCGGGTCGGGGCGGGTGAGGCCTTCGAGCACCTGGACGTCCAGTACGGGATCGAGCCCGAGCCGCTCGGCGAACGTACGCATCGCCTCGTCCTCGCCCACCGGTGTGCCGTCCGCGAGCCAGACGTAGCCGACCGGGCGGCGGAAGCCCGCGGCCAGGGTGTATCCGGCCCGGTCGCCGTCCCACCAGAGCGCCAGGACCGGCCAGCTGGAGCCGACCGCGAGTGCGGTGGCCCAGCCGCCCAGCACCCGGTCGACGGGCTCGGCCGCTGCCCCCGCGCCCCGCTCGGGCCGGTCCTGCCAGGGCGTTCCCCCGGGGACGAGGACGCTCCATCCCTCTCCGGCGGGCGCGAGCAGCATCGGTTCGCGCAGCAGGTGGGCGACGGGCCGCACGGCCTCGGGTCCGGCCCGGCACAGCAGCAGTGCCCCCACGGGTGATGTCGCGTCCATGCCCCACACCGTAGGACAGATCATCCTTATTCATCGCTGTTTGATGGCATTTGGCCCGCCAGCCTCACCCCGGCCTCCACCCCGGACCGCCTTGACTTCCCCGAACCGCGATATATCGTGTTCCACAAGAGACGCGATATGTTGCGTCAACCGCGCTCCCCGGGAGGTCAGATCCATGCCTGTGTCGACGTGGGCCATCGCCGAGCCTCAGAAGCTCACCTTCGACGAACCCGTGACGGCGCTCAGCGTGCGTATCGTCAGCGGCACGGTCAATGTCGTCGGCACCGACGAACCGACCGCCCGGCTGGAGGTCACCGGCATCGAGGGGCCGCCGCTGATCGTGACCCAGAAGGACGGCGTCCTCACCGTCACCTACGAGGACCTGGCCTGGCAGGGCCTCCTCAAGTGGTTCGACCGCAAGGGCTGGCACCGCCACGCGGCCGTCTCGCTCGCGGTCCCGGCCGGATCGGCCGTGGAGGTCGGCGTGGTCGGCGCCGGGGCCTTCGTCTCCGGGATCCGCGGCCGGACGGACGTGCGCGGCGTCACCGGCGACACCACCCTCGTCGGACTCGCGGGACCGGTCGGCGCGGAGACCGTGTCCGGCAACGTGGAAGCCCAGGCCGTCACCGGTGATCTGCGCTTCCACTCGGTCTCGGGCGATCTGACGGTCGTCGAGGGCGCCGGGGCGTCCGTACGGGCCGAATCGGTCAGCGGCAACATGGTGCTCGACCTGGACCCGAACGGGAAGCCCACCGACATCCGTCTCACCACCGTCTCGGGCGAGGTCGCCATCCGGCTGCCGCACCCGGCGGACGCGAAGGTGGAGGCGAACACCGCGAGCGGCTCCGTCTCCAACGGCTTCGAGGACCTGCGGGTCAACGGCCAGTGGGGGTCGAAGCGGATCACCGGCACACTCGGCTCCGGGAGCGGGACGCTGAAGGCGACCACGGTCTCGGGGTCGATCGCCCTGCTCCGCCGCCCACCGGCCGACGACGACGCGCACGACCCCGAGCCGACCGGAAAGGTGCTCTGACATGCCCCCCGTATTCGCCCACGGCCGCCTGCGCCTCTACCTGCTGAAGCTGCTCGACGAGGCGCCCCGCCACGGCTACGAGGTGATCCGGCTGCTGGAGGAGCGCTTCCAGGGGCTGTACGCGCCCTCGGCCGGCACGGTCTACCCGCGGCTGGCCAAGCTGGAGGCCGAGGGCCTGGTCACCCACGCCACCGAGGGCGGCCGCAAGGTCTACTCGATCACCGACGCCGGCCGCGCCGAACTCGCGGGCCGGACCGGCGAGCTCGCCGATCTGGAGCTGGAGATCAGGGAGTCGGTCTCCGAGCTGGCCGCCGAGATGCGCGACGACGTGCGCGGAGCGGCCGGCAAGCTGCGCAGCGACATGCGCGCAGCCGCCGACGAGTCCCGGCACACCACCGGCTCCACCGGCTCCACCGGCTCCCGTCCAGGCGGGAAGGCCGGCAAGGAGTCCCCCTTCGGCGGGTTCGGGGACTTCGGCGGCCTCGGCGACCTGTCAGACCTCAGCGACAGGGAGGCGTGGCGGACCGCGAAGGAGGAGCTGCGCAAGGCCAAGCAGGAGTGGAAGGAGCAGGCCCGCCGGGCGAAGGACGAGTCCCGCCGCGCCCGCGAGGACGCCCAGCAGGCCCGCCGCCAGGCCAAGGAGGCACAGGACCGGGCGCGCGAGCAGATGCAGAACGCAGCCCGCCAGGTCCAGGAGCACTTCGCCCGCGGCGACTGGCCGGCCGGCGTACGGGAGGGACTGGCGGAGATCACCGGCCAGCTGAGCGGCATCGCCCGCACCGGCGGCCGACCCCCCTACACCAAGCCGGAACCCGCGGAGGCCGACCCCGACTGGGGCAAGGACTCGGGCGGTACGGGCGACCCGGCGCGCGATCTGGACCGGCTCCTCGACCGCTTCCGCGATGACATCCGGGACGCGGCCAGGGACCGGGGGGTGACGGAGGAGCAGCTCGCGGACGCCCGCCGCCACCTGTCGACGGCGGCGGCCCACATCGGGGCGCTCCTACGGAAGGACCCCGACGGCAGTACGAAGTAGACGACGGGGGACGACGGGCGGCCCGGGGGAACCCGGGCCGCCCTTCACTCATCCCGCCCGGCGGTCCTGCTGCGCGCCGCCCTCCCCGTAGAGCGCGCGCTCGATCGCCGCGTAGCTCGCACCGTGCTCCGCGAGCACATCGGCGACGACACCGGGGGACGCGGCGAGGGCGAGCAGGACGTGCTCCTCGCCGATGAACCTGTCCCCGCGGCCGAGCGCGATGCGCAGCGACTTCTCCAGGATCCCCTTGGCCCCGCGGCTGAACCGGCCACCGATCCGTTTGCGGCGGTCCGCGCTCTCGTCCCGCAGGGCCCCCTCGCCGTGCGCCTCCTCGATCCGGGACACGATCGCGGTGAGGTCGATGCCGATGCCCGCGAGGGCGTCGGCATCGGCCTTCGTCATGCCGCCGCGCCTGCGCGCGTCGACCAGTGCGGCCTCCAGCGACGCCCTGCGGCCCGTGAGGCCGAGCGAGGCGGCGGCGAAGGAGGCCCGGCTGCCCTCCTGGTCCAGCAGGGCGAGCAGCAGATGCTCCTCGGTGACCGGGCCGGCGCCGGCCCGGTCCGCATGGGTGACGGCGCCGGTCACGGTGGCGCGGGCACCCTTCGTGAATCGCTCGAACATCAATGCCTCCCGTACTTCTTGTGCACGGCCTGGCGGCTGACGCCCAGTTCGGCCGCGATCTCCTGCCACGACCAGCCCTGGGCGCGGGCGCTTCTGACTTGTACGGCTTCGAGCTGCTCCAGCAGCCGTCGCAGCGCGGCGACCGACCGCAGCCCCACCCGGGGGTCGTGGTCGCCGGCGCGTGCGGCGAGTTCCGTTGCTTCGGTCATGGTGTCAACTTACATTGACACGACCCCGCATGTCAATCCTGGTTGACAGTCAGCACGATCTTGCCGAACTGGTCGCCAGAGGCGAGGCGTTCGAAGCCCTCACGCGCCCGGTCCAGCGGCAGCACCTCGTCGATGACGGGGCGCACCCCGGTGGCCGCGCAGAACGCCAGCAGGTCCTCCAGCTCGTCCTTGGACCCCATGGTCGAGCCGACGATCTTCAGCTCCAGGAAGAAGATCCGGGTCAGCTCCGCGTGCGAGGGCCGGTCGCCGCTGGTGGCGCCGGAGATGACCAGCGTGCCGCCGGGGCGCAGGGACTTGACGGAGTGGGACCAGGTCGCGGCGCCGACCGTCTCGATGACGGCGTCGACCCGGTGGGGCAGCCGCGCGCCGGGCTCGTACGCCTCGATGGCACCGAGTTCGACGGCGCGCCTGCGCCTGGCCTCGTCGCGGCTGGTGGCGTAGATCCGCAGTCCGGCGGCCCGGCCGAGCACGATCGCGGCGGTCGCGACCCCGCCGCCGGCGCCCTGGACGAGCACGGAGTCGCCGGGCCGCACCCCGGCGTTGGTGAAGAGCATCCGGTACGCGGTCAGCCAGGCGGTGGGCAGGCAGGCGGCCTGCTCGAAGGTGAGCTCCTTCGGCTTGGGCAGCACGTTCCAGGTGGGGACGGTGACCTGTTCGGCGAAGGTGCCCTGGTGGCGTTCGGTGAGGATGGAGCGGGGCTCGTCCGGGCCGACTCCGTGCCCGGTCTGGCCGATGACGGAGTGCAGGACGACCTCGTTGCCGTCCTGGTCGGTCCCGGCGGCGTCGCAGCCGAGGATCATCGGCAGCTTGTCCTCGGCGAGGCCGACGCCGCGCAGGGACCAGAGGTCGTGGTGGTTGAGGGAGGCGGCCCGGACGTTGACGGTGGTCCAGCCCGGACGCGCACCGGGAGCCGGGCGTTCGCCCAGCTCAAGGCCGTTGAGGGGGTGGTCGCGGTCGATGCGGGATGCGTAGGCGGCGAACATGGGGCCGACGATAGGCCGGGCGGCGGCCCCGCGTAACCGGCCACGGGTGTGACACGCACCGCGCCGGGCGGGGGCCCCGGGGCTCCGCCCCGGACCCCGCGCCTCAAACGCCGGCGAGGCTGAATGTCGCGCCTGCCTTTCGAGCGGCGAGCGGCCAAATCAAGCCCCTCCGGCGCTTGAGGAGCGGGGGTCCGGGGGCAGCGCCCCCGAAAAGGGCGACGCCCCGGACCCCCACCCCAGAACCTCAGCGCCGGGCCACGCCCTCCGCCCGCGCCGCCGCGGCGACGGCCGCAGTGACCGCAGGGGCGACCCGCTCGTCGAACGGCGACGGGATCACGTAGTCCGCGGCCAGCTCGTCGCCCACCACGTCCGCCAGCGCGGTCGCCGCGGCGATCTTCATGCCCTCGGTGATCCGGGACGCCCGCACCTGGAGCGCGCCCGCGAAAATGCCGGGGAACGCCAGCACGTTGTTGATCTGGTTCGGGTAGTCGGAGCGCCCGGTCGCCACGACGGCCGCGTACTTGTGCGCGATGTCGGGGTGCACCTCGGGGTTCGGGTTCGCCATGGCGAAGACGAACGCGCCGGGTGCCATCGAGGCGACGGCCGGCTCCGGGACCGTACCGCCGGAGACGCCGATGAAGACGTCCGCGCCGGCCAGCGCGGTGTCCAGCGGCCCGGAGATGCCGGCCTTGTTCGTCAGCTCGGCCAGCTCCCGCTTGACCTCCGTGAGGTCCTCGCGGTCCCGGCTGACGATGCCCTTGCGGTCGGCGACCGCGACATCCCCGAGCCCCGCCTCCAGCAGGAACTTGGCGATGGCCACCCCGGCCGCGCCCGCGCCCGAGATGACGGCGCGCAGATCACCGAGGCTGCGCCCGGACAGCTTCGCGGCGTTGCGCAGAGCGGCGAGCGTGACCACGGCGGTGCCGTGCTGGTCGTCGTGGAAGACCGGGATGTCGAGCCGCTCCTGGAGCCTGCGCTCGATCTCGAAGCAGCGCGGGGCCGAGATGTCCTCCAGGTTCACGCCGCCGAAGGACGGGGCGAGCCTGACGACGGTCTCGACGATCTCGTCCGCGTCGGTGGTCGCGAGCGCGATCGGCACCGCGTCGACCCCGCCGAACTGCTTGAACAGGATCGCCTTGCCCTCCATCACCGGGAGGGAGGCCTCGGGTCCGATGTCCCCGAGCCCCAGCACCGCGGTGCCGTCCGTCACGACGGCGACGACCTGCGACTTCCAGGTGTAGTCGTGAACGAGTTCGGGATTCTCCGCGATCGCGCTGCACACCTTCGCCACACCGGGCGTGTACGCGAGGGAGAGGTCGTCCTTGTCCCGGATCGGGACGGTGGCCTGCACGGCCATCTTCCCGCCCCGGTGGAGGGCGAAGGCCGGATCGAACGGCTCGTCGGTCGCACTGCCCGTGCTGCCCGTGCTGTCTGTGCTGCTGTCGCTGCGAGGATTGACGATCTCCGCTGCCATGGTGTTGACCCCTTAAGTCTTCATCGTTTGAGGGTGGCCACTCCTGGTTGAGGAGGGGTGGGCGGGCACCGCGTACGTGCCCTGCGCCGGGCGGTTGGTCCGCCCGGCGCAGGGAGAGGTACGTACGCGCGGGCGCGCCGCACACGCGCCCTGAGCCCCGGATGAGGGGTGTAAACGTCTTTCATACCGGACGGACCGGGTCATGGACGAGTCCATACCCCCTCGGTGGCCTGACTCATAGCCCAATATCTGGACAATGTCCGCCACGCGAAGAATGAGTGTCCACTGTCCGAGACACGCCGCAGATTCTGCGGTCGCGGGAAAGAAACCCCATAGAAGGTCCGGCCCTGGTGTACCGGCCTCGTGAGGATCGGGGATCGCCCGTTACCCGATTTTGACATGACCGGCCCCCTGAATGCGCTGGTCCGAATGGCAAGATGCCGTAATCGCACACGGCGGCGACACCCGACGACGTGTGCCACACCGCCTGGCAACACCACCCTCATCTGCCGGAGGAACCCGATCATGACCGCACGCAAGACTCGTCGTACGACCGCGAAGTCCCGGATCGCAGCGGTCGGCGCCATCGCGGTCGCCGGCACCATGCTGCTGACCGCCTGTGGCGACCAGACGAAGAACAACTCCAGCGACTCCGCCTCGACGAAGGCGAGCGACGGCGCCGCCGCCTCCCCCGCCGACCTCCTCCCCCCCGAGATCAAGTCCAAGGGCGTCATCAAGGTCGGCTCGGACATCGCTTACCCGCCGGTCGAGTTCAAGGACAAGTCCGGCAAGACGGTCGGCATCGACCCGGACCTCGCCGCGGCCCTGGGCAAGCAGCTGGGCGTGGAGTTCCAGTTCGAGAACGGCACGTTCGACACCCTGGTCACGGGGCTGCGGTCCAAGCGCTACGACCTGGCCATGTCGGCGATGACCGACACCAAGGAGCGCCAGGAGGGCATCGACCCCGAGACGAAGAAGAAGGTCGGTGAGGGGGTCGACTTCATCGACTACTTCACCGCCGGCGTCTCGATCTACACCAAGAAGGGTGACGACCAGGGCATCAAGACCTGGTCCGACCTCTGCGGCAAGAAGATCGCCGTCCAGCGCAACACCGTCTCGCACGACCTGGCCAAGTCCGAGTCGAAGAAGTGCACCGGCGGCAAGAAGATCGCCATCGAGCCGTACGACAACGACCTGGAGGCCCAGACCCGGCTGCGCTCCGGCGGCGCCGACGCCGGTTCCTCCGACTTCCCGGTCGCCGCGTACGCGGTGAAGACCTCGGGCGGCGGCAAGGACTTCCAGATCGTCGGTGACCAGGTCGAGGCGGCCCCGTACGGCATCGCCGTCGCCAAGGGCAACGACCAGCTCACCAAGGCCGTCAAGGCGGCCATGGACGCGATCATCAAGAGCGGCGAGTACAAGAAGATCATCGCGAAGTGGGGCGTCGAGGCCGGTGCGGTCACCGAGGCCAAGCTGAACGGCGGATCGTGACCGGACCCCGGCGCTGAAAGGCATCAGCCGTGATTGACATCGAGAAGTCGGGCCCGGCCGACCAGCCGCCCACACCCCCCACCCCGGCGGCCGGACCGGAGGCGATCAAGGCCATCCCGGTCCGGCACTACGGCCGGTACGTCTCGGCGGTCGTCGCCATCGCCGCCCTGGTCGCGATCATCTACGCGTTCAGCCAGGGCAAGATCAACTGGGGTGCGGTCCCGGACTACTTCTTCGACGACCGCATCGTCAAGGGGGTCGGCCAGACCCTGCTGCTGACCGCCCTCTCCATGGTGATCGGCGTGGTCGGCGGCATCCTGCTGGCCGTCATGCGCCTCTCGAAGAACCCGGTGACCTCGTCGATCGCCTGGTCCTACATCTGGTTCTTCCGCGGGACACCGGTCCTGGTCCAGCTGTTCGTCTGGTTCAACCTGGGACTGGTCTTCCAGTACATCAACCTCGGTCCGATCTACAAGGACTACTGGTCGAGCTTCATGACGCCGCTGCTGACGGCGCTGCTCGGCCTGGGCCTCAACGAGGCCGCGTACATGGCGGAGATCTGCCGGGCCGGTCTGCTCTCGGTCGACGAGGGCCAGACGGAGGCGTCCCACGCGCTGGGCATGAGCCACGGCAAGACCCTGCGACGCGTCGTGATCCCACAGGCCATGCGGGTGATCGTGCCGCCGACGGGCAACGAGGTCATCAACATGCTCAAGACCACCTCGCTGGTGGCCGCCGTGCAGTTCTACGAACTCTTCAAGTACGCCCAGGACATCGGGCAGGCGTCCGGAGCACCGGTGGAGATGTACTTCCTCGCCGCGGCCTGGTACCTGATCATGACCTCGGTACTGAGCGTCGGTCAGTACTACCTGGAGCGGTACTACGCCCGCGGCTCCAGCCGCAGCCTGCCGCCCACCCCGATGCAGAAGATCCGGGCCAACCTGCTGTCACTGGGCCGCCCGAAGGGAGGCATGGCATGACCGCCATGGTGAAGGCCGAGGGCGTCCACAAGTCCTTCGGCGCCGCACACATCCTCAAGGGCATCGACCTGGAGGTCGCCCCGCGCGAGGTCTTCTGTCTGATCGGCCCGTCCGGTTCCGGCAAGTCGACGTTCCTGCGGTGCATCAACCACCTGGAGCAGATCAGCGCCGGCCGGCTGTCCGTCGACGGCGAGCTGGTGGGGTACCGCCAGAAGGGCGAGAAGCTCTACGAGCTCAAGGACAGCGAAGTCGCCCTGAAGCGGCGGGACATCGGCATGGTCTTCCAGCGCTTCAACCTGTTCCCGCACATGACGGCGATCGAGAACGTCATGGAGGCTCCGGTCCAGGTCAGGCGCGAGTCCAAGGCCATCGCACGGGCGCGTGCCGAACGGCTGCTGGACCGGGTCGGCCTGTCCGACAAGGCGAACAGCTACCCCTCGCAGCTCTCCGGCGGTCAGCAGCAGCGGGTGGCCATCGCCCGGGCGCTGGCCATGGAGCCGAAGCTGATGCTCTTCGACGAGCCCACCTCCGCGCTCGACCCGGAGCTGGTGGGCGATGTCCTGGACGTCATGCGCGGCCTCGCGGAGGACGGCATGACGATGATCGTGGTGACCCACGAGATGGGCTTCGCCCGCGAGGTGGGGGACGCGCTGGTCTTCATGGACGACGGCGTGGTGGTCGAATCGGGCCACCCGCGCGACGTACTGACCAACCCGCAGCACGACCGGACGAAGTCGTTCCTGTCCAAGGTGCTGTAGCCGGTTCGGAACGGCGGAGGGCGGTACGGACCTACGGGGTCCGCACCGCCCTCCCCCATGTGTGCGCTACTTCTTCCGCAGCAGCTCCGGGCTGAGGATCAGCGTCCGCAGCTGCGCCCGCGTGAGCGGCGGGGACTTGAGCAGCGGTCCCTGGGCGGTGTCGGCCTCGAAGCCGGTGCTGTCCCGGATGCCCAGCATCGAGCCGTCCTCGAGCATGAGCCGGCCCACGAGTTCCGGGCCCCATTCGGGCGTGACACCGCCGTAGTTCATCGCATCGCTCCAGATGGTCAGCACCCGGCCGCCCGGGAGCTCCTCCCGGACGCAGTCCGCGGGGGCGGGCTCCCCGGGCCTGTCCTTGCACAGGTCCGTGTCCCGGGGGGCGCCGCCGAGCTTGGCGTCCAGCTTCTTCGCGGTCCTGGTGTCGACGGTCAGATAGCCGACCCCGCCGCCCCTGCGCACGGAGTACTGGCCGTCCAGCGGCCCGACCGGATGCTCCTCGGCCTGTTCGGGCGTCGCGTGCTTGATGATGACGGCCAGCGACACCTGCTCGACCGCACCGACCCCCTTCGGCAGCAGCCGTCCCAGATCCCGGGCACGTCCGCTGTTGCCGACGAGCTCGGTGGGGGCCGCAACCGACGAGTCCTGCGTGGCCGGCCCCGAGGAGAGCCCCGGCACCACGAACGCCCCCGCGGCGACCGCGCAGACCGCCGCCGCCGAGATCCCGGCCCGACGGCGCCACCGCACCCTGGCCGCCTTGGCGTAGACCGCTTCCGTACTGATGACCGGCCGGCCCGCGTCCTCCGCGGCCCGCCCCAGCAGCTCCCGCACGTCGCTCATACCTTCTCCTCCGCCATCTCGGCGCGCAGCGCCGCCAACCCCCGAGCCGCGTGGCTCTTGACCGTGTTCTCCCGCATCCCGAGCAGCGCGGCCGTGGCCTCGACGCTCAGGTCCTCCCAGTAGCGCAGCACCAGTACGGCCCGCTGCCTGGCGGTGAGCCGGGCGAGTGCCGCCCGGACCGCGAGGCCGGTGTCCGTGTCGGGCGCGTGGTCCGCCCGCTCGGGCAGTTCGCCGTACGACTGCTCCCGCCGCCAGAACCGGCGGCGGGAGGCGATGAAGGTGTTGACCAGGGTCTTGCGCGCGTACGCCTCGATGTTGTCGAGCCGCCCGTGCCGCCGCCCGCCGAGCACCACCTTGACCAGGGCCGTCTGGACCAGGTCCTCTGCCTCGTACCGGTCGCCGCAGAGCAGGTACGCGCTGCGGAACAGCGCGGTGCGTCTGTTCTCGACGAAGGCGTGCAGAGCAGCATCGTCATCGATCCGCATCGTCACCGCCCCTCTCCGGGTCCGCTGGTGCGGACCGTCTCACCCTTCCAGTGCGGTGGGGTGCCGGGCGGGTTGCGGCGCCGGCCGGAAAACACTGAGGGGCGGCCCGGACCGTAGTCCGCGCCGCCCCTCCGTCGAGGGTGCCGCTACTTCACCGCGAGCACCAGACTGTCCGAGGGCGAGGACCAGACGGCCCGCGCCTCACCGAAGCCGGCCGCGCGCAGGGTGTCCGCGTGCCAGCGCGCGGAGGGCGTGTCGCCGTCCGCGTGCTCGCCGTAGATTTCGAACCGCTCGGCGGTCGGCCCGGCGAGTACCGGGTCCTTCGCGGCCAGTGCCCACCAGTCCGCCCAGTCGAGGGCGCCGCCGGCCCTGGCCCCGTCCATGGCGGCGTGCCGGTGGGCGCGTTCGGCGACGTTGATCCGGGGGGTGTCCGGATCGGTCATGTGGTCGGCGTTCATGAACACCCCGCCGTCCCGGACGAGGCCGCCGAGCTGCCCGTAGAGAGCGGCGAGCGGCTCGCTGTGCAGCCAGTGCAGGGCCGTTGCGGTGAGGACCGCGTCGTAGGAGCCGTGCGGCAGGGCGTCCGGCCACCGCGGGTCCTTGAGGTCCGCGGTGACGAAGGTAACGCGCTCGTCGCCGTCGAAGGTGCCGCGGGCGATGGCGAGCAGTGCGGGATCGAGATCGACACCGGTGCTGGTGGCCTTGGGGAACCGCCGGAGCAGCCGGTCCGTAATACTTCCCGTACCGCACGCGAGGTCGAGCACCCTCGGTTCGGGACCCACCAGGGCCTCGACCATGTCGAGCATCACGCGGAAGCGTTCCTCGCGGTCGGGCATGTACCACTCCTGCTGCCGGTCCCAGCTCTCCTGCCAGGACCTCCAGTCGGCACCCCGCGCTGACTCCGTCACCCGAAACCCTCCCATGTAATACCCTGGGCCCATAGACGCCCATTACATCATCGTCGCACCGACCTTAGACCGACGCCGTAAGGACTACAAGTGGAACTGGCCTATTACTCGGACTACGCCGTGCGCCTGGTCAACACCGAGGAGCCGGCCCGCAACAAGGACACCCTCACCACGGTCGACGCGGTGCGCGAGCTCTTCGGTGTCAACGGGCAGGCCGCCCGGCGGGCGACCGACGCGGACGTGACCCGCTTCCGGTCCGTCCGGGCCCGGCTCCGCTCGGTCTTCGAGGCGGCCGACGGCGGCGACGAGACGCTGGCCGTGGACCTGCTCAACTCACTACTGCTGGAGTTCCCGGTCAGCCCGCAGATCTCCGGCCACGACATCCGGGACGCGGACGGAAAGCCGGACTGGCACATGCACCTGGCCGACCACCCGTCCAACGCCACGGCGGGCTACGCGGCCACGGCGGCGATGGGCCTCGCCTTCCACCTCACCTCTTACGGAGTGGACCGGCTCGGCCTGTGCGAGGCGGCGCCGTGCCGCAACGCCTACCTCGACACCTCGACCAACCGCTCCCGCCGCTACTGCTCCGACCGCTGCGCCACCCGCGCCAACGTCGCCGCCTACCGGGCCCGCAAGCGCCTGGAGACGGAGCGCGCCGCCGAGACGGGCCGCAACGCGGAGACCGCCCAGCCCGCCACCCCGCGCAACGAGCGCTGATCCTTCGTCAACGGCCGGTAGCGCGCCCGCACCCTGGCCAGCACCAGCTCCTCGGGCACGGTCCCGTAATCCGTGCTGTCGCCACCCGCGAACCGGTTGTCACCGCGCACCCACCAGCCGCCGGTCCGCCGCTCCATGGCCCGTTTGACGACCAGCAGGTCCTGCTGGAACGGGTGTCTCAGGATCACCACATCACCGGGACGCACCGGCGCCCCGTACTGCACGAGCAGCCAGTCCCCGTGGTGGAGCGTGGGCACCATCGAGGGCCCCGTCACCTCCACCACCTGGAACGGCACCCGCGCCGCCAGCCCGCGTCCGGGCTGTTCATCGGTCAGCTCCGGCAACTCCGGCACCTCCCGCATCTCTCCGGCACCTCCCCGTCCGTCCAGTACACCGTCCACCACAGCGTTCCGTACATTCGGCCACTGGTCCCATCCTCACCCTGGACTTTTGGCCTAAGCCCATGGGGGCACCCACTATTTCGCGGCTCTCACGGAGTAATGTCCCACCTGAGAAGACGATCACGAGGAAGGACAGCCCCATGCTTTCCCGCCTGTTTGCCCCCAAGGTGAAGGTCAGCGCCCACTGCGACCTCCCCTGCGGCGTGTACGACCCGGCCCAGGCCCGCATCGAGGCGGAGTCGGTCAAGGCCGTCCAGGAGAAGTACCAGGCCAACGAGGACGCGGACTTCCGCACGCGCTCGATCCTGATCAAGGAACAGCGCGCCGAGCTCGCGAAGCACCACGTCTCGGTGCTCTGGAGCGACTACTTCAAGCCGCCGCACTTCGAGAAGTACCCGGAGCTGCACCAGCTGGTCAACGACACCCTGAAGGCGCTCTCCGCGGCCAAGGGCTCGAACGACCCGGCGACCGGCCAGAAGGCTCTGGACCTGATCGCCCAGATCGACAAGATCTTCTGGGAGACCAAGAAGGCCTGATCCAAGGCTAGACCGTCTGACCTGCGATTTCGTCGGCCACGACGGCTACCTGACCGCACCCGGCCCGCCGGGCGCCCGCAAGGGCGTCCGTCACGGACCGGGTGCGGTCTTCTTCGTTCGGGCGTGGGTGCGGGTGGATCCGCAGGGTGATGACGGCAGCCGCGTAGCCATGGACCATCTGGACGTGCTGACGCCCGCCCCGCCTGTGATGAGCGCGGAGGCGTAGAAGTGCCGCAGGTCGTGGGTCATCACGCATGCCCGCGCTACGCAGCGGTCGGCTGGAACCCGTTGGTCGCCCCGCGCTCTCCTCGCCGCCCAAGCCGGAGCGGACGCCGCTTTCGTGGCCTGGACCCAAGCGCTGGTCCTCATGGAGGGCATGGCCTCCGCCCGAACCCGCAAGGCAATCACCTCGATCCGCTCCACCCTCGTGATCTACCAGCGCCGTCGAGTCCCCGGCGCGGCCGATCTCGCGCGCCGAGCCCGCGCCTAACATGCCCAACAACCCGCCCAAAGAAGGGAACACCGTGGCCCAGCAGACCGATGACCAACTGAAGGCGCTCAAGCCGGCCCTCGAATCCATGACCCTGCTGGTCGCCGCCGTCATCGTCCACGACAAGGCCACGAACCGCGTCGTCCTCCTCCAACGCAGCGAGAACGCCAAGTTCGCCCAGGGCATGTGGGACCTCCCCGTCGGGAAGAGCGAGCCCGGCGAGCCCATCACCGAAACTGCGGTCCGCGAGCTCTACGAGGAGACGGGCCTCACCGTGAAGCCCGAGTCCCTCAAGGTCGCCCACATCATCCACGGCGCCTGGGGCGTCGAAGCCCCCAACGGCTTCCTCACCGTCGTCTTCGCCACCCACGAATGGACCGGCGAACCCGAAAACCGCGAACCCCACAAGCACTCCCAGGTCCGCTGGGTCGATGTCGAGGCCATCCCTGACGCCTTCGTGGACACCACCTCAAGTGCCCTCCGCCGATACCTCGCGGGCGGCCCGCAAGTCTCCCTCAACGGCTGGCAATAGAGGCGCTCCGCTACTCGTCCTCGACTGCCGAGGGTCGAGCGCGTGGTCCAACCAATTCCCGCCCTTTCACCATCGGATGCTTGGCGCCATCCTCAACCGGAACAGCAACACCATCGAAGCCGTCCCGGCGGCATCACTCAGGAAGGGATGCGATGACCAGTTCCATTCCGTGGACGGATCGTCTGTCCGCTGGTACCGAGGCGACTCAGGACGACGTCGTGCGCTGGTATCGGGACACGCGCGAGGGAAAGGCGTACGTGCCCACGATGATCTGGGGCACTCTCCAGACCGAGGCATACGCCACCGTGATTCTCGGTCAGGTCGTCGAATTCCTTGGCATCCCGAACGACGTGCCGGCGGGCGTCGCCAAGCGCATGCAGCGGCAGGAGGTGCTGTACGACGGCGAGCACCATTACGACGTCGTCCTCGGGGAGCAGGCTCTTTACACGAACATCGGCGGCCCCGAGGTCATGAGACAACAGATCGAGCGCCTCGTGCGAGAACTCGGTCTGTCCTCGCTCACGCTCGGGATCCTTCCTTCCACCGCGCGGGTGGACCTGTTCCCCGTCCACGGGTTCAACATCTACGGCGCCGACGAACGGGCGCATGTCGAACTCGTCTCGTCCTCCGTGGACATCACGGAACAGGGCGAGCTCGATCTCTACAGCAAAGCCTTCGCCACGCTGAGCGGTGCGGCATCGTACGGCAACGCCGCCAAGGAGCTCCTGAAGAAGGCCCACGCCTTCTGGACCGACGCTCCGTCCCAGGAGTAGGCGCATTGCCACATCGGCTGCAAAGCACCCTCGCATGACGCATCGGATGCCCTGTGCTGACTGGACTTGTGGCAGGTGCCCATGCCTGCCCGACACCTGCCACTCGGGGCTGGCGATGTTCACGAGCTTGGGTTCTGGCTCAGCTTCTGTGACGGGGTCACCGTGAGTGATCGTCCGGTACCCCATCGCTCGGAGAATCAGCAGCGCCTGTTGGTGCCGTTCACCTGCGTCCACTGCGGTCTGCCAAGACCTGAAGCCAGCAGGAAACTTGGTGGTAGCCACCCGGGCCGTACGAGATGCTGCCAAAGTGATTGAACGAGATGCCGCGGTTCAGATCGTCGAGGAAGAGCTGGAACGCGACTACCAGCGAGAGCTGTCGCTCGGGCTTGAGCCGATACGCATGGCTTTGTCGCATGTAGAGCAGCATGAGCTGGTATGGATCATTTCCTGGACATCTGAGGAGTACCTGCGCACTCGAAAACCAGACTTCGCGCTGGCCGGGAATGGGCCGTACCTTGTTGACCGCGTCGACGGAAGCCTGCATCAGATCGGTGTCGTCGCCGCAGTAACGGACGCGTGGGAGGCGGACTACCGAGTGCGCATTCGAAGGCAGGTCACGCAGACCGCGGTGGACGATCTGCACGATGAGGTCCGAGCGGTGGCAGGCGCCCATGGGAGGGTTCACGCCATGCACACCCTGCGCCAACGAGTGCCAGTGCTCTCCCACACCCAAATCATCGAGTACGTGACCGCCTTGCAACACGGCGACGCTCCGGCGCACCTTGCAGACGTCGCCTCCAGGGAGCTGGTGGCGCCTACCGACGCGTCCGTGGTGACCGTCCCCAGAGCCGCGAATTGTTGAGGTGCCTGGAAGCAGCAGCTGTCCTCGCAGATCTCGTCACCCAGTGGGAGGAGTGCGGGATGTGGATCACGGACGGTCCCGCTGTACTCATGGACTCCGCCGAAGCAGGTGCTGAGCTGAACGTGGAATATCCGGGTGGTGGACTTCCTGTACAGGCAGGGATCTCGCTGCCTCCTGGCCGCTCTAGGGTCCGCGCCGTCCACACCGAAGCTGACGAGGAGAACTGGGTTGGCCTGGTGCAGCTCCTGGCCATCGCGGACTAGGTTCTGTCCGCGATGGCCAGGAGCGGACGGAACCTAGGAGACCAAGAAGGCCTGATCCTCGGCTAGACCGTCTGACCTGCGATTTCGCTGGCCATGACGGCCACCTGACCGCACCTGGCCCGCCGGGCTTCTGCGGCAGAGGAGTCGGTCGCGCTTCTTCCCGCCTGGACATCGGCACCACCGGATCGCTCGTATCCGGCAACCGAGATCGGCCGTATGCGCGACCGCGCCCAGGAGCGCACGCCCTCTGCGGGAGATGAAGCGTGAGGCCGAGATCGACGAGAGCACCGTCGCAGCGCGCTGCGTCTCTCCCAGCTCCTCGCAGACGCCTACCCAGCTGGTCAGTTCCACATGGCCTCTCTTTGGCCGCGTGCGTTTCGAGCCGATTGCGTCCGCCTGTTCGGCTGCGCGGTGATGCGCCGGCTGAGGATCTCGGCGGGGCGCTCCGCGGTGCCGAGTTCCCGAGGGAGGCGTCGGGAATTGCGGTCGCGGCCTCGGTGGCTGTGTTTCGCAGTGCGCCAGAGCCCGTTCTCATGGACAAACCCAATCTGGTCGAAACCGTCAAGGCCTCTCCCCTGAAGCTCCTTGACCTGGTGCCAGGGCAGCCAGATGGGCCGTCACCACGAGTTCAACGTCTCCACCGACGCCCCGGTCCACCGCAACCGCCGAGCTCAACAGCCGCTCACGCAAGACGCTCGGCCGGGAAACCCAGTTGAGCGCCTGTCTACACTGCTCACGGCCCACTGAGCCACTGGAGGCGTGGTGAAAGTCCCCGCAGAACTGGTCGGCGCCCGTGTCACACGCATCGCCTTCGACTAACAGGTACGGATCAGCTTCGCTGATCACGAGCGCGACGGCCGCATCCGTCTCGACGGCGAACTCGTCATCGAGACGCGGATCACCGTCACCGATGCCGTCGGCACCCAGGTCCTCTTGCCCGGGACGGGAACGGCACTGGCACCGCTCCTCGGCCTGTTCACCAAGGTCGTCATCGAAGCCGAGGTCACCGGGCTCGGCACCCTGTCCCTCTGCTTCGACGACGGCACTCGACTCGGCGTCGATCCGGACCCCGATTACGAGTCCTGGAGCCTCACCGGCTCAGGGCTCGAACCAGTCCTGGTAGGCCCCGGCGGCGAAACCGGCCGGCGGCACTGACCACTTCACCTGGGTCGCGACGGTCCCTGGAATCCGTCCGGCTGCGGCGGGGGGCGCTTCTTCGCGTTCTGGGTCAGTGTTCCGTTTCGCCGAGGGCCTCGCGGAGCCAGTCCAGCGAGCCCTGCCCGAGGAGCTCGTCCGCAAGGCGCTGCCCCGTCCCAGTGACCAGACGGCCGCGGCTGTTGTCGATCCAGCGCTGCGCGTTCTCGTAGCCCTGGGCTTGGTACTCGATGCCCTGGAGCAGGCATTCCAGCTTGTCCGCGTCCCGGGCGCAGATGGCCTCGGGAGACTCCTTGGCCTCGTACTCGGCGACGACAAGGCGGACAGCGGACGCGAGGGCTTCGGGCATGCCGGCCGTCTGGTCGGCGGTCACGGCCTGTGGGTCACCGGCGGGGGCGTACTTCTTCCCGACATGGTTCACGTCCCCGGTGCGGGTTTCCTGCGTGTCGTGCCATACGGCGAGATAGGCGGCTTGCGCCGGGTCGGCTCCTTCCAGCTTCGCGATCAGTGAGGCGATCAGCGAGGTGCGCCACGAGTGTTCGGCGACACTCTCCGGATCCTTGACGCCTGCCATCCACCAGCCGCTTCGACGCGTGTGCTTGAGCGTGCCCGCTTCGTACAGGAAGCGCGCCACTGCGGACAGGTCGTCAGCCACGCCCGTCTCCTCTCACGCCTCGGCGAGGCGGATCGCGTACCGGATGGCTTCGAGTTCCCGGCGTGTGCGCGCCGACAGCTCCCGGCCATCCAACATCACGGGGAGGGCAGCGCGCAGGTCCAGTCCGGCACGAGTTCCGGGACGCAGCAGGTTCGGGCGGGCCGCAAGCAGAGTCCACAGAGTGTGGACGTTGAGGTCGAAGAACCCATGACGTGGAGTGAGGCCCCGGACGAGGTGGCGCATCAGCTTGTCCCCTGGCCAAGGGCCTGGGTTCGGGATAGCAATGAAGTCATCGGACAGCTGGAGACCGCCGGCCTCGCCGATCCAGTAGGCCCAGTAGGCCCAGTAGTTCAGATTGGCCGCCTCGCCCGCGTCGTTGTCGGCGAGGGTTGCCGTGATGAAGTGGCCCATCCGCTCCTGGTCCCCTTGCCTGGCCGACACAGCTGCGACCGAACGGGAGTTGAGCCACACCGTCAGCCAGTCGCCAGGTCGCTCGGTGCGTTGTTGCAGTGCCAGCCATTCGGAGGTATCCGCGGCGTCGTCGTAACCGGCGAGGTAGAGGGCCTGGCGGCGGAGGAGGAAGCACTCTGCGCCACGCGCTTGCTCGGCGGTGCGACGCATGCGGGAAAAGAACCTCTTCCGGTCGTCGGTCGCCAGCTCCGGCCCGGTCGGCACGGGGCCGCGTCGCGGGCGGGGCGGGTCAGGAAGAGACCGGAGCGGTGTGGGCGCGACGCCGTTGAGCGGCCAGGAGAGAACCTCGATGAGGTCGCGCCGCATGACCCACGCCCCGATCGGGCTGTCGAGTGTCTCTGCGTCCTCGTCGAGCGCGCCGGACAGCAGGACGTCCGCCTCCATGGCTCGCTCCAGCACCGCAAGAAGAGAGGGTGCGCTGCCCAGCTGCAGGAGTTGATGACGGTGCATGAACATCTGCCCGACGGGCACCGCGGTCAGTGGCCGGCGACCCGACTCCCATCCGGCGATGGTGTCGGATGAGACGTGGAACTCCTCCGCGAGAGTGTCCTGGGTATGTCCGAGCTGCTCGCGGATCACGCGGAAGACGTACCCGGAGATGATGCCGCTGCGGCTGCGGGCGACTGTTCCCTGACCGCTGGTCAGGGTGGCCAACGGGTTGATGTCCATGGCTTCCCCCTCGCCCGGCAACCCCGGCCGGGCACCCGTACCTGTGGTCGGTTCAAGCAGCGTCCGCTGCTCCCTACTGTCGAAGTCACAGCCCTGACCGGGCAATTCAGCGTAGTGGAAGGGAAGTCATCATGGACCACGTTCCTCACCATCAGCGACGGGGTGGTCACCCGTGATGACGATCAAGGTATACGAGGTTGACCGTCACGGCCTTACCCGCGTCTTGCGGCCGGAGGCCCCGGTCATCCCGGTTGTGACGGTAGATCGCACGGCAGCCTTCCCTGACTGCGAATGCCCCCGCCACCGTGCGGCGGACACGGAGGCCGCGTACCGGGAACTCCTCGGCCACACTGCTCAGTGCGCTGCCTGCCGCGCCGGCACCCCGTGCGGCACCGCCGCCCACCTCGGCCGCGCCTGGCGGGAGACCCGCCGATGAGTCCCCGCTCGGTGATGCGGTTCGTTGAGTGGACGATCGGCGCTCCTCGCGGTGAGTTGCCGCAGACCGTCATCGTGGTCCGCTGCCTCGAACCCGACTGCACCGCGACGTCCGAGCCGAGCCCCTCCCACATCGACCCGGATCACTGGGCGCTGAAGCACGCCGGGCGGATGGGGCATACCGATTACGAAGAGGTCGCACGCAGCCGTCTCGTCGCCGCCCCGAAGAGCCCGCAGCAAGGGGTAGCTGCGTGACGTCAGCCTGCATCACTTGCGGCACCACCGGCCTCGTCAAGCCCGTTGGGCGCACCGACGGCCCGCATACATATGGCTGCCCTGCGCACATCCGGGGGCTGCGCGGCCAGATCGGAGACGTACTCGCGAATCTGACCTGGTTGCAGGAATCCCGCACGCAACGGATGCGTGATCGACAGATTTGATCTCCCTCCAGCGATGCACGGCTCGCGCAGCCGCACCCTGTGTGCACCTGTCTGTACCCCGGCCGCCACTGGCCGGGGTACAGACGGGCGTAGTCCCTGACGAGGGCTGTATCGTGCAGCCGCACCGGGAAGCCACCGTCACTGTTCGACAGCCGGGACGGGCAGGTGGCCGCCTCGGTCGGTGACGGCAGGCGGTAACGGCTTGACGAGGGGGAACTGATGGGGCCGGCGAGGGCGTCCGGAGGGGCATGGACGAGGGATTTCGCCTCCGCGAGGCGACCACCGAGGACGTCGACACCCTGACAGACGTCCACACCCGCACCCGGACCGCGTACTACACCGCGGGCGGCATGCCTGATCAGGAGCTGGCCGCCCCGGACGCGTGGGTGGAGCGGCGCGATGCCTGGGCACGGGTGCTCGCCACCTGGACGCGGACCACGCTGTGCGCGGAGGACTCGGATGGTTCGGTGGTCGGCCTGCTCACCGCCGGTCCGCCGCACCACGAGGAGCTCGGCTCCGCGACGCACTATGAGCTGTACCAGATCGGGGTGCTGCCGCACGCCTGGGGACACGGGGTGGGCGGGGCCCTGCACCGGGAGTTCGTCGTGCGGGCAGCCGCCGCGGGGTGTGCTGAGGGAGTGCTGGAGTGCTGGGCGTCCAACACTCGTGCGCAGCGCTTCTACGCCCGGCACGGCTGGCGGCCGGACGGTGCGCGGCGTCCGGGCCCCATGGACAGCGACTACGTCCGGCTGCGGCTGAAGGTCGATCCCAGTCGGCCATCCGGCAGCTGGTAGCCCCAGTCGCAGGCAAGGGCAGTGAACAGCATCGCCAGGATCCTGCCGCACCGCCTGGAACCGCTGGCAGTTCGAGGCAAGCCCGCGACAGGGCAGCCGTCCGCCGGGAGGTCCCCGCTCGGTGTCGGACCCGTTTGGCATCATGCCCGGCATGGACTTCGGCCCCGCCGACCGGCGTTGGCCCGTTGCGGATCGGAATGACTCGGCACGCGGCCGGCATGGCGCTCTACTCGCTCCGTGATCCTTCCGCAGTATCGGAGTCCGACCGGCCAGGTCAGCACGTCTTCCGCCCCAGCGGGCTGATGATCAGCATCCACTGCGTCCGCGACACCCTCGAAGCCATCGAGCTGGGAAGGCCGTCTACCCAGACGGACCGAGTGCTCTTCCGGGACGTGGACGTATTCGCCCTTCCGGCCCGGGAGGTCGTCCGGCGCGTTGGTGGATTGGCCTCCATCGAGGAAGACCCCGACGACACTGCTTCGTTCATAGCCCAAGATCCGCTGCTGAGTTTCTGGCGTCCGTTCGCTGCCGACGACGAGCCGGAGGAAGAGCAGGGTTACTACTTCAGCTCAATCCTGGTGGCACAGCCTGGCTACTACGGCACCCCTGCATGACGTGACTTGCCGCCTTGCGTGCCCTTCCCAGCCGAACCGGAGAGTGGCTGATGGCCGATGGAGTCGTTCTCGACGGGGTGCTGACCCGGCTTGTCCCGACGGCCGAGGGTGATGTGGACCTGCTGGCCCAGTGGTTCGCTTCGCCTGAGTTCGTCGAGCACTGGGGCGGCGTACCGCTATCGCGTGCCGAGGTGGCTGAGAAGTACGTGGGGAGGCGCCGGCCGCGTGTGGAGTCATTCCTGGTGCTGGCAGAAGGCACACCGGTGGGCTACGCCCAGTACTGGCGGGCCGGAGTGGCCGAAGGCGGCATCGACATGGTGTTGGGGCCGGAAGCGAGAGGGCGGGGCCTGGGGCCGGATGCGGCTCGCGTGCTCCTTGCGCACCTGGGCGGGGACCTTGGGTGGCGGCGCGTGACCGTCGATCCCGCGAGAGGGAATCTGCGGGCAGTACGTGCCTGGGAGAAGGCCGGGTTCCGGCAGGTGGCGAGCGAGGGCGAGAACCTCCTCATGGAGTACAGGTTTCCCGAGGGACGCCTGAGATGCCTGGGACGCCTGGGCTGACCCCTTCGGAAGGTGAGCCCGCGCCCGAACCGATGAGCGGTGCCACGCCGCCCCCTCAAGAGCCGAGCAGCCCGCCCTGCCCCACCCCGCGCAACAACGTGTCGACCACGAGTGCGGCCAGTTCGTCCACGTTCCCGGTTTCGGTGGCACGGGTCTGGGCGGCCTCGTGGATCAGGGCGTAGTAGACGCGGCGCGCCCAGGCCAGGTCCGTGCCGGGGCGCAGGACGCCGGCTTCCAGGGCGCGTCGGAACAGCCGCTCGCACTGGTCGAGCACTTCGGCGTGCACGCGGGCCACCTCGGGGTCCTCCGGGGTGGTGGCGCCCATCGCGAAGCCCCAGCCGGTCTTGACGCGCAGGACGTTGGCGGTCACCTGGTAGAGGGCGACCAGTGGCGGGGCGCTGTCGGCGTGGGCGCTCGTCACGGCTTCGTGGAACTGCCGGGCAGCCCACTCACGCAGGGCGGACACCAGGGCCTCGCGGCTGCTGAACCGGCGGTGCACCGTGGTGCGGGCGACGCCCGCCGCCTCGGCGATCTGCTCCATCGTGGCGGCCGGGTTGGCGCCGAGGACCCGCTCCGCGGCTTCCAGGATCGCCCTGACCGTCCGCTCCGTATCCGCGCGCAACGGTCGCTGCTGACTCTTCCGGTCCACGAGGCTCCTCACATCCCAGTGTCTGTTCGAACAGGCTACGGGACAGTCGCCGGTCGCCCTTAACTTGCGACATTAGTGTTGCAGGTTCTAGGGTTGTTGCATCACTAGCGACCCATCTAGGCAGAGGGGTGCCTCATGGACCTGCAACTGACCGACAAGACCGCCATCGTGACCGGCGCAAGCCGGGGAATCGGCCTGGCCACCGTCTCCGCGCTGGCGGGCGAGGGCATGCGCGTGGTCGGCGCGGCGCGGACCATCACGCCGGAGCTCAAGGAGACCGGAGCGATCTGCGTCGCCATGGATCTCGCCGCAGCCGACGCCCCCGGCCGGCTCGTCGCCCTGGCCGCCGCCGAGCTCGGCGGGCTCGATCTGCTGGTGAACAACGTCGGTGGCGGCGACCCGGGCGCGGACCCGACGGG
This sequence comes from Streptomyces sp. NBC_00341, assembly GCF_041435055.1. Lineage (NCBI taxonomy): Bacteria > Bacillati > Actinomycetota > Actinomycetes > Kitasatosporales > Streptomycetaceae > Streptomyces > Streptomyces sp. NBC_00341. Next base: position 6,065,596 of record NZ_CP108002.1, on the reverse strand, counting down.
CGGCTTCCTCAGCTTCACGGACGAGCAGTGGTCGGAGGCGTTCAACCTGAACTTCCTGACCGCCGTCCGCACCACCCGGGCGGCCCTGCCCCACCTGACGGAGAGTCGCGGTTCCGTCGTCAACATCTCCTCGAACGGGGCCAGGACCCCGCACGCCGGCCCCGTCCCGTACACCACGGCGAAGGCGGCGCTGACCGCGCTGGGCAAGGCCCTGGCCGAGGAGTTCGGTCCCCTGGGCGTGCGCGTCAACACCGTCTCGCCCGGCCCCGTCCGCACCGCCATGTGGGAGAGTCCCGACGGGTACGGGGCCGAGCTGTCCAGGTCCATGGGCGTGGAGCACGAGCAGCTCCTGGCCGGTCTCCCGGCCGCCGTCGGCATGGTCACCGGTAGGCTCGTGGACCCGGACGAGGTCGCCGCGCTCGTCGCCTGCCTCGCCTCCCCCCGCGCCGGCAGCACCACCGGCGCGGACCACATCATCGACGGAGGCTCGATCAAAACGGTGTGATCGGGAGAGTGTGATCGGGAGAGTGCGATCAGCGGCGTGATCAGGATGGCGTGACCGCCGCCCGCTCCGCTCGCCCGCGGCCCAGGAAGGCGCCGGCGAGCAGGGCCCCGGCCAGGACCAGCGCGGAGTTGACGAGGATCGCGACCGCGACCCCGGAGAGGACCCCGTCGGGGCCCGTGTCCCCCAGGGCGGCCATCCGGGCGGTGGCGACGGCGCTCATGACCGGGATGCCGAGGGTGATGCCGACCTGCTGGGTCATCGTGGCGAGGCCCGTGGCCAGGCCCTGTTCCTCGTCCGGGAGGCCGGAGGTGGCGGTGACCATGAAGCCGACGATCATCAGCATGTTGCCGATGCCCCCGATGAACGTGGCCGCCAGGAGCAGCCAGATCCACGTCCCGGAGGTGCCGAGCGCGACCAGGGAGAGGGTGGCCGCCGCCTGGACGACGCCGCCGGTGACGATGGTGGTGCGGTTGCCGAACCGGCCGACGGCCCGGCCGCCCAGGGTGCCGCCGATGACCGTGCCGATGCCGAGGACGCCGAAGGCGAGCCCCGTCGCGAGGGGCGAGTAGCCGAGGACCTCCTGGAGGTAGAGCGTCAGCAGGAAGACCAGCGAGGTCTCGGTGACGAAGGCGATCAGGCCGGTGGCGTTGCCCCAGATGACGCTGCGGCGCTTGAGGATGTGGACGGGGACGAGCGGTGCGGCGGCCCTCTTCTCGACGAACCAGAAGCCGATGAGCAGCGCGATGCCCGCGAGGAGCGCGGCCAGGGTGGTGGGCGTGGTCCAGCCGGTCGCGCCCGCCTGGGTCAGTCCGTAGACCAGGAGCAGCAGGCCGCCGGTGACGGTCGCGGCTCCGGGCACGTCGAGGCGGGGCCGTTCGGCCGGGCGTGAGTCGGTGATGACGGACGGGGCCAGGGCGACGACCAGCGCGGCGACGGGCACGTTGACGAAGAACGCCCAGCGCCAGGAGAGCAGATCGGTGAGCAGCCCGCCGAGGATCGCGCCCGCCGTGAACCCGGCGGACATCAGGGCCCCGTTGAGGCCCAGGGCGCGTTCGCGCAGCGGGCCCTCCTTGAAAGCCGTGGTCAGCAGGGCGAGTCCGGCCGGGGTGACGGCCGCGGTGGCGAGACCCTGGAGGACCCGGGCGGTGAGCAGCACCTCAGGGGAGGTCGCCAGCCCGCCCAGCGCGGAGGAGAGGCCGAGGACGACCATGCCGCCGACGAACAGGCGCTTACGGCCGACGAGATCGGCCACCCGGCCGAACAGGAGCGTGAATCCGGCGGCGGCGAGGGCGAACGCGGTGGCGATCCACTGGAGGTCCGCAAGTGCGAAGCCGAGGCCTTCGCCGACGACGGGCAGTGCGACGTTCAGGATCGAGAAGTCCACCGCGATCATGAACTGGGCGCCGAGGAGGAGAGCGAGTACGAGCTTCTGCCGGCCGGTCATCCGGGGCGGCGACGGCGGAGCGGCATCCATTTGCGGCGTAGCGCCAAGGGGCGCGCGGGGTGTGCGAGACGGGGTCTGGCTGGGTGCGGACATGGTCGGCCTTCCTCGGGTCGAGGTGTTAACGGTTCCGTAGTTCCGTTAAGATGAGGCGACCGTAGCAGAGGAGAGGGTGTTAATGGAACTGGAGACCCGTTATGACGTCTGAGGGTGTGGAACCCGGTACGGTCCGGCCCGGCGGGCGCACCGCCCGGGTCCGGGAGGCCGTCCTGCGCGCGGCGGGTGACGCGCTGGCGGAGCACGGCTTCGACCGCCTCGATCTCGCCGATGTCGCGCGCCGCGCGGAGGTCGGCAAGACGACCGTCTACCGCCGCTGGTCGAGCCCCACCGGGCTGATCGCGGAGCTGCTCGACGACATGGCCGAGCAGTCCTCCCCGCGCACGGCGACCGGCTCACTGGACGAGGACCTCAGGGCCAACGCCCGGCTCGTGCTCAGGACCCTCACCGACGCCCGCCAGGGCGCCCTGTTCCGCTCCGTGATCGCGGCGGCGACCTGCGACGAGCGCACGGCGGCGGCGCTGCACCGCTTCTACGCCATCCGCATCAAGGAGTGGTCCGGCTGCGTCACCGAGGCCGTCGAGCGCGGGGAGCTGCCTGCGGGCACCGATCCGGACGAGGTGATCCGAGCCGTCTCCGCGCCGCTCTACTACCGACTGCTGGCCAGCGGCGACCCGCTCGACGCGGCGGCCGCCGACCGGGCCGCCGACGCCGCCGCGGCGGCCGCGAGGGCGGGTGCGTACGTGAGCTGAGCCGGACTCAGCCGGGCCGCCCAGGGGTGCGGGACTCAGCCCGCCCGCAGCCGGGCCGCCCAGGGGTGGTCCGCGCCTTCGGCCAGGGTGATCGTCTCGGTCAGCAAGGAGCGCTGACCGTCAGTGAGGACGGGCAGCGCGGCCGCGAAGTCCAGCTCGTCCTTGGGGCGCCGGGACCGGGACTTGTACAGCAGCTGGACCTCCGGCACGACGTACGGGACGCCGTCCCCGGAGACCGCGCCCAGCCGGTCCAGCGGCAGCCTGATCCTGGGGTCGCGCCGGAACACCCAGTCGTCGCCCGCCACGTCGTCGAGCATGAACTGGACGCGCCACGGCTCGTCCGGCCCCGGCCGGCACCAGATGTCGTGGACGTCCGCCGGCAGGACCTCGCCGGAGTCCCACGGCCGCAGCGTGCCGGGCGGATCGGCGGCCCACCACTCCCAGCCCGGCAGCGTCCGCTGGACGGCGAGCTGGTCCCGGCGCAGCAGGAGCACGTCGACGTCACCGTGCTCGCGGTAGGCGCGGCCGACGGCCAGCTCGACCGCGTAGCCGCCCGCGATCCACCACGGGGTGCGCAGCGGGGCGAGCAGGGCGGCGGTTCCGGGGAGGGACAGCGGATCCCAGGGGCCCCAAGGGGTTTCCGTGCGCACGACGCCCTCAGCCCGGAAGGAGGAGGTGCCGGTAGCTGTCCGGGTGCTCCCTGAGGTAGCTGGCCAGGTCCTTGGGCGGCCGGCCGGTGAGCCGCTGCACGGCGTCCGAGACCGTGGCCATCTCGCCGGCCGCGATGGCCTCATACGACGTCACCCAGCCCGCCACCTCCCAGTCGGGCGCCCCGTACCCCGAGCGTGAGGCGTAGGCCTCCTCCCGCGTCTCCGGCACATAGGTGATGGCCCGTCCGGCGGCCCGGCTCAGCTCCTCAGCCGCTTCCGCGAGGGTGAAGGCCCGGGGGCCGGTCAGTTCGTACGTCGCCCCGTCGTGCGCGGTGTCCGCGGTGGCGCCGCCGGGCAGCAGTACGGCGGTCGCGGCGTCCGCGATGTCCTCGTGGGCCACCGCGGCCACCCGGCCGTCACCGGCCGGGCCGCGCAGCACGCCGTCGGCACCGGTCATCGCCGGGAGGCCCGCGAGGTACCAGCTGTCACGCAGGAAGGTGTGGCGGACGCCGGAGACCCGGATGTGCGCCTCGGTCTCCCAGTGGTCCCGGGCGAAGGTGAACGTCGCATCGGGCGCCGCGCCGAGGAACGACACGTACACGATCCGTTCGACGCCCGCGGCCGTCGCCGCGTCCACGGCGCTGATGTGCTCGCGCACCCGGTCCGGGCTCTCGTGCGCCGATACGAGAAACAGGGTGTGCGCCCCCGCCAGCGCGCGGCGCATCGCCTCCCCATCGCCGTAGGGCGCGGCCGGCGCGGTGTCGGCGCCGGGCAGTTCGGGCAGCCGAGACGGGTCCCGGCCCAGCAGCCGGACCGGAACGCCCGCCCGGACCAGCCGCTTCGCGACCCGGCCGCCGAGCGCACCGCTCGCGCCGGTGACCGCCGTGAGGGGGCCGTTCGTGAGGTCGTCGGGGCCGGTCCTGTCGTCGTCCGATGAGGTCATGACGGGTCGCCTTCCTTGCGCTGCCAGGGGCGCACCTCCACGACCGCGTCGACCGGAACCGGTCCGTAGATGTGCGGGAACTCCTCGCCGCCGGGTGTGACCGACTCGTACCGCACGGGCGCGGGGAGCCGCTCGGTGTCGATGACCAGCACCACCAGGTCCTGGTCACCGCCTCCGGCCCGGCTCCCGGCGCCGTACAGCATCTCGGCCACACCGGGGAGCTGGTGGGGCAGCGAGCAGTGGATGAAGCCCTCTTCCTGCAGGGTGCGGCCGCGGGTGGACATCTCGTACGTCCCGATCCCGCGGGCCGCCTCCCACAGCGGGCCTTCGGTGAGGTGCAGAAGTTCGGCCATGGACCAAAACTAGGCCAGACCAGTGGGGTCTCAGCCGCGTCGGCGCGTCCTGCGTGCCATCAGCGTGGCCGCAGAACCCGCGACCAGCAGCGCGGCCGCGATGCCGCCGATCACCCATTCACCGCCGCGCGAACCCGTGTTCGGGAGTTCTCCTCCCGGATGGGGCCGGTGCGGCCAGGAGTGGGTGGGCCGGGGGCCGGGGGTCGACTCCGACGGCGACGGCGACGGTCCCGGCGTGTCCGTCGGGGTCGGCGTGGGCGAGTCCGTGGGCGTCGGGGTGGGGGTCGGGGTCGGGGTGGGTGAGTCCGTCGGGGTCGGCGTGGGCGACGGCTCCGCGTCGCAGTCCGGCAGATCGCCGTCGAACGGGTAGGCATGCAGCTCCTGACCACCCGACTCGCCCGCAGACGTGTGCGTGAGCGAACCCGCGCTGTAGAAACGGCCGTTGGTTCCGCTTACGTCCAGCCGGGTCTGGCTCGACTGCTGGCCGATCAGCACACTGCCCTGGAACTGGCCGCTTCCCCCCAGCCCGATCTGCGTGGCGTCCGGGAAGTTCCACAGCAGGTTCTCGCGGAGACCGGACTGCGGCAGCGACCCCATGTACGTACTGATGTTGCGGGTCGTGCCGTACACGTTGACCAGCACGGTGGCGCCGGCCGGGACACCGCTGAAGACGATGCCCTGGTCGCCGCCCGTGCCGGAGGCGATATCGGCGTCCAGCGCGAAGACCTGGAGCGGCGAGGTGCCGTCGCCCGTGAACACGGTCTCGGAACCGTTGTTCTCGGTGGTTCCGGTCACCGGACGGCGGTGGTCGGCGTTGTCGTCGTACGCGTAGCAGTGGCTGGCCTCGGTGAGCTGCCCGCGCAGGTCCGCGTAGGGGACGATCGCGTCCGGGTCGCTGATCGGCGCCGTGTCCGGTTCGACGGTGCCGCTCAGCGTCTGGGCGTACCGGACGCGTCCGGTGTTCGCCATCTCCTCCGCGAGCAGCCGCTGACCGCTCGCGATCGTGAGGTCGCCGCCGACCGTCAGGTAGTCGCTGCCGTTGGGCGGCGGCACCCGTGAGCCGACGCCCGCGACGCCGACGTCGTAGATCTGTGAGGCTCCGGCCCGCTTGTTCACGTCGAACCGGCCGAGAGTGACGATCTTCCCCTCGGCTTCGGCCGCCGCCTCCCTGACCAGGTAGTCGCCACCCACGTAGATGTTGATGTTGCTGTCGTGGTTGACCACGGGTCCGTTGTTCGGGTCGTTCCAGTCGGTGGGGCAGTCGTCGCCCAGACACGGTCCGAGTCCGCCGGGCAGCGGATCAGCGGCGGCGGTGGGCGCGATGGCCCCCACCATGGCCGCCGCTGCCGCCACCGTCACCGCCACGCGGTGAATTTTACCGCTTCTACGCGCTTTTGTTCCCATACAGCGCAATATGCAGCTTTATTGAGTGCTTATCAGTTGTGCCACGCCGGTCGGGCGCCCGCTTCCACCAACCGGGCGCCCGCCAGCCCGCCAGCCCGCCAGCCCGCCAGCCCGCCAGCCCGTCGGCCCGTCAGTTCGTAGGCCCGCCAGTTCGTAGGCCCGCCAGCCTGACGGACTGACAGCCCGTCAGCCCGTCAGCCCGTCAGCAGCTTCGCCTCGGTCTGCGGATCGAGGCCGACCGTGGGGCGGTCGGGGCGCTGGGGTGCGCTGCCGCCCCGTTCGCACAGCCACTTCCAGGTGTCCTCGACCGTCTCCCCGACCGGCCGGCAGCGCAGCCCGGTGGCGTGCGCCCGGCTGACATCGCCCTGGTGCAGGCTGTCGTACAGCTCCCCCGGCGGCAGCCAGACCGGCAGGTCCGACCAGGGCTCGACGCCCGCCGCGAGGATCGTCTCCGTGTCGGTCCAGCGCAGCTCGGCATCGGAGCCGGTGACCCGCACACAGGCGTCGAGCAGCTCCCCCATCGTGGTGTGCCCGGGGCGGCTGACCAGGTTGTACGGTCCGTGCAGTCCGTTCCCGGCGGCGTCCAGCAGCCATCCGGCGAGGTCACGGGCGTCGATGTACTGAAGGGGCAGACCGGGTGTCCCCGGGGCCAGTACGGGTCCGCCCCTGGCGATCCGCGTCAGCCACCAGGGCAGCCTGCCGATGTTCTCCCAGGGGCCGATGATCAGCCCCGCGCGGACGAGCAGCGCGCGGTCACCGAAGGCGTCCAGCGCGGCCAGTTCGCCACCGCGTTTGGCCAGCGCGTACGAGACGTCACCGTCGGCGTCGGGTGAGGCACCGTCCACCACCGGACCGTCCTCCGGCAGACCCGCCGGGGCCGGGTAGGCGTAGACGGACCGGCTGGAGACGTACGCGTACCGCCGGGCCCGGCCCGCGAGCAGCCGGGCCGCGTCCCGTACGGCGGAGGGGGCACCGCTCCAGGTGTCGACGACCAGGTCCCAGGTGTACGAGCCGTCCTCCGGCCCACCGGCGGATTCGAGCGCGGCCAGGCCGTCTTCCGCGGTGCGGTCACCGAGCAGTTCGGCCGTGCCGGGCGGCGGCTCGTGGTGGCCCCGGTGGAACACGGTGACCTCCCAGCCGCGCGCGAGCGCGTCCTCGGTGACGGCCCGGCCGACGAATTCGGTACCACCCAGCATCAGAAGCCTCATGGACCCGACTCTGCCTCCCCGCACCCCCGGACCGGAACCGGCCTCGCTCTGGGCTGAATCGGACGCGTTCGGGTACGCGTTCGACCCGTTCCGCACCCGCCCGGCCCGTTCCGGTACGCGCTCAGGACGAGTGGGCGAGCGGGCTCCGGTTGCGCAGGAGCCACTGGTGGTAGCCGTCGACCTGCCGGGCCGCCTCCCGGTACGCGGCCTCCAGCTCCCCGTACACCGCCGCCGTGTCGGCGCCCGGCCGGGAGACCAGCAGCAGCCGGACCGCGAGCGGGTCGTCGCGCAGCGGGCGGATGGCCATGTCGTCGCGCGGGCCCGAGGTCGGCTGGCAGGGCGCGACGGCCTCGCCGAGCACGACGAGGGAGGCGGCGGTGAGGTAGTCGCCGTGCAGCACGGTCGGCGCGACACCGGCCGCGCCGAACACCCGGCGCAGGCCGTCCCATTCGCCGTCCACCGTGGGATCGACCATCCACCGGTCGGCCGCCAGGTCGGTCAGGTCGACGACGGGCAGGGCGGCGGCCGGGTGGTCGCGGGCCATCGAGATGAACTGCGGTTCGCGGTCCAGGAGCACCCGCTGCACCAGGCCGTCCGGCACGTAGAGCGGGCAGCCCTCCACCTCGTGCACGAAGGCGACGTCGAGCCGGCCCGCCTCGACCGCGCGCAGCAGCGCGTGGGCGGACACGTCGACCCGCAGTGTGATGTCCGTGCCGGGCAGCCGGATGCGCAGCCTGCGCAGCCAGCCGCCGATGACCCGGCTGGCGGTGCAGCCGATCCGCAGCCGGGGACCGCCGGACCGGGCCGCGTCCGCCTCCGCCTTGGCGTCGGTGACCAGCGCCCGCATGCCGTCCACGAGCGGACGGGCCCGGCTCAGGACGGCGTGGCCGAGCAGGGTGGGGCGGCAGCCGGTGCGTTCGCGGCTGAACAGTTCTGCGCCGAGGGAGTTCTCGATCCGGCGCAGCTGGGTGGTGAGCGAGGGCTGGCTCACGCCCAGCCTGCGGGCCGCCCGGTGCAGGCTGCCGGTGTCGGCGATGGCGCACAGCGCCCTGAGGTGCCTCACCTCAAGCTCCATACCGCGAGACTAGGGCGGCGCCGCCATGCAGCACCAGACGTCCCAATCCCATCAAACTCCTGTAATTCAGCGGTAGGTGGAACGCCGGACACCGTTTGTGCCCGCTCGGTTCATCGCGTCCACGCCCAGGAGCTACGGCCGGGTGATAGGGCGGCGCTATCGCCGGTTGGCATCATCCGCCGGGGCTCCGATTCACCCACACTCTCTCCGTACCGCCCCCGTCCGAGTCCGATGATCGGACGGGTTCCTCGGACAGGTAACTGGTAGGAGACCCCCCATGAGACACCCCAGGACCGTCATATCGGCCGTGGTCGGCCTCGGCTTCGGCCTCGCCGCCGCGCTGGGAACCGCACCCGCGCTCACCTCTGCCGCCCCCGCACCTGCCTCTTCCGCGACGGCCCCCCACGTCGCGTACACCTCGCACTCCGGATCGCACGAGAGCGCCGCCGCCAACAAGGCGTTCTTCGAGGCGGTCGCGAAGTCGGTGGCCGAGAAGCGGGCCGCCCACCCGGGCGTCCAGTCGGTCACCATCGTCTACAGCACCGCCAACGCCCCCAGCTTCCGCACCCAGATAGCCAACAGCGCGCAGATCTGGAACAGCTCGGTCTCCAACGTCCAGTTGCAGGAGGGGTCCAACGCGGACTTCACCTACTACGAGGGCAACGACCCGAGCGGCTCGTACGCCAGCACCGACGGACACGGCAACGGCTACATCTTCCTCGACTACGCGCAGAACCAGCAGTACGACTCGACCCGCGTCACGACTCACGAGACCGGGCACGTGCTCGGCCTGCCGGACGACTACTCGGGTCCGTGCAGCGAGCTGATGTCGGGCGGCGGCCCCGGCCCGTCCTGCACCAACCCGTATCCGGACACCAATGAGCGCAACCAGGTGAACTACCTCTGGCAGAACGGCTTCGCGGCCGCGCTCGCCCGCAGCGGTTCCTGACCACAGCACGCGCGGACAGGGGCCACCTCGCAGGACGGGGTGGCCCCTCACGTGTGCGCAAAGGCCTGCGCCTTCGGCCCTTCGCGCGTGCGCTCGTTCACTCGTTCACTCGTTCGCTCGCTCGGGACTGTCACCGGTTCAGTTCGGTACGGACGAGGGCCAGCAGTTCGTCGTCCGTCATCCCGAGCTCACGTGCGCCACCGACCATCTCGCGTACCCGGTCCAGCAGCCTGGCCCGGTGCGGCGAGACACCCGAGGCGACCATCGCGCCGCGGCCCCGGCGCAGTTCGATCAGCCCTTCTTCGCGCAGCCGCTGGTAGCCGCGCAGCGCCGTGTGCACATTGACGCCCAGCGATTCGGCGAGGACCCGGGCGGCGGGCAGCCGCTCGCCCGGACCGACCGTCCCGTCGGCGACGGCACGGCGCACGCAGGCGGCAATCTGGTCGCCGAGCGGCACGGTGGAGGTGGGATCGACCCGGAAAAGCATGGTCATTTTTCCGTTCGACGCTGATCGACGAGGGTGTTGAGCAGCGCCGCGGCGGTCGCCGAGTCCTCGACGGTCACCGCGAACTGCCGTCCACCGGCCAGGTCCGCCACGATTCCCTCACCGGACCGGATCATGACTCCGGTACGGCCGGGGCGGATCCGGTAGCCCCAGCCGCCGTATTCGGCCAGGGGATTGATCTTACGGCTGTCCGCCGCCTCGATCCGGTCGAGCGGGACTCTTATCCGCGGCCACGGCAGCATCCCGGAGACCGTGAGGCCGCGCCGGTCCACCGTCACGTACGGGCGGGCGAAGACCGCGAGGAGCGCGCCGACCAGGAGAGCCGACGTCGCCGCGATCCAGTCGGCGGTGAACAGCAGGACGATCCCGCCTCCGATCATGACGAGCGGGACCAACGGCAGCCACCAGGTCCCGGCATTGCGCGCCCACCCCGCGATCTCCCCGTCGGCCAGCTCGATCCGTTCGCCGCCGCCGACCGGACGGAGACCGGCCGGGTCCTCCTCCCGGGGAAGGAGCGCGGCGAGCAGCAGCCCGAGCCCGAAGGCGAGCGCGGCGACTCCCACGCCCGCGGCCAGGTGCCACATCGGGAACGTGACGCCCTGCGCCCGGCCCTGCGCGTCCCGGGCGGCATCCACGTTGACGAACAGGACGACCGCCATCAGGTAGCCGAGGCCTCCGGCGACGGCATAACCACTCGCGACGAGCCTCCCGTACGAGCGGCCGGTGTACTTCCCCGCGACCGCCATCAGGACCCACAGGGCGCCGATCCCGGCGAACAGCACGACGACGATCGCGATGTACGAACCCCGGCTCGCGTGGTCGTCCACCTGGCCGTTGCCCACGAAGTGGCTGGCCATCTGCGCGGGGAGCCGGTCACGCCAGGTCGCGAACAGGATGAGGTCGGCAGCGAGGGCGAGTGCGAACGGCAGCGCGGCAAGACCCACACGGCCGACATTTCTACGGTTCATAGAAACCTCCATTGTTTGCATGCTAATAGAACAATGGAGGTGCGGCAATGGGGCCGGGACCGTGGGCAGCGGGGCACGGGCATTGGGCCGTAGGCCACGGGCATTGGGCCGTGGGCCGTGGGCCGTGGGCCGTGGGCCGTGGGCCGTGGGGCAATGCGGAGCCCGCCTGACGGTGACGCGCTGTCAGGCGGGCTCGGTGACGGTCCGGTACGGGTGCTGGTGAGGCGTCGGTCAGGCCAGTTCGAGGGGGAACGCTCCGCGGTGTCCGGTACCCGCGCCGGCCGTCGGCCTGGGCTCGAACTCCGGGCAGCTGTAGGTCTCCTGGACGAATCCGCTGCGCCGGTCCCAGAGATCGAGGACATCGCCCTCCCCGTCCGCCCCCCGGTAGGCCTCTTTGGCCCCCCGGAAGCAGGCGAGGCCGCCGGAGAGACCTCGGCCGGGCGCCGGGAAGTAGTCCGAGAAGGCACAGGCGATGCACGTCTGGAGCCGGACTCCGGGCGGAAGAACCCGCTGGATGGTGGCGAGCGCGGAGCCGAAGTCGCTCTCGGCCCGGTGGGACCGGAAGCCCGCTCCGCCGAACTGCAGCTCCAGGTAGAGGTACGGATCCGGCCGGCGCAGCGACAGCAGGCAGCTGAGCCGCGCCTGTTCGGGCACCCCGTCCGCGACGACCGGGAACGGCAGGTCCCATTCCAGGACGCAGTCGTTGAGCACGCCGTCCGCCAGGGCGAACATCTCGCCCTGGTCCGGCGTGCCCGCCGCGGGGCGGAGGCCGTCGAAGCTGTCGCCCTCGAAGTCGACTCCCCGGATACGGAGGTGGAGTTGCTGTCCGTCGGTGGTGAGGATGACGGCATCGGATCCCTGCCGGTCCCGGTACCACCCTGCCCACGACTCATCTGTCATGGGCAGGGACTGTAGCCCGTGCCTCGGACACTCCCCCTGCCGCCCTCCACTTCCCCGCGCGAGGCCCGTGACCTCGGCCGATCATCGCCCTGTCGCGTCACGCTCCTTCACTCCTCGGCTCCTTGGCTCCCCCACTGCTTCGCTCAGTGGGTCCGGCGCGTGACGAACTCCGCCAGGGCGAGGAGGTCGCCCGCCGCGGACAGGTCGGGCACCGCGCGGGACAGGTGGTGCACGGCCCGTGCCATCCGGTCCGCGGCGCAGATCTGCGCCCAGTCGCGCCCGCCGGCCCGGTCGACGGCGTCGGAGGCACGGCTCACCTCGCCGACCGTGTTCATCGGACCGCGGTAGAGGGCGGCCAGCTCAGCGGCCGCCGGGGTACCGGAGGTGAGCGCGGCGACCACGGGCAGCGACTTCTTGTGGGCGGTGAGATCGGCCCCGACGGGCTTCCCCGTCTGGGCCGGGTCGCCCCAGATGCCGATGAGGTCGTCGATGAGCTGGAAGGCGAGCCCGGCCTCCCGGCCGAAGCCGTCCATCGCTCCGACGGCGCGCTCGTCGGCGCCCGCGTAGAGCGCGCCCACCGCGCAGGCGCAGCCGAGCAGAGCGCCCGTTTTGGCCGTGGCCATGGTGAGGCACTCGTCCAGCGTGACCTCCTCCGGGCCCCGTTCCTCGAAGGCGCAGTCGGCCTGCTGGCCGGCGCACAGTTCGATGACGCAGGTCGAGAGCCGGGCCGAGGCGCGTGGCGAGACCGCTCGGGCGTCCTCGGCCAGCAGCCGCTGGGCGAGGGCCAGCATCGCGTCGCCGGCGATGACGGCGTCCGGGATGCCGAACACCGTCCAGGCGGTGGCGCGATGCCGGCGGGTCCGGTCCTCGTCGATGACGTCGTCGTGGAGCAGGGTGAAATTGTGCGCCAGCTCCACGGCGACGGCCGCCCGCACGGCGTCCCTGGGGTCACCTCCGAGCGCCCGGGTGGCGGCCAGCACGAGCGCCGGTCTGATCGCCTTGCCCGCACCGCCTCCGGCCGGGCTGCCGTCGGCGTGCTGCCAGCCGAAGTGGTACATGGCGACGCGCCGGATGGATCCGGGCAGCGAGGCGACCGCCGCCCGCAGGTGGGGGTCGACGAGGGATCGGGTGTACTCCAGAAGAGCCGCGGCCTCGTTGCCCTCGGTGGCGGCGTCGGTACGGGTCATGGTCAATCGGTCACCCCGGTCGTTGCCGTCCCGGCCCGGACGCTGTCGCTCCGGGCCGGGACGTGGGTGGTTGCTGTGGCTACTGAGGACCGCGGCGCGTGCCGGGCAGCGGGTCCCGCCCGTGGCGGCCGGGACCCGCTGCGGACACGGACTAACGCCAGCGGCTTACCTCGACGTTCTCCAGGACACCGAGGGCGTCCGGTACCAGTACGGCCGCCGAGTAGTAGGCCGTCACGAGGTAGGAGATGATCGCCTGCTCGTCGATCCCCATGAACCGGACCGACAGGCTGGGCTCGATCTCGTCGGGGATGCCGGTCTGCTGAAGTCCGACGACGCCCTGCTCGGCCTCACCGGTCCTCATGCAGATGATCGAGGTGGTGCGGGCGTCGCTGACCGGGATCTTGTTGGACGGGAAGATCGGAACCCCGCGCCAGGTCGCGATGCGGTGACCGCCGACGTCCACGCTCTCCGGGACCAGTCCGCGCTTGCTGCACTCCCGGCCGAAGGCGGCGATGGCCCGGGGGTGAGCCAGGAAGAGCTTCGATCCGCGGCGGCGCGAGAGCAGTTCGTCCATGTCGTCCGGACCGGGCACACCGTCGTGGGGCTGGAGCCGCTGGCCGTAGTCGCAGTTGTTGAGCAGGCCGAACTCGCGGTTGTTGATCAGCTCGTGCTCCTGGCGCTCGCGCAGCGCCTCGACCGTGAGCCGCAACTGCTGCTCGGTCTGGTTCATCGGCTGGTTGTACAGGTCGGCGA